>JAIFMU010000163.1 GCA_020048285.1 bacterium | reverse complement strand
CTTGAATCTCTTTTACTAACACAAACTCATCTATTGAAACCGAAACTTGTTTATCATACGGTGAATCGTACCCATTTTGAAATGCAATATCCACTACTTTGAGGAATTTTTCTTTAGGCAGTGAATTTGCCGCTACTTTATTACTCGAATACCACCAATCAGGTGTTTCTAATTCGTTGAGTGCTATCACCGTATCAAAAGCGCCGTTCGAAGCAGAAATTGTGGCCACATACGAACCTTCTGTCCCTCTGTTTTCCGCCTTAGTAAAACCGGGAATAATCGTCTTAATAAAGAGTTGTTCCGCTGAACTATTTGCAATTTTCCCTTTGAGACGGATGTGTGAGTATTTCGAAAAATTCAAATGTTGTTTAATTTTAGCATTTCGTTCAGGGCGAGCAAAAAAGGAGAGCCCAACATAGGGATATTCAGTACCAGTTCGCAGTGTATACGAGTAAGACACAGCCGTCTCGGTAACGTTGGGCGATGAAACTTCAGATTTGCCTAGAGGTTCTGCATTGTCTGCATAAGTAGATATTTCATAGAGCGAATCACGCTTATCCTGAACACAAGGAACAAGCGAAAGCGGAACGCTATACTCTCTGATAATTGCGCCCATTAAAACCGTCGAACGAATTGAAACCGCCAATACAGCAAGCGCCAAAACAATCATAACGGGAACGTAACGTTTCACAATAAAGCTCTTAAAACCGTTTTTCATGGTCTAAAAAACCTCAACTCTCCGCGGTGTTGTTGAAAACTTAATGTTGATTGCTCGCTTCAATTCAATCTGCTGTGCTTAGGTAATATACTATTTTATGATCTGAAATTTCTCTTTTATTACTTAACAAAAGAACCGCAACGGCGACCTATTCCGTTCCGGCAGTATTATACAACCCTTTTGCAAAACAAATTCTTCTTCATTGTTGTAGATTAGATTTTGTGTAAATAACAATTACTTTTTAGAAAAGGAGTCCTCATGCGAATGAGAACCCTCATTGCTTCGATAGCGGTGGCCACCATGTGTGCGTCTCCAGTAATTTCGGCGCAGGTGATTCGAGTTAATGAAGCCGGATACTTCCCAACCGCTCGTAAAAATCTCGTAATCATGTCAGATGAAGATATAGCAGGTAAAAACTGGACACTTACCGATATATCGGGGAAAACCGTTCTTTCGGGGACGATCGGAACTCCTAAAACAGGTATTTCTGATTTTTCTCCCAAAGCATATAACTATCGAATCGACTTTACATCATTGGCAAATTCGGGCGAATTCCTTTTCCGAGCCGGTACAGCTGAGAAAAAAATCACCGTTGATTCCAATCCTTATGGCCATGTAATTACCAGCTCACTCCGCTTTCTCCGTTCAATGCGTAGTGGAACGGCAGAAACGATCGATCGAAATCCTGCCCACATGGGAGATTCTGCAGTTGTTATTTTCCGCAAAAAAAATCCCGCAAGTCACGAATGGGACAACTGGAAAGAGGACGTTGACGGAGCTACACTCAATCTCAAAGGCGGATGGTACGCAGCCGGTAATTATGCAAAATTCACCTCGGCAATCGCCTACACCACATATTATCTCTTGCGTGCTTACGAAACAAATCCAGCCCTATTTGAAAAGAAAAACTCAAAAACCGGCATGGTAGATATTCTCGATGAAGCACAATTTGGCCTTGCTTATCTTATGAAAGTTATGCCGAACGAAAAAGACTTTATTATTCAAGTGGGTGGATTTGATTCTGAAAATGGCACTCGTCTTCCTGATGAAGATCAACTTGAAGGCAAAAGGGAGTGTTTCTCAGCGTTTACACACACCGACATGGGATTCACCATTGCAGCATTGGCAATGGGAGCCAAAGTGTTTGAAGCTCAGGGAAATCCTGAAGGTTCGAAATATCGCGCCATGGCGCAGAAAATCTATGACAAAGCGATGACGGGGAATTTTGAACCAACTTGGCTTCAGAAAGATTACGAGCAGTTCAAAGATGATTCGCGCTATGACAACCTTCTTCTGGGAGCAATGGAACTGCATCGACTCACCGGTGATCAGAAATACATGACCAAGGGCGAAGAGTTTTCCAAAAAGGCGAAAGCAGCGTACTGGGGCGGCTGGAACATGCAGAACATGATGGCTCATTCACTTCTCGCGAAAAACTCTTCCACTGCGAAAGGTTTTATGACCGAAGATCTCGAAAACTACGCAGGAATTGGGCGCAATCCAAAAAACATTTGGGGATTTCCTGTAGAACCTGCATTTAGCGGCTTTTACATGGGACTTGGCGCGGGTGTTGGAGCAGCTCGCTATTACGAAGTTTTCGGTGACAAAAAGTACGAAGATCTCGTTCTAAATGTTCTCGACTACGGATTTGGCGTGAATAACTGGGGCGTTAGTTTTACCGCTTCACCAAAACTCCCTAATTCAGTTAAAAAATTCAATCTTCCGATCTATAAACTTCAGACTCGCCTTTTTCCCGAAGGAGCAGTTGCTCTTGGGCCGTGCGACAAAGAGGGGCACGATGGCGAAAGCAAATGGATTCTCGATGATGTTCGCGTGAACTACTGTTATCCATTCAATACCAGCAAAGTCGTATTTCTCGACCATGCGGATGACTACATGACCATGGACAGTTGGATTTTCGGAGCGGCGGACAACATCTATTTCCTCGCTTTGGCATCAACAATGTACGGAAAGAAATAAAGGAGCAACCCCACAATGAAACAGCTTATAACATTGATACTGATTTTCATACTGGCCTTGTCCGCTTCAGGAAAAGAGAAAGTAGCCAAAGGAAATGAAGCGGGTGGAGTTTTCATACGCTACAATCTTTACGGTTACAGCCCAGCGAGAAATAAAAAAGTTGTAATTATGTCTGAACGGAATATTACCGGTCAAAAATGGACACTTACGAACAAAACAACAGGCATAGTGACTGAGTCTGGTGCTTTCGAAAACTCCGTTTCCGGTAAGAGCGATCACCTTCCACTCGACTTTAACTACATTCTCGATTTCACAACAGTGAAAGCAGAAGGCGATTACGAATTTGCCACAGCCGGAGCACAACCGGCCTTATTTCCGATCAAAAAGAATCCCTATAAAGATTTAGTAAAAGCACCACTCCATTGGATGCGCGTAGCTCGCTGTGGATCCGCCGATGCAATTGACCACGGAGTTTGTCACCTCGGTGACAAATCATGCGAAGTTCACCATCGGAAGGGATTCGACAACGGATCGTGGCATAATGATGGGAACGGAAAACGCATAAATGGAGTGGGCGGTTGGCACGATGCTGCTGACTATCTCAAATTCTCGTTGACCATCGGTTATTCTGCGTATTACATTCTTCGTTCGTATGAAATCAATCCAGAATTGTTTGACGACATGAAAGAGTATTCAAAGACCCAGTACAATGATCTTTTAGACGAGGCAAAATGGGGGCTTGATTTCTTGGCTCGCTGTATGCCTGATACTGACACGAATGAGTTTATTATCATGGTAGCAAACAGCGAAGACCACAACGTGGGCTATCGCCTTCCTGAAAATGATGAACTCGATGGCAAACGCCCAATCTTGTCAGCACTTTCTGCACCTCAAATGGGTTATGCTGCAGCATCGTTGGCTCTCGGTGCTCAGATTTTCAAAAAGCACGACCCAAAACTCGCGGCTTATTGGGAAAGCAAAGCGCGGCTAATTTATCGCCGTGCCACATCAAAAGATGTAACGCCACCGGCAGCACTCAACGATGAAGTGAACGTGTTCTACGGTGATGAAACGGTGAACGACAACCTTTCACTTGCGGCGGGAGAACTATTCAAACTCACCGGCGAAGCGAAATACAAAGCTGATGCGATCAAGTATTCTGATCTTTGCCGCGCGGCGGGTTGGAAAGCCTGGGAATCAGTAAACCTAGCGGCTCATATGAACATAATGGACACCTACCCTGTTGCGAAAAACTACATTTTCCAAGATCTCGATGGGTTTAACGAAAATTCGCGACGTCAGGGAAATATTTGGGGTATTCCAATGAAATATGTTTGGGGTGGACTCTATTCATATATCGGCGTGGGTGCTGCAGCTATGGAGTATGAAATTCGTACAAAAGACCGCAGATATCGCGGACTTGCATCAAGTATGACTGATTACCTTCTCGGCGGGAACAACTGGGGAATCAGCTTTGTGGCAATCCCCGATGGGAAAAACACGATCAGCAACCCCTATTCACAGGTGTACAACTTACAGGCAGACAAGTTCCCTCTTGGCGCTATTTCAGAAGGACCGGGAGACCGCCAATCATGGGAAAAGTTCAAGCACTATTTCGGATTTGATGTTACCGCTGAACGGACGCACAAGTTCAATACTCGTGCCGGCGTATTCTACGACCATCGCAAGGACTTCATGTGTATGGAAACAACTATTGCGGGTATGTCTGACGGCATTTTCATGCTCGCCGTTGCTTCAAAGATGTTTGCCGAATGATCTCGCGTGAATGAATCCATGTTTATTAAGGATGGCTTTCGGGCCATCCTTTTTCTTTTCAATTTTCCGCTTAGACTTTTACATTTTCACTAATTCTCTTTTCTCATCCCCTTTTAAAGCAACTCACATCTGTAAAACTTGAAAAACCGTCCCCTTCGACTGTTTCTTGTCTCACCACACAAACCAACCACGCGACAAACATCACACATCGAGACTTCACATGCATGGCCACTTCTATTAAAATTGTGATTTTCATCTTGATAGATCACTAGTTCAAAATACTCATTGCATTGTAACGACTTCATTTTTTCACTATGCAAAAACCTTTGTTTCTCTCCAGCCACGCTCATTCCCATAACCCATTACAACAAAATAAGAAAAAGACACACTTTACCTGTTCTCACTGTTCTCAACTTCACCACTTTTTTGTACCTCTTATCATTTTTTGTGTTATATTAAGATCACATTTCCCAAAGGCGAGGCAACTATATGGCTGATAACATCATAATTGAAAAAATTTACGAATACGACAACTATCGTTTCTTTCTGAAAGACTTTTTCAATGAACAGAAAAGGATCAAAGACTCCTTTTCTCATCGGTCATTTGCTCAAAAAGCGGGATTCGCTTCTTCGAGCTTTTTCTCTCATGTTGTCGATGGAAAACGGGGACTCACAGAAAGTTCTGCAGACAAAATGCTCCGAGGGATTTCAATCCGCGGAAGACGAGCAACTTTTTTTAAGACACTTGTTCAGTACAATCAAGCTGAAACCGTTGAAGAGCGTGAAGAACTTTACCGCAAATTAAACAAAATTAGACGCGGCAGTGAACTCTTTTCGGTCAATGAAAAACAGTGGAGTTACTATGACGAGTGGTACTATCCTGTTATCAGAGAATTAGCAGTCCTAAGCGACTGGGAATCAGACTACAAAAAGTTAGGTGAATTAGTAACACCGGTGATCACTCCGGATAAGGCCCGTAAAGCAATCGATCTTCTCGTTGATATCGGCATGCTAAAACGGACCGGTGAAACATTTGCTTTAGCTCACAATACCGTTTCAGCAAAAGATGTTCCCGCAGTGGTTACCCGCAAAATGCGCCGCGAATTTATTCATCTCGCAGAAGAAGCGATGGAAAATTTGGCTATTTCAGAACGACATATCTCCGGCGTGACCGTAACACTCACAGAACGGCAGTATATCATTGTCGAAGAACGTTTAAACGAATTGCGACAACTCATTCTTTCAGATACAATGGGTGAAACAACCGGTCCAGGCAAAGTATACCAAATCAATCTTCAAGCCTACCCACTTACGAAACTCGTAGAACTTCGCGGCATGGGAGGAGATGATGAATAAACTCATCATTTTGGCATCATATGCGTTAGCGCTGATAGTTCTCTCCTGCGGTGCGCCACAGCAAGCAGGTGGATCAGATATGCCCAACGGAAAAGTATCGGGAATTGTAGTAAGTTCAACGGGAACAAACACATCAAGTGCGAAGATCACACTCAAGACGATCAGAATTTCCCCTAAAGGTGAAACAGACCTCGTGGTTAAAGAGACAACAGTTAACGCAAATGGCGCTTTTGCGTTCACAAATGTTGAGAACGGAAATTATATCATTTCCGCAACAGTTCCAAACGGAGAATCGGCAATACTTTCGCGTATTTCAAAAACTGATGATCCATTAGCGAACATTACCTTAACGACCGCAGAACCGGTAAGT
>JAIFMU010000093.1 GCA_020048285.1 bacterium | reverse complement strand
GGCGATGATTATATCCTCAACACCTTTCATTTCGATATGCCTTCCAACATAACAGAGGCGAATCTTTTGGCTTTGCGCGAAATCAGTGCTCTTTTTCTCTGGTGCTGGTATAAAATAGGCGAATGGAAAAACCTTTGCTTTCGAATATCCAACAGATTCAAACCAAGGCGGTCCATTTCTCCCAATCCCTAAAACAAAGGAACAATGTTTCCGAAACCATCCTTCAGTAAGGATTGATTGTACTCGACGAACGATTCCCGACAAGCCTTGAGCAACACGAGGTTCCTGAAGAATAGCAAAATGTGAGTTCGTCGCTTTAATGTATGATATTGCGGTTACAATTGTAGGTATCCAGCGAATCCCACCGAGAATGTGAAGAGTCTTTTTAGGGGAATGTTCTATGAGCTCTCGAATTTCCTCTTTTGAAGGTGCAATTACCTCTTCATATAAAGAAACATCATCCACACTCCAGCCAAGACCTTTTCGATCCACCAGTAATCCTTCATGTGCACAACTAATGACCTTTACACCTGGTCTTTGTGCAGCAATTTCAGAGAGTAAGCCACTAGTATGGGGGGAAACACAGGGTTGCCAAAAGATAATCCGTTCTATCTCAGCCATTCATGAATCCTTTCTGATATTTTTTAAAGAATGCTATCATTTTAGCCCCTACTATTTCGGGCGCATAGGTTTCGAGAGTGCGGGTGTGCCCTTTTAAAGATAGTTCTTCAATCTGTTCGGGATGTTGCGCAAGTGCGAGGATATTGTTTGCGAGACACTCGGGTGTAGCCTCATCAAGAAGAATAGCCGCATCGGTATAGACAGATTCAACATCACTGATTTTTGTACTTATTAGTACTAAACTGTTCGCACAAATCTCTACGACTTTAGATGGGAATGTCGTATTACTTATTTCACTCCCTGGAATGCGCAAACTTAAACTGGCATGACAACTCTGTAGTAGATGAGTATACTCTTGAGGGGATAGATTCGTATGCAATATAACTTTTACTTGTGAGAACTCATTTTGAAATGATAGTTTCTCTATTGCCTCAAGAGCACCAAAGCCTGTTACTACAAATGAAATTGGACTTTCATTTTTTTTTCTAAGCTCGTTCACCATTTCAACAAAAAGATCTAGGCCCGTTTCAGTATTGACTGTACCACCATACTGGATTTTTAGCTCTCCGCTATATTGAGGGCGTGGAATATATGCTCTTTCACTCTCCTTGATGGTGCCATGAATGATGCAACCATCATGTGCATTTGCAAGTGAAATGATCCCACCTGATGCTGCAATGATATTCGGGTTGCAAAGCTTCCGTAATATCTTAAATGAATATTTACCCAAAACCTCTCGAAAACATTTTTTGTCTGTTGGGTAATCTTCAATATCCAAAAATAAACTTCGCCCCAACAGTCGAAATAGTAATGCCAAAGGTACATATTCTATATAAAAGTTGTATAAAAGAATAACATCATTTTTCTTCGTATGAAAAAGGGCAAATATTAGATAATTTATACTTGCTATAACTCTATTTAATCCCGCTGATGAAACGGAAGCTTGCTGATATACAGGAATATCATTTTCAAACAATTTTGCCGATTGATAGTATCGTTGTTTATTCGATTGTGAGATAGGTGTTGTAACTAACCCCACAGGTATTGATCTATTGATTGCATTTAATACGCTAAGAACTTTACGAGATGCTGCACCTATTAATAGTTTAGGGCCGAGGACATTACACATCGAAGATGTGTTTATTGGTCCGAAATAGTAAATGGTATCTTGTGAGCTATTCATGCGTATCCTTGGGTTCATTCTTAAATATTGTAAATTGTGATAGTAGTACATACATTACAAGTTTATCAAAGCTAAAGGCAGACCCACTCTGAAACATAATAAGCAATATACCAACAATAAAGTACCAATTTCGTCCCTTGAATAACACATAAAAATATCCGAATGCAACAAATCCATAGTTGTAAAAAGTATTGTAAAACCCATTGTCAGTTGGTGGCTCACCAATATCAGCAACAAGATTGTATTTAATAAAAAAGCCATTGATACCTGTTAGGGAAACTCCAAACGGGTGGTGATCAAAAATCTCTATAATCAATGAAATAGGCTTGAACATGCGACCGACAGTTGAACCATCTGTACCCGAAATTATTGCTGTAATTCGGGTTGGCAATAAATCTAATAACGCTGTTGAAACAACTAGTGAAATTAAAATTGCAGGTATGACATAAACCATTGCTGTACTTAATCTACGATAGGCAAGAACGGTAATAAATATATTCCCCATAATACCTAAGCCAGATTGAGATATTATACTAATCAAAAGTGCAAGAATAGTGGAGAGTACTCGTTGGACAGGAGACCCATTTGCAAGAAGTATTAAGTGCAATAAAATTGACACACAGCCTAAATATGATGGTTCACTATAGAATCCGGTTATTCGTCCTTCAAACTCAAGTTCATTTTCAACTGCAAAACTAAACCAGTTTGCTCCCAATGCTCTATCGCCAGGGATAGAGAACCAATCTGAGGGGATATATGGATTTTGTCCCAATTTTAAGAGTAGAAATTGTATAGTTGCAATAATTAGCAAAGCCACTAGCAAATAAAGCACATAGCGGTAATTGAACGTCTCTGATACCAGTCGCGTTTTTGGCGAACAGACCATATAAATAGTAAGTGACGCGATGAAAGCCATTCGTAAATCTCTTGAAAGTATAAAGTTGTATTCAGGGTAAAAAATATTGTTAATGGCTATCAAGAAAAAAGAGTAACAAAAGAAGATGATGGAAGGTTTAAAATCAACGCATTTATACTGTCTGAGTAGCACAACTAAAGCTAAAATTTGAACAGAAAAATACATCCCTATGCCCAGTTGTAAGAAGGGCATAAGGCAAAGCAGAAAAATGAAAATCGCATTTTTTATCTTTTTGCCGTTATCTAAAATTGACTTATTCATTATCATTATTTTTTGACTCGGTTACAATAATTGACTTAATCATTTGCCTCTTAGCATACTGATATGCGAAGATTGCAATCACAATTTCACCCACAGCTAATCCGCCAATAACCCCTACGACTCCTATCTCTTTCCCCCCAAAAAATGCTATGAGAATAGAAAGCGCGGCCGTAAATATATTAATTGTAGAAAGCGTCCCAATCGTATTGGAGGCCGCCAATGCAACTTTTGGTATATACCAAGTGAGTGTCATCAGTGTATAGATCAGCATTGCAATCATAATTGAAGAATCAAATTCGATCTTCCCATGAGTCCAGTATTTTAAAAGTATCGGGCTAGTAAAGAAAACTATCACCGAAAGAACGACTCCTACTCCAACAACTCCAAACGTAGACTTTGTGGCCAATGATTTCAATCGTTGTACTTCCCCTAATCCAAAGAGGCGTGAGAATTCGGGCCACAAAGAGTTACCCAGTGCATTAATCATTTGTAACATTAAACGACTGATAGTTCGGTATACATTAAAGAGCGCAACTGCAGGGCCACCAAGGATTGACCCAACGAGTATCGTAGCTCCTTGAATGGTGAGTCCGTCGGCAAAACGAAACATCATCCACGAAACACCGGGCGCCAAAAGTGGCTTAAACTCTTTAAGTCGAGCAAGAGAGAATCTCCAATGGAATTCAGGATACTTTTTTGTTACATAGAGTAAGAGGAGGAAAGAATACAAAACTTTACCTGCGAGATAGGCAAAGGCTACCCAAAAGATAGAGCTACTCAATGCTAATGCAATAATTCCAAAGAGAAGTTGCAGTATACCACTCAATTGAAAGATCACCGTACCACTTGCATACTTATCTGCAGCGCGATAGATTGAATCAAAGAGCCCCGAATAGAGATGGAGTAGCGTTGACACAATGAGAAAAATCAAAGCAAATTTATTTTCTATAGAACCCAAAATCCCGTTATTAATAAAGGGGATAATTGCAACAGAAAGAGCAAGAAGAATAACATTAAGAAGCGTTGTTATCGAAAAGGCACTTTGAAAGATTCGATCAGCTTCTTTGAGATCTTTTTTTGCCGCAGCCATTGTTATTGAATTCATCGCAGCGGCAACAATCCCTCCATCCATCATCAAAAAATAGATAGGTACCGCAGAGAGCATAAGCCAAACACCATACTCTTCTTTAGACCAGAAATGCAGGAATAGAGGTACATTAATTAATTGCATTCCAATATTTACTGCTTGGCAAATGAAATTTGCACCCAAACCTTTGGATAGTTTTTTTACAAGTGTACTCATCCCACAACCCACTCACCCACATTCCGCTTCACCGGATCAAAAGAGACTCCCATTTTCACCAACTCTTTACCAGAACCGGTATAGGGAGTCAAATAGCCGCGATCATCGATCTGCTTGAGCGCATTTTCCGCGGTATCAAAGAGTTTAAACTCAAAGCAGTAGACATATTCACCCACTTCGACAATAGCATCCGCTCTTCCGCGCGCACTTTTCACTTCTGTTTCGCAGTACTGCCCGAGCGGCGAAGAAGGGAACGAGTGTTTCCATGAACCCATCGACATTGCCTGCTTTGAGCGAACGATAGAATTTTACTAATAAACTGGTTCTGGTCTGTTCAGGAGCGTACGCGTATTTATCCGCGAGGGATTCCGCAAAGGAAGTGCGCACCTCTTCATTGGGATAATCGAGGGTAAAAAGTTTTAGAACGGGATCATACTCTTTAATCGTTAAATACCCCGCCTGATAGAGCACGGGAACTGCAAGCATGAGGTCTTTGCGATAGTCTGCAAACTCACTACTTTTAACTTCCATCTTTTCTAACGCAAGGATATCAATATGCTGCTCTTCAATGAGTTTGATCAGAAACGTCGGTGTTCCTGTAGAAAACCAATATGATTCAAATTGTCCATTGGTAAAGTGGTTGAGAAGACCAAAGGGGTTATACACGGTGATCTCTTTTTGTGAGAACCGATAGCCGTTGTAAAATCGTTTTAATTGATAGAGATACTCTGACTCTTTAAGTGAATGCTCCCCCGAAAACCGGGTAATGAGTTCAGCAAAATCCCGTTCAACTTCCGCTTGTGTAAACCCACAGAGATCACTAAAGCGAGGATCAAGAGAGATATCCTGCAACTGATTGAGATCGGAGAAAACAGAAACTTGCGAAAACTTTGTTACACCGGTTATAAAGAGAAAGGCAAGCTGAGGATCGGCACTCTTCAGTACCCCATAAAATCCTTTGAGAATCCCTTTGAACTCTTCGTGTAAGGCTTCGTTGTTGATCGAATTGAGAAGCGGCTTGTCGTACTCATCAATAATGACCGCGACCTTTTTGCCGGTTTTTCCTGCAAGCGCAAAGAGTAATTCAAAAAATCGTTGCCCCAAAGAGACAGCATGAAGTTCGACTCCATAGTGCAAAGCGGTACGATTCATACTTAAATAGAGAAGCTCTTTTAACTCAGATGTATCATTTGTATAATTCCCCGCATTGAGATCTATACGAACAACCGGATGTTCATTCCAGTGCCAATCGAGCGAATCAATGGCAAGTCCCGAAAAAAGCACACGCTTTCCTTCCCATAGTGCACCCAGTGTCGAACAGAGAAGGCTTTTCCCAAATCGACGGGGGCGAGAGAGAAAGAAAACTTTCCCACATGTCACGAGAGAATGAATAACTTCAGTTTTATCAATATAGTGATATTCATTTTCACGTATATCTACAAAATCCTGAATTCCAATGGGAAGCTTTTTCAACCGGGTCTCCTTAGTACTATTCATCCCACCACCCACTGGCCCACATTCCGTTTCACCGGATCAAAGGAGACTCCCACTTTCGCCAACTCTTTACCAGGACCAGCATCTAAAAATACAGATTCACCACTCATTGCGGATCTCCTTTTGCCAATCAAGAGGATTATCCACCGACTTAAAGACATTCAGCTCTTTAATTGCAGTAAATGCAGACTTGAATAGTCCCTGTTTAGGTGTTAGTACAAGAACTATCTTATGCATAGAGTACCTCCACAGGTGAATATATATACAAAAACAAAATTTCTCGTTCCAGGCCTCTGGCCGAAATGTATCCCCCGATGCCTCCGGCATCAGTTTCGCGCAATTTCACTGCTCATTTGCAAAATCATTTCAACAATTCATTCAAAGCGGAAGTAACACAAGGAATAAACTCCACACTAGGTAGTTCACTTTCAACAAGTTTTCTTTTAAGATCGGAAGACAATTTGCCAAAAGTTTCGACAATTGTCTGTTTTAGGGTTGGAAGATCATCTTCAATGATATTCCATACCTCTTCAGGGTCAATGCCGAAATAGTGGTGGATAAGAAGATTTCTAAAATCCACCGCCACTCTATTTTCATGAGGAAGCAGTTCATTTTTAATAAGAGTATTTACCGCTTCACCAACGATTTCAAATTCGCGAATGACGCTATCCCAACAATGATAGTCGTGAAGGAGGTCTTGTGCGGTAGAAAATCGCTGTTTTGTATCTTCAATTTTGACAATTGCAACAATACAATCCAACAGGAACTGTTCACTCATTCGCTTAGACATGAATCATCTCCCGCTCAATTGATTCCTTAAAGATTGGTCGAATAGCATCCCAGAGTCCGATATCTACTTTTTTATGAAAATAGTCAGAGATAAAATGCTGTGCTTTAACAATGGTAAACCCGTTCTTACGGTTCATTTTCATGATGAGAATATCGATATCACTCTCTTCAGTTGCAGTTCCATTGGCATAACTTCCAAAGAGTGCAATATCAGAAATGCCAAACGTATCTTCAAGAGTTGGTTTAATCTTTTTCAACCCTTGTAAAATTGAAGTACGATTTATATCCATTATAAAACCTCTCGGGTGATTCTTGAAAGCATTGCCATATACTCATTGGTAAGGGTCGGTGAATATATACAAAAACAAAGCGTAAACATCATCCCACCCCCCACTGTCCCACATTCCGTTTCACAGGATCAAAGGAGACACCCACTTTCACCAACTCTTTACCAGAACCGGTATAGGGAGTCAAATAGCCGCGATCATCGATCTGAGCAAGGGCATTCTCGGCGGTATCAAAGAGTTTAAATTCAAAGCAGTAGACATATTCACCTAATTGTTTATCCTTACCCCGTATACCGTGAAACATTACTCGTGTACCGTGGAACGTATTTTCTCCGCATAATATACGGTTACGACAAACTCTTCGCCACTCTCTTCAAAGGTAACGCTGACCCCCAGTTTTCGTGCTTCCGCACAAACCATGGGAATACCACGTCCAATCTTGTCGATATAGCGGAGATTTTCCATAAATTTCACAATTACCGGATTAATTGCATAGGAGACACCAGAAACCATTTTTTCAACAGTAATAGTATTGGGTAATCTTCCGGGGCTTCGAATTTCAAGTCGATTATCAAAAATAAAGATTCTAATTCGAGAACCTGCGATAGCATAAGTTCTATGCACCACTGCATTTACAATAAGTTCACGAAAGAATCGTTCACTCAAATGCGGCATATCAACACGCTTGTTCCCTTCAATGCTGCTTGCCACAGGAATAAGGGTCTGCACCATTTTTGATGCCGTATCAACCTGATACGGAAGAACTCCTTCAATTACTTTCAAATCTCCCAACTGATCACAAATTTCATTCCCGTTGAAACGGGCAACAGAGATCGATGCATTGATAAGAGTACGCTGAGGATTTGAAGCAAAAAGCAGTACTCCCGCCACCGTTGCAGTTCCTTCATCGGTGAGCACATCGATATTTTTAAGAAGCTGTACTTTTTGTGAATCTGACTCTTCGGCAAAAGGAAAATCATATTGAGAAAAGAACGTATCAAGGAGGTTATAGTTCAGTGACCGTTCAGAAGTTCCATCAAGACCGACAATGTCGTAATGAAAAAATCCCGCCTGCTGGAACAGACGCATCAGTTCACTCTGCGTGGCAGTGCGATTAGTTGTGCCTACACGAACAAGGTAGGTATTCCCCGTTTGATACGGTTTATCTTTCCCTTTGCAAATGGTAAGAATGATGATGCGCTTGTTTTCGAGAGCGATCTCTTCATAGAGAGGAGTAACGGAAGGTATCACACATGTGCGAGCGATATTCATGCACCACTCTTCGTAGTTGAACGCACTATCACATCCGGTAATCGTGCCGTCATCTTCAACACCAATAAAAATTGTGCCGCCAAGTGTATTCGCAAAAGCAACAATCTCTTTTGCCAGCGATTCATTGCGAACCGCTGCCGATTTAAATTCAACTGAGCTATTTTCGCCAGCGCTGATCAACTCTAGTACCTGCTGAAGATTCATTTCACAAACCTCTGAACAATCAGATCGACATTCGCATCGATATCAAAACTCTTCTCGGCAAACTTTCGCGCCCCGGTAGTAATCGGCGAATCAAACAGCTTTTGAGCTGCAGCAATAAATCCCGCATCATCATTGGGTGCAACCACAATTCCACTGGAACTTTCCAGAACCATTTGCGCCGCTTGGTTATCTTCGTTGATCGCCAAGAGCTGAGGTTTTCCAGAACAGAAATAGGTCAATACCTTTGATGGCACACAGAACTTACCCGCATCTGCCGTTTGGATCGTTACGAGAACATCCGCCGTACCCATCATAGCGGGAAGATCTCCAAATGGTTGGAACGGAAGAATGATCAAATTAGAAAGTGATTTTGCAACTTTTTGCTCACGAAGCCAATCAACGCCGATACTGGCGGAAACAACTACAATTCGAACCGAAGGAGTTGCAGCAAATTTTTCTGCCAACTGAACCATCAGTTCCGGGCGCTGCTTAAATCCAAGGGTTCCCGAGTACAGAAAGACAAATTTGTCGTGAAGATCGTGGGTTCGCGCCCAGGGATTGTCTTTAGCACAAACGGGAAGCTGTTCCAATACTGGCCAATTGGGAAGAATCATCTGACGTGATTCGGGGATTCCCCAGGAAAGACACTGCTCTTTGAACGGTTCGGAAATATTAATTACAAAATCGGCAAGCTGAGCGATTCTCTTTTCCGTGTGAGCGAGATTCGCGGCGATAAGCCCACCGAAAAAACCGAGTTTCTTGGTAAGAATATCTTTTGCCGCATGAGCAACAATATCTTGAAACCAAAAGATGTGGCGAACAGAAGTCTTCTTTGCCCATTTAGAAATCGTAATCTGTGAATCCACAGGTGCGGTATTCGAAATGAGAATCTCAGGAGACCATTTGATAAAAGCATCAACCGCAACTTTTCCGTATGCCATCTCTTGGAATTTGCGTTTCACAAAATTGCGCTTCTGAAACTTTTCAAAAGGGATATCAATGAGCTGAACCTTTTCGGTTCCTTTCATCTGCCCCACATTGGGAGCATCATTTGAAGAGGTGAAGAAATACGCAACCGTATGGCCACGATCAGCTAATGCTCCGGCAAGCTGTAGTGTAAACGGGTGACCACCAAAGTCGTGTATGGCAATTCTCATGCAATCTCTCTATCTATTTTTAAAAAGGTAGTGGGACAACGTGCCCGCCACCGATGAAACACGAATAGTATACCTTAATCACTGTAGCGAATAAGGAAATCTTCATAGGCCCGTTTGATTCCCTCTTCGAAACCCACCTGACGTTTCCAACCCATATTTCCGAGCTTTCCCGAATCCATCAGTTTACGAGGAGTTCCGTCAGGCTTCGTTGTATCCCAGGTCAAAGCACCTTCAAAACCAACGACGCGTTTAATTGTTTCAGCGAGCTCTTTGATCGTATGCTCTTCGCCAGACCCAACATTGATATGAAGATCCCCGGAGTAGTTGTCCATGAGGAACAAACACGCATCGGCGAGATCGTCCGCATAGAGAAATTCGCGAAGAGGAGATCCCGTTCCCCAGCACACTACTTCCGAAGCATTGGCCACCTTTGCTTCGTGGAATCGACGAATCAAAGCAGGAAGTACATGTGAGTTTTCTGGGTGGTAGTTATCGCCAACTCCGTACAGGTTTGTAGGCATTGCCGAAATTAAGTCAGTGCCATATTGACGATTTGAACTTTCACACATCTTGATCGCGGCAATCTTTGCAATTGCGTATGGTTCGTTGGTCTGTTCAAGTTCATCAGTCAGAAGTGACTCTTCGACAATCGGCTGAACTGCCATTTTCGGGTAGATACAGCTTGAACCGAGGTTGAGAAGTTTTTTCACGCCGTGCTTGCGTGAAGCTTCAATTACGTTACCGGCAATCATGATATTCTGATAGATGAAATCGTAGCGATAGGTATTGTTCGCAAAGATTCCGCCCACTTTTGCAGCTGCAAGGAACACATACTCCGGTTTTTCTGAAGCAAAAAATGTTTCAACGGCCGACTGATCAGTAAGATCCAGTTCAGAACTGGTGCGAGTGATCAAGTTTGTATAGCCCCGTTCAGTCATAGCCCGAATGATAGCCCCGCCAACCATTCCACGATGTCCAGCGATATAGATTTTAGAATTTCGTTCCACGTTTCACGCCTCACGTCTACGGTTTTAATATTCCACGAACATCGTATGTAATCCACAAACCCTGTAGGGGCAACCCTCGTGGTTGCCCTTGACCTATGTCATTTAAAAATCCGGGCACCCACAAGGGGAGCCCCTACAATTTCAATCGCAAAATCCGGGCACCCACAAGGGGAGCCCCTACAATTTCAATCGCAAAATTCGGGCACCCACAAGGGGAGCCCCTACGATA
>JAIFMU010000145.1 GCA_020048285.1 bacterium | reverse complement strand
CCTGCGAACACATATTCAGCCTTACAGGTAACGTCTTTTACCGAGTCAACTCCGCCGGTGCCTTCCCAGTCGGAAGCACGTTTTGCGAGAGCTGCAAAGTCTGGAGTTGTTTCAGAAGCAACGATTACCGCTTTCATCGATCCAGCCAAACGGATATGGCGAGTCAATGCGCGAGTATCAATCGCTTCAACACCAACAACATTGTGTTGTTTCAGGTAATCACCAAGAGACATTGCTGAAGTAAAGTTTGAAGGATACTTACACGCTTCTTTTACGATAAATCCTTCAACATGAACCTTTTCAGATTCAGCATCTTCGAGATTTACACCGTAGTTACCAATTTGAGGATAGGTCATACACACCATCTGGCGGTTGTACGACGGGTCAGTCAAAATCTCCTGATACCCGGTAATACTGGTATTGAAAACCACTTCACCCAGTGCTTCGCCGGCTGCTCCAAACGAGCGTCCTTCGAACACTTTTCCGTCTTCAAGAACTACATAGCCTTTCAAATCAAGACCTCTCACTTCTTTGATTTTGGGCAAAAAAAAAGATGTGACTCTTTTTCTGCTCAATTATGGAAAATTATTTTTTTCAGCGACTTCTATGCGCAAACTAGCCGAATATAGTTTCTGCCACGGGCTCAAGGAAAGAAGGAAAGGCAATGTTTTTCCTCGGTGCAAAAACCTGTTCAACTCTTTCACCAATAGAATCGAATTCCCCCGAAAAGCGACAGCGAAACCGAAGAGTCTTTCACGAATGCAGCACTACCACAATCAAAGGAGAATCGGTCATTGCGAGGAAAATCGACAACCGACTGAACAGTTACTACAGAATGGCCGCAATTGAGATCGATCAAAACTGATTCGGAAATATTCCATAACGGAAGCAATTGATGAGCTCCACCTCCCGCTAAATAGTGTTTTCCCGGTATTCGAATCGCTCCTTCTTCGAAGGCTCTGCTATTCAGAGGCATCTCCCCATTGGTAGCCCCTGCACTATTCCCACTATATTCTAAATAAAGGTAGACTTTTTCATGAAACTGACGATCGACACCACCGGTCATTCGAACATAAGCAGAATTGCCATTGGCTGATACGACATCAGGAAAAACAGAAGCCAGTTCGATTCGCACGCCACTCTGTTTAAATGATGACTCCCACTCCCCGCCTAGGAGCAAATTATTGCAAAACAAAATCGCAACCGACGAAAAATCACCGATAACTCCAGTTCCTTTCAAGCGAAAAAATGCGGCATTACCTCCTTTAACCAAGCCTTTACCCGCGACAATCCCGGCCTCTGTTTCGCCTGTTGAACCGAGAGATCTTCGCATGACGAGTGCATCGATCCCCACCCGTTCTTCCTTGAGGATTTCTCCAAATCCCAAAGGTGTAAGCACATCGGTCGGATTGATTGAACGTGCAGCACCCCATCCTACTGTTTGCCTCCCCGCGGTTATCGAACCTTTATCGCCCGAATAGGTCAGGGCTATTTTGTCGAAATTGTGGGTCAAAGAATAGTAATTGATCGAATCGCTATGACGAGGATAAAGCAGACGATCGATATCAACGAGGCGATAGCGCGAATGAGGTTGTGATTGTTGCCATACAAAACTGATCGATGGACGAGGATAATTGAGTGTTGGTGAAAGTTCGTAAGCAGCATTGAACTGCCACCGATTACTTGGCAGGTTCAATTCAGCACGAATCCTCGACTGAACAGCAACAGCCGAAGAGTCTTCTGTTCGGGTGATTATAGGATGAAATTTCGCATAGCCGTGAAACTCTGCTGCCGACAGCAAAAAGGGTACAAAAGCGACAAACTTAACAACACGAATCACGGGAGACCAAGCCATCAGTTAGTGTTACGACTCGACGGGCGCGTTGCATGATATGTTCATCGTGGGTGGAAAAGAGAAATGTAACGCCCTCTTCACTGTTGAGCTGGTGCATCATATCCACTAGTGCCACACCCGTAGCAGAGTCGAGATTAGCCGTTGGTTCATCGGCGATAATAATCCGCGGCGACGAAACCATGGCACGCGCCACCGCAACACGCTGTTGCTGTCCCCCGGAAAGCTGTGTCGGCAGTCGTTTTTCAAATCCCACAAGTCCGACCTTTTCAAGCATTGCCGCCACTCGTTCTCTCCGATAGGCTTTTGATTTCCCCTGAAGCAACATTACGTACTCAACATTTTCTTCCACGGTGAGCACGGGGATCAAGTTGTAGGATTGAAAAATAAAACCCAAATGATTTTTCCGAAATTCCGAGAGTTCCCGTCCGGAAAAGGTGGCTATATTTTTCCCGTCAATCCGAACATCACCACCGCTTGGTGAATCAAGCCCGGTGATCATATTCATAAAGGTCGTTTTTCCACTTCCCGAAGGCCCAACAATCGCAGTAAATTCTCCTTCAGAAACAGTTAGGTTTATCCCCTTTAGAGCGGTTACCGCCAAATCGCCTTTACCATAGATTTTTGTCAGATGTATCGTTTCTAAAATTGGAGTCATGCACCCTCTCTCGTTTGAATCACAATGTTTTTTTCAGAGCTTCCACCGGAGTCATTCGCGCCGCATACAATGCAGGATAAAAACTAATGAGAATCGTAAAAACCAATAAAATGAGTGGATGAACAATGTATTGCATTGGTTCGATTACAGGATAGATCTTTTCGTAGAACGTTATCCCGCTGTATTCAATGGCGTTGAAATTCACACCCACAACCATCACCCACCGTGAAAGCAAATACCCCACAGCCATACCAATCAGCGAAGCCACTAGCGCCAGCGAACCAGCCTCGTAGACTATCATTCTAAAGAGTTGACACCGACTCGTTCCAATCGATTTTAGAACGGCAAATTCAAATAATCGTTCATAGATCGCCATAAAAAGGGTATTAATAATGTTCAGTCCTACCAAGGCCAATAGCAACCCCGCAAGAATCCATTTTGAAAATGAAGTCATTTTCAACACCATCTGAAGTTCTGACATGAGCACAACCCACGGTTCAGCCATATTCTTGCCTGAAATTCGTTTCCAAAAAGCATCATCGGGATTTTCTGCTATTGTTGCGTCATTGAGCTTCAGTGCGATTTCGTGAAACTGATTCTCTTGAAGACCAAGAAGAGACTGCGCAGCTTTCTGTTGAACAAGGACACAAGCCATATCGACATCCTTGGAACCAAAACTATAGATTCCATCAATGACAACCAGTTGTTGCGATGGTTCACCCGTGTGAAATTCAGCAGCAGTGATGATCAAACGATCGCCGAGTGTCACATCAAGTTCTTCTGCTAATCCTTGACCAATCAAAATCGAGTTGCTGTGAGGAAGATAGAGACTTCCTGACGAGAGGCGATCATCCATTTTCGAAAGAGCCTTTTCATCTGAAGGGTTGACTCCCCAAAGAGGCACACTCTGAGATTTCGAAGGAGAACTGATCAACACAGAAGAAATAACTCGGGAACTGAAATGAGCAATTTCCGGAGATGAACGAAGTGATTTCACCATTTTTTCCGAATCGCGAACAGTCAGTTCTACTTCATTGTTTTCGCGAAACTGAGGATGGTGAATTTGGCCGTGACCAGTGTGTGTTCCCGTGGCATTGTCAACCATATTCCGTTCCATGCCAACCATGAGCGCATCGGTAAAAATCAGTCCTGCAAGACCCAAACCAATCGCGCTTCCGGCAATAATCGTCCTACGGCTATTTCGGAAAAGATTTTTCCACGCAATTTTGAAAAAAGTCATACTCTTACCCTTTTCATGGTCAATTTTTCCGCAGTGATTCAGCAGGAGTAGTTTGCGAAGCCATAATCGCCGGCCAAAGTGTAACCACAACGGTGGTAAACAGAACGACTATTCCAGGAATGAGAAATGCAGCTAAATTCATTTCTGCATGCATTGTGGTAAAACTCATGCCGCCATAAGTCATCGGTTCAGGTAGGGTCATACCTTTTATCGAGAACCAAAGATTTGTAGGAACAGCAAAGAGCATCCCCACCCCGACACTCAAGAATGAAAGGAAAATCATTTCAATCATAACAAGAGAAAATAACTGAATCGGCGTCGTTCCCAAGGCTTTGAGAAGACCATATTCGCGGCGCCGTTCAAGCACTGCCATGAGAACAGTATTGAGAATTCCTCCTGCGGCGATGACCATAATAATCACCAACGAAATGTATCCGCCCTTTTGGTCAGCTTGCATAGCTCGGTAGAAAGATGAGAGAAACTCCTGCCACGTAAAAGCAGTAGTCTGTTCCGGAAGAATGGGCGCAACCTGATCGGCAAGCTTTCGCGCGCCATTTTTAAGGTCTGAGAGAAGTGCAATTTCATGAACCTGATTTTCAAGTACGAGCAACTCTTGCATAGCATTGAGACGCAGGTAGACGGTCGAACGATCGGCCTGATTATTTCCCGAAGAGACAACTCCCCCAATGGGAAAGAGTTCGTTTGCCATCGAACCGTCAGCGCCTTGAGTAAGAACAAAAAGTGTATCCCCTACCGATGCGTTCAGTGTCTTGAGCACACCAGATCCAACAAGAACGGAGTTACTGTTCGGTGTCAGTGGATTACCAACCGTTACATGTCTATTAAAACCAAACGCTTTCTCTTCGCGAACCGGATCAATCCCCACAAGTGAGCCAAAGGTTGTCCGATTTCCCACAGAAAAAAGTGCCCCCGTGTAAAGACGAGGAGCCGCCGCAGAAACAAGTGGTACAAAATCAAGCACCCGCAAAAGCGAATCCGCATTGTGCACTGTTTTGTAAAGTGATTGCGATGCGAGATAGGTCGATTCATGAACCTTAACCTGGCCATAGCTTTTTCGCGTAAATGTTTCAATAATATCGCCATAAGAACCCAAATTGAAAGCTATGCTGAAAGATGTTAGCCAGAATGCGCAAACCATAGTGAGCGCTGTCAAGAACGACCGGCGACGTTGGCGAAAAATATTCCGAAAAGCCATCGTTACAAATTTCACTACTGCCCCTTAATTGGTTCGCGAAGGCGTGTAAGTGTAAAGAAGAGTTCATCTAGAGGAAAATCAAACTCCATCGAATTGTAGCTTATCCGCGTTAAATGGCCTGCTTTTGTTTCTGGTATATACTCAATGACCGTGGGAATCTGCTTGCCATCCATTACGCGAATTTCTTTGAAATTCATCGTTCTCATGAGTCGATTTTTGGCGTCGAAGTTCCGTTGTCTCACTGGAATCAATGTTTTTTCGTCCACATCGATCATCACAAATCCCCACAAAATTTCACGCCCCGGTTTTGGCGTACATTTTACAGATCGAACCGCCGGACGTTTCGGATCTTTCGGCAACAGTTGCAGCGTGTAGTCTTCTGCGAGAGTGTATTCTCCTACGAGATCATCGTTGGTAATATCTGATCCCATCCACCCCCCCATCATCATAGAAGGTGGTACGGCAATCACTTTGTCTGTTTTTGGAAGAAAATTCCACATTCTCACTTTGATTTTCAGTGTTCCTACTCCCCTATCCTTGGCAGGAGTTAGAATTTTAATCAACATGAAATCTCTTCCCTTTGACCACGTCTGCATGGTCATCGTCCGTTCCCAATTTGGCGTTTTTATGTACATCGACATGGTCCCGCGTGCAGAGGATGATTTGTAGAGTTCGTCAAAGGTTTTGACAATTTGATCAAGTAGTTCTTGCCCAATAAGTGAATGAGCAAAAAGCAATACAATGAACAACTGTTTCATATCAATATCCTCGCTTTGTTTTGGATTTCCTCATTGTAAGTATAGATAGAAAATAGATCTCCGTGCTTATTTCGAGTCATTTTCACAATCTTCGAAGAAATTTTCTAGATGCATTTTGAAAGAATCAATCATTCAAGATATTGATATTTCTCATTTATTGACAAGTAGAGAGTGGAATCAGCTATTTTTCGATTTACGAATTCTAATTTGAACAGTATACTGATTCAAATGCGTCATAGAGGACGATTCCGCAGATTATTCTTTGCCGAAAGGGGTGTACATGAGTACACGTAGAGAAATTACAGCTCATATTTCATCAGTGAAATTTGAAACAATCACGGCCGAAAAGGTTTCTACCTATTTTGGACAGAACACGTTTTCTGAAGAGATCATGAAACGTCGCGTGCCGGCATCCGTATTCGCAGCATTCAAAAATTGGCAGGCAACAGGAACACAACTTTCTGCAACCGAAGCAGATGCTGTTGCGAATGCAATGAAAGAGTGGGCGCTCGACAACGGTGCAACATCGTATACTCACTGGTTCCAGCCAATGACCGGTCTCACCGCTGAAAAACACGACAGCTTCATTTCTGTCAATGGAACACTTCAGATTATTGAACGTTTTTCTCGCAATAATCTGATCATGTCAGAACCGGATGCATCATCATTCCCTTCTGGCGGACTTCGTTCTACCTTCGAAGCTCGCGGTTACACTGCATGGGATCCGACATCACCTGCATTTATACGCGAAACAGCTCTGGGAAAAACACTGACAATTCCTTCGGCATTCGTATCCTATCACGGTGAAGCCCTCGACAAAAAATTGCCTCTTATGCGCAGTGAAAATGCTCTCGCGGCATCGTCCAAACGCCTGTTGAATCATTTCCGTGAAACACCTGTAACAGATGTGTATTCAACCTGCGGCGCAGAACAAGAGTATTTCCTTGTCGATGGTGGGTACTATCGCCTTCGCCCTGACCTTCAGCTAACCGGAAGAACGCTCATCGGTGCTTCTTCTCCTAAAGGGCAACAGCTTGAAGATCAGTACTTTGGATCGATCAAAGACCGGGTTCTTAACTACATGATGGATGTTGAACGCGAATGTTACAAATTGGGTATTCCCGTGTGTACGCGCCACAACGAAGTTGCTCCACATCAGTTTGAATTTGCGCCTATTTTTGAAAAATCATCCCTCGCTGCTGACCACAACCAGCTTCTTATGGATGTTATGCAGAAAACGGCACTGAAACACAATCTCGTCTGCCTTCTCCATGAAAAACCGTTCCACGGAATTAACGGATCAGGCAAACACGTGAACTGGTCTATGGGTGACAACGAAGGTAACAATCTGTTAAACCCGGGGAAAACTCCGGAGAAAAACGAAGAGTTTCTTTCAATCCTCACGGCAATTATCCATGCAGTTTGGAAACATTCAGATCTCTTGCGCGCATCTATTGCATCTGCAGGAAATGAACATCGGCTCGGAGCGCACGAAGCACCTCCTGCAATTATGAGTATTTTCCTCGGTCGTCAGTTGTTTGACATCGTTGCTTCACTGATCAAAGGTGAATCGATCGACAATCGCACCATGGATATGCTCAAAACTGGTTTGGAAAATCTTCCTCACTTTATGCAGGATCAGACTGACCGCAATCGCACCTCTCCGTTTGCCTTTACTGGTGCAAAATTTGAGTTCCGCGCATGTGGAAGTTCGGCGAATATTTCAACTGCAGTTACCGTGCTTAACACGATCGTTGCAGAAGCCATGGATAGCATTTCCGACAAGCTCGACAAAGCAAAAGGAAAATCTGACAAAAAACTGTTTAAGATTCTTCAGGAAATGCTCATTGAATCGCAGCACATTCTCTTTGAAGGGAATAACTATTCAAAAGAGTGGCAGCAGGAAGCACAACGTCGTGGCCTTCCGAACGTTCCCAATACGGCTAAAGCTCTCGAAGCGTTTATTACACCAAAAGCGTTTGAAGTATTTGGTAAGTACAATGTTTTGAATAAAGTAGAACTTGAATCTCGCTACAACATCTGGGTTGAACACTACAATAAAGTTCGCATTATTGAAGCTCACGCCCTCGAAGAAATTGTTCAGACTCAAGTCCTTCCAAGCGCTTACGAATTCCAAGTTGACATTGGAAACTCGCTCGAAGTATTGAAAGATATGGCTTCTGACAACTCTATTCCGTTGCCTATTCATGCTGTAGATGACCGCAAAGAGATGTTTGCTCGCCTGACCGAAGACATTTATCAGGTTCGCAAACACCTTCACAAGTTACAGGATATGCTTCGCGTGATTTCCCTCAAGGATCAGGTTGAACAGGCGGACTATCTATATAACGATTTGGCACCGCATATCGAACGGATCCGCAAACATGTGGATCACCTCGAGAATACCCTTCCCGACTCACTTTGGAAACTTCCAAAATATCGCGAACTGTTGTTCAATATGTAATAAAGTCGAAGAGTCTTCTTTCGAAAGCCGAAAACAGGATGCTGTTTTCGGCTTTTTTTATTGTACCTAAGAACCTACTCATTTTTGATCTCATAAGAAAACTCATTTTATAAAAACAACAGATATCAAAAGAATTTTCATTTCAAAATTGAGTACCACTTTTTATTCAGTATCAGTGACATTACTCAATCTGATATGAATTCAATAATCTAATGGCCTTAATTCATATTTCTGAGTAAAAATCCACTATCCATAACTATTCTATGTTTGAAACTTTTTTCTTGTAAAACTTACAGTACGTGCATATATTTAGTCCCTATTTTTTAACAACTTCGTGGGGAGGTGGTTTTGGAACAGTTCGGCGCTTGGTCATTAGTACCGGCAATAGTCATGACGATCTTGATTTTTACAACAAAGCGCGTGTTAGAAGGAATGGTTATTTCCAGCCTTCTCGCCCTTATTATGGTTCACAAAGGAGATTTCTTTTGGGCGTTCATGGAAGCAGCGATCAAGGTCGGAACTGATGAACAAACAATTTGGCTTTGGATTGTTTGCGGTCTTATGGGAAGTATCATTGCACTGATCGATCGTACTGGAGGAGCTATAGCCTTTGGTCAGTGGGTTGCAGAACGAGCGAAAACGCGTAAAGCAACTCTCATGGCGACATGGTTTCTCGGTATTATCATATTCATCGATGATTACTTAAACTCACTGACAATCGGTTCGTGTATGACACCGGTCACCGATAAACATCGCGTTTCACGAGAATACCTTGCGTATATCGTCGATTCGACGGCGGCACCAGTTTGCGTACTTCTTCCAATTTCGACCTGGGCCGTATTTGCCGCAGAACTGTTTGAAAAGAATGGTTGGGCGCCTGATGGCCAAGGGATGGCATATTTTATTCAAACGATTCCCTATAATTTCTATGCGTGGGTTGCTCTCTTTATTGTTCCACTGATCATTCTCGGAATTATACCTCTTTTCGGCCCGATGAAAGCAGCCGAACGTCGCGCTCATCTCACCGGAGTACTCGCACCGGAAGGTTCTGAAAAAATTGACATGAAAGCAGGTGAAATCAAACTCGCACACCCTAAACGCCCGAAAGTTCGCAACTTTTTTCTTCCGATTATTGTTTTAATCGTTGCGACAGTGGTGATGGGAAGTGAAATTGTCGATGGGAAGTTTAATATTGGCGCAGATATGCTCGCAGGGGTATTGATCACTCTCGCATTTATGGTGGCCCTCTATCTTCCTCAGAAAATCTTAACAGGCGAAGAGTTTTCTGATGTGACGATCATGGGACTTAAGAATATGATTTATCCGCTTCTACTGATGTATTTCGCATTCCTTTTTGCAGAAACAAACGAGCAAATAGGATTCACAGAATATATCATTCACTCGGCAAAATCCGTGATGACACCAGAGCTCCTTCCTGCAGTTGTTTTCCTTATTCTTGCGGCTCAACAGTTTATCACCGGAACTAACTGGGGGATGTACATTATTGCACTTCCAGTAGTGATACCGTTGGCCATGGGCGTGGGTGCAAATATGCCACTGACAATTGCCGCCCTTCTCTCTGCCGGTGTTTTTGGTAGCCACGTCTGCTTCTTCGCCGATGCAACCATTTTGACATCTGCAGCGACGGGATGCGACAACTACCGCCATTCAATAACACAGATGCCATTCGGACTATTGGCAGCGCTAATATCGCTAATTCTCTTTGTTATTTTTGGATACATTCTGTAATTGAATGCGAGTCATAATCTGATTCAGCCCTGATCGAACAATCGACCAGGGCTCTTTTATTATATTGCTTAGATATAAAAAGGCGGATCATCTTCTAATAATCCGCCACGAGTATCTTCATCTGAGAAAACAGATTACTTTTTTTCGGGAAACAGACCGAGAATGCCCGATTCAGATGCATCACACACGCCACGTTCGCAGATCAGTTTGGTAATAAGGCGCGCTGGAGTAACATCAAATCCCCAATTGCGTGCCGGTGTCGAATCGGGGCAAATCTGAACCGTTTCGATCCGTCCATCCACTGTTTTCCCTGTCATGAAACGAACTTCACCCGCATCACGCTCTTCGATAGGAATATTTTTCACGCCATCGATCAAATCAAAATCAAATGTCGAAGAAGGAAGTGCAACGTACATAGGAATATTGTTGTCGCGTGCCGCAACTGCTTTCAAATAGGTGCCGATTTTATTGGCCACATCACCATTGCGTGTAACGCGGTCTGTCCCAGTAATCACCAAGTCAACCATACCGTGTTGCATGAGATGCCCGCCGGCGTTGTCCGGAATAAGGTCGTGAGGAACGCCGTGCTGTCCCAGTTCCCACGAAGTCAAGCTGGCACCTTGATTGCGAGGTCGTGTTTCATCAACCCACACATGAATTTTTATGCCAGCATCGAAGGCGGCATAAATGGGCGCTGTAGCAGATCCATAATCAGTGAATGCAAGCCATCCCGCGTTACAATGAGTGAGAATATGAACCGTTTCACCCTTTTTGCGCTTTGAAATTTCCATAATAATCTCTTTGCCGTGGTCGCCAAGACGTCGACAGAACTCAGCATCTTCATCGGCAATCGCAATTGCAGTTTCATGCGCAATTTTGATTTTTTCAGCACGGATAGAACGACTGTTCATCGCTTCGAGTTGTCGATTTATAGCCCACACAAGGTTGGATGCCGTCGGACGCGTCGCTGCGAGAATCTTTCCTGACTCTTCGATAAATGATTCAAACTCATTCTCCGGAGAAGTCAAGGCGGCGATATACATGCCATATCCAGCAGTCGCTCCTATAAGTCCAGCACCGCGAATGTACATATCTTTTATCGCAATGCGGAAATCTTCCACCGTGCGAAGATCCATAATTGCAAATTCATGAGGTAGTACGATTTGATTGATCACCTGAATTGTGCTAGGATCATTCTCTTTGATCCAAATTGTGCGGTAGTGCTTGCCATTTACATTCATGATAGCTCCTTTTGTATATGCTTGCAAAAATAGATTCCGAGTAATCTCTTATTCTTGGTATTTAGCTCTTTTATTGCAAACATTTCTCCTGTAGTTATTTGAATACCCCTTTCGCAAAACAGACCTCACCTATCCAAACATCTCAATTTCTTATTGACCATAAAAAATCGGCCCTTTCAATCTGTATTGAAAGAGCCGTTGGAAGCAACAATGAAAAAAACAATTATTGGACGTCAATTTTGTCCGGAGCTGTTTCTACGGCTTCGTATTCTGCTTCTTCAACCACAGGATTGGTCATCTCTTCTTTCCAGCGGCGATACAGCGCAAGATCATCCTGAATAAAGGCAATGGCTACACGGAAAATCGCCAAATCATCGAGCATACCAATTACAGGGATGAAATCGGGAATGAGATCGATAGGAGCAACCAAATAGGCGATTCCAAAAAGAATTGCACCGATTGTCGCCCAAGAAACATCGCGATATGCGCCTGTTTTGAAATCTTTAATTAACGAAAACATCAGTTTTACATCATTAAAAAGTGCTTTAAAGGAAGGAACACCGACGAGAATATCCATAACTTTTCCACTGTGGTGTCTAAATGAATCAAAATCAAATTCACCAACAGACCTGGAAAGACGGTTATACACTCTTTTGAAAACATCTGCTGCAGCTCTCATATCAACCCCCGCATTAAAAAAGTATGGCTGTAACTCTTTATGACACTATAAAATATATCATATTTCATACCTGTATTCATCAGTTCTTGCTGATTATACGCAGGTTGAACAGCAATTTCAAGTAACTTCGATAAAATTTATGAAGATTCCGATAATTCAGCTCAATAAAAGCTGGTCTGCAATGAAAAAAAGTGACAAAAACACAACATCAAAACGAAAGAAAGCCATTGGCGATCAACACTATTGCTTCGGTGTGAAATTACTGTATCTCTCCTGTTCCGTAGCGGCGAGCCGCGCTCGCCATATTTCTTCCAATGGAAAGGCGACTGCGAGTCGCCACAACAATTGGTAAATGTTCAAATAAAGACATACATTTTACACCGCATCTATAACACAATCTATTTCGTCGAAACTGTAAAGGTAAACGGTGGTCGTTTCGCATAAGCGCGCAAAATAGAGAAGAATGGATAATTGAGTTCGTATATTGTATCAGACAACGTGAACTCGTGAAGATACCGATCATAAGGTTCGACCGAATCGGCACACCGAAAAACACCCGTGAAGGTTTCCATAATAGTTTAAACATGTCTCTTTGGTACTGTTTAGGCTCTTCAATAACAGGAAATTCTATTTCTCGATCAGATTATAGTAAAATCAAAGCTTTTTGATTGCAATCCACCGCACTTTCATCCATCAAGATAGAACCAAGTATCTTTCAAATATTTGTAGAACCAAAGAGATCTCCCCTCGCGTTCTATCACTCGCTTAAACAGCTGTTCGTGATATATTTTAGCGCCGTTAAAAATGTAAAATTCACCGAAATGTACGGAGGAACAATGGCTGAAAGATATTCACCGGCTGATTTTGAGAAAAAATGGCAGGCTCAATGGGAAAATGACGGTCTTTTCAAGGCGACCATGGATAAAAGTCGTGAGAAAAAATATGTACTCTCCATGTTCCCTTATCCATCCGGTGCTCTTCATATGGGACATGTAATGAACTACACGATCAATGATGTGGTTGCTCGCTACTATATCATGAAAGGGTTCAATGTCATGACTCCGATCGGCTGGGACTCATTCGGTCTTCCTGCTGAAAACGCAGCGATCAAAAACGGAACTCCTCCGGCAGAAAATATTCGCGTTAATATCAAAAAGATGAAAGAACAGATGAGAATGGCCGGTTGGGGATTCGACTGGGATCGCGAACTGGCGACCTCTTCGGAAGAGTACTACCGCTGGACTCAGTCGCTCTTTATTAAGTTCTATCAGGCGGGACTCGTCGAAAAGAAAGACGGAACCGTGAACTGGTGTCCATCATGTGCCACCGTTTTGGCAAACGAACAGGTTCACGATGGTCACTGCGAACGCTGTAACACCGGCGTTTCTCAGAAAGATCTGAAACAGTGGTATTTCCTCATGTCGAAATATTCACAGAAACTGCTCGATGGTCACGAAAACTGCGGTGAATGGCCGGAACGCGTTATCAAAATGCAGAAAGAGTGGATCGGCCGTTCTGAAGGTGCGACGGTTTCATTCAAACTTGAAAATTCAGACAAAACAATCGATATCTATACGACTCGCCCCGATACGCTGTTCGGTGTGACCTTTATGTCCATGGCTCCTCAGCATCCGATGATCGAAGAGCTCATTGCGGATCAGCCGAACCGTGCGGAGATCGAAGCGAAAATCGAAGCGATGAAACAGCTCGGAACTTCGGAAAAAGAACTGGCCACTCGCGAAAAAGAGGGTGTGTTCACAGGCAAATACGCGATCAATCCGGTGAACGGCGATCGAGTTCCAGTTTATGTAGGTAACTTCGTACTTATGGGATTCGGAACCGGCGTGGTAATGGCCGTTCCGACTCACGACCAACGAGACTACGAGTTTGCGAAAAAGTATTCAATCCCCCTGAAAGTTGTTATTCAGCCTGAAGGTCTGACGCTTGTCGAATCTGAAATGGCCTGTGCCTATGTGGATGACGGTGTGCTGGTTCACTCCGGCGAATTCACCGGTCGTCACAACCGCGAAGCTATGTCGGATATCATTAACTGGCTCGACAAAAATGGATTCGGAAAAAAGACGATCAACTATAAACTTCGCGACTGGCTTTTGTCTCGTCAGAGATACTGGGGAGCTCCGATTCCTTTTGTTCACTGTCCCGACTGTGGAACGGTTCCGGTTAAAGAGGAAGATCTTCCCGTGAGACTTCCGGAAAATGTTGAGTTCAAAGCCGGTGGAGAATCTCCGCTTGCTCGCTGTGAAGAGTGGGTGAACACAACCTGTCCGTGCTGTGGTAAACCGGCGAAACGCGAAGTGGACACCATGGATACGTTCGTTGACAGTTCGTGGTACTACCTTCGTTACTGTTCACCCAAAAATGACAAAGCTCCGTTTGATTCCGAAGAGGCGAACTACTGGGGACCGATCGACATCTACATTGGCGGAATCGAACACGCGACAATGCACCTGATCTATGTGCGTTTCTTTGCTCATGTAATGAACGAACTCGGTTTGATCAAGTTCACGGAACCGACCAAAAAGCTGTTCACTCAGGGAATGGTCTGTGCAACGGCTCACTACTGCGAAGAGCACAAATGGCTTGCCTATGACGAAGTTAAAGATGGTAAATGCGGAAAGTGCGGAGCTGAAGTTGTTTCGGAAATCACCAAAATGTCGAAAACAAAACTGAATGTTGTCGCTCCCGAAGAGATTATCAATAAGTTCGGTGCGGACACCATGCGTATGTACATTCTCGCCGATACTCCGCCGGTGAAAGACCGTAACTGGTCTGATGATGGTGTCAACGGAATCGCTCGTTTCCTTGGAAGATATTGGGATTCGATCTCTACGGCGATTGAACATCTCAATGCGGGCAACTGTGCAAAAGAGATTACTGATGCGGACAAGGAACTTCGCTTTGTGGCTCACAGTTCGCTGAAAAACATTATTCAGTCCTACGATGAAAACTGGCAGTTCAACACGGCGATCGCTCGTACCATGGAACTTCTCAACGCGTTCCGTAAATCCTATGATCAGGTAACCGAAGCGACTCTTCGCGAAGTTATGTCGATTCTCCTTCGTGCGATTGCTCCGATTGTTCCGCACGCTTCGGAAGAACTCTGGTCCATACTTGGAAATTCGACTTCGATTTTCAAAGCGGGATATCCGACGGTTGATGAATCAGCTCTGGTAAAAGACGAAATCACCATCGCGATTCAGATCAACGGCAAAATGCGCGGAACAATTGAAATTCCAAATGGATCTTCGAAAGAAGAGACTGAAGCAGTGGCACGTCAGCATCCAAACGTGCTGAAACACCTCGAAGGAATCACAATACGCAAGGTGATTGTTGTTCCCGGCAAGATCGTGAATATTGTAGCGAACTAAGATTTGATTTTGGTTTGAACTATTTTAAGGCTGGCTCGAATGATCGGGTCAGCCTTTTTTCAATTGTGAGAATGAATTTATGAGTATCAGAATGTTAGATTCGATTGACTGTCAAAAAACCATGAAAGATTCGTTTCAATTGTTTGTGAAATCTCCCTACACAAATCCCCCTTTCCCATTAGAAAAATCCCTCGTTTCAATATATTTTTGAATCATTAAATTATTGAAACGAGGGAATCATGGTAATCACTGGTTTAGAATCATTCAAATACAACTTTCCCGAAGCACTTACAGGGAAAAGAATCGGGATCGTCTGTCATGCCGCTTCGGTTGACAGCACCTATAACCATATCATCGATCTTTTCAAAACATTTCCCTGCACAATCGGCGCGATCTTTGGGCCTCAGCATGGGCTTTTCGGGCAGACTCAGGACAATATGATAGAATGGGATGGCGACGAAAAGGTCAAAGTTTCCGAAGAGATTCCGGTGTTTTCTCTCTACGGCGAAAACCGTAAGCCCACACCGGAAATGCTCGCTCACTTTGATGTTCTTCTCGTGGATCTTCAGGATGTGGGCGCTCGCCCGTACACCTACATTTGGACAATCAAACACTGTATGGAAGCGACATCAGAGATTGGTATGCCGCTATGGGTGCTCGACCGACCAAATCCTATTGGACGTGTTCAACTTGATGGTGCGGTACTTGCACCGGATCATTTCACCTTTGTGGGCGGAGCGGAGATTCCTCTCTGTCACCGTATGACCATGGGCGAAATGGCAAAATGGGTGAAAAAAGTGTACCTTCCGGGCGCCGATCTGACCGTTGTGGAGATGACCGGCTGGCAGAGAGATTCGCTGTTCAATGAAACAGGACTTCCGTGGGTGATCCCTTCGCCGAATATGCCGACCCTCGAAGCGGCGATTGTCTATCCCGGTCAGGTGATTTTGGAGTGTGTCAATATCAGCGAAGGGCGCGGAACCACCACGCCGTTTGAAATGTTCGGTGCGCCTTATATCAATCGCGCGGCGTTCCGCAAAGCGTTCGACCGACAGAATATCAAAGGGATTTTCCTTCGCGACCACGACTTTATCCCGACTTTCAATAAACATCACGGGATACTCTGCGGAGGATTCCAGATTCATCCCACCGATCTTTCCGTATTCGAACCGGTGATCACCACCGCGGCGATTCTCAAGGCAGCATACGAAATTGCACCGAACGAGTTCGCGTGGAAACTTCCGCCCTACGAATATGAGTTTGACAAACCGCCGGTGGATATCGTAGCCGGCGACGCGACACTTCGCGAATGGGTGGAAAACGGCGACACCGTTGACGAACTTCGCCGTATCTGGGCACCAAAACAGAATCTATTTATCGATCAATTTGAATCAATCGCTTTGTATAAGGAGAATCTCTAATGCGTGGTTTCGTACTTGCCGCCGGTTTCGGCACGCGCCTTCAACCTATCACCGACGTTCTCCCCAAGGCACTTGTTTCTGTTTGCGGCGTTCCACTTATGGAGATTGCACTTCGCTATTTGCGTAAAAATGCGTTCGACACCTACTGCGTGAACATTCATTATCAGGCTGAATTGGCGCAGATGTTTTTCGAACAGCTTCCCTACACCGTGCGCGTATTCAACGAACAGCCGGAAATCCTCGGAACCGGCGGCGCGATTTATAATGCGAAAGAGTTTCTTGGCGGCGACGAATCATTCTGTGTGATCAACGCGGATATCGTCACCAACGCGCCGCTGAAATCTCTGGTTGAAAAGTTCGATTCATCGAAAGCAGATGTAGTTTTGCTCGCTTCGAAAGATCGTGGCAATAAAGTAATCGGGATTAGTGCGGATAACAAATATGTTGGCCGTGTGGACAATCTCTTTGGTGAGATGGAACGATCTGCCGCGTTCATCGGTATCACGCTTTACAAGTCCGAAATGCTCGAACATTTTCAGGCCGATGATTTCGATGTTAAAACCACGTGGAAACGTCTGGTCGATCTTGGATATTCTGTGGAAGTATGGGATCTCGAAGGGATCTACTGGCAGGACACAGGCACTCCGGCGGAACTGAATCAGCTCTACTGGGATATTCTCGATAAGAAAATGAAATTTGATTTCCCCCTCGGCATGAACATCGATTTCGACAAAAAGATTGCCTATCCAAATGATGATTTTGATACCTCTAAAATCAGTGCCGACTCGGAATATCTCTGGGTTGAAAATGTCATGGCAGAAACGATTTCGGGGAAATTCTCTGTTTTCCATGGCGGTTCGTTGGTGGAAAATGGTCGAATGTACGATCGTGAAATTATCACGCCATGGTGTGAGGTTGATTGCAAATAAATTCAGAACAGTCTGAATACGAATCAGTTTCTTTTGGGCGTTCCGGCTTCGCCGTCGGGCTCTTCCAGGGGTTCGCTTCGTGCCCCGAAGACAGGTGGTACTCCACCGTTGTCGAGGAAATGCAGAGCCTCCGTGCGGAAATACCGCACCGGCTTCGCCGCCCTTCCGATCCCTAACGCGAAATGACGGCTCGAGGTAGTGCAAGAATGATCGATCAATCGTAGATATGCCCCTGTGTGGGCATTTTCAAAATTAAATGAAACGATTACACCGAATTCCATCGGCCACACAGGGCCGAATCTACGGTTATTCGGAATTCTTTCAAAGCCATGGAGACTTGTCACGAGTATATAAGCTTTTCGAATACTATTAGGTTCGTTGTTCCCGAACGAGAAAACTCTTCGACAAGGGGAGAAAACTCTTCGACAAGAGGAGAAAACTCTTCGACAAGCAAGTGAAATCATTGACTTACACGACACTGTATAAGGTTTTACAAGGAGCTTTCATGCGTCAAAGTAATGTAGCACTCGACCCGATTCAGGTGAAATTCTGCACCGAAACCCTTCGCCCGCGGGGATTTGGCGGATACTTTTTCGTCACCTGGGCGGGATCGGCCGGTTCGGGGCGCGCGTTCTATCGCCTGATTCTCAATGCACATACCTCCATGGTTCTCATGGTCTGGGAAGGATCCGATCCCGATTGGGACAATTTCCTCGCCATGGACAAAATTCAACAAGAACAGAATCTGGTCATGCTTCCGGCGATCATCGGCTACGACCGCGAACTCGGTTTAGCATTGGTGGGCGATGGCGGAGATCGGCGGTTGATCGACATTCTCTTCGCAAAAATCAGCGAAGAAAAACGAATCATCATCTTAAAGTCCGTGATGGATCAGCTGATATCGTGGCAAAACTGCCATGTTCCAACAGAGTCACGGATCGGTCAGCGGGCACTTGATCGCGAACAGTTCTTGTGGGAAACGGGATATTTCAAGGAGCATATCTGCGGATTGATGCCAGAACTTTCAGATCTGTTCAACGATGATTTTGAAAACGAACGAATGCTATTGGCAGATAGATGTGATTCGATCGAACGGACACTTCTTCACCGCGATTTCCAGAGTGAAAACATTGTAGTGAAAAATCAAGTGATCTCCTTTGTTGATTTTCAGGGAGCGCGCATGGGCCCACCGGAGTACGATCTGGCGTCACTTCTCTATGATCCCTATTTGGGCGAACTTCTTACCAAAAATATCCGCAAGCAAGTTCTTGAGTATTACGAATCCCACCGCAATCTGAACCGTGAAAACCTCGCCTACTGCGGATGCCAGCGACTCATGCAGGCACTCGGCGCTTACGGCAATCTCTCCATGAACCGCGGAAAGCCGCGCTACCGTCAGTACGTGAAACCGGCGCTGATCAATCTGAAATCGGTGGTTGAAACGGTTCCGGAGTTGAGACAGGTTCGGGTGATTGTGGTGAAAGCGCTTGAGGTTTGGGATAATCAACCTCATGTTCAACAGAATGAATCAATGCCATGCGAATAATCGATGAAACTGATCACTTTTACGTGGTTGAAAAACCGGCTAATATCAGCTTTCACAGTGACGAAGGTGATGCGGGATTCTTTGTTCAAATTGAACAACAAGTGGGAACAAAACTGTGGCCAGTTCATCGTCTTGACAAGGTGACTTCGGGACTTCTGATCGCCGCTCGATCTGCCAAAGCGGCTCGTGATCTCGGCGATCTCTTTGAACTTCACCAAATCGAGAAATACTACCTCGCTCTCAGCGATCGCAAACCAAAAAAGAAACAGGGATCGATCGTGGGCGACATGAGCAAATCGCGGAGAGGATCGTACAAACTTGAACAGTCCCACGAAAATCCGGCGCGAACCCAGTTTTTCAGCTATGGAACAGATAACGGACCGCGACTCTTTATCGTTCGACCGCGAACCGGCAAAACGCATCAGATTCGAGTGGCACTCAAAAGTCTCGGATCACCGATCCTCGGCGACCCACTTTACCACGGCCCACACGAAATTCAACCGGATCGTTGCTATTTGCATGCCTACGCACTTCGATTCAGCCTCTATGATCAAGATCACGCTTACCTGTTGGTTCCAGCTGAAGGTTTGGAGTGGGAGAATCTGGATCGATGGAATACCGCAGTGGAACTGTTCAGGCCATGGGAACTTCCATGGCCCAAAGTCGGTTCGCGAAATGCACAGGATCAATCTGCAGACTAAAATTGTGCAAAAATTGGCACAATAATTCACTTGAATATGCGTATTGTTAATTCAATTTTTTGTACCAGTATTCCAATGGAGGAGTCTATGAAAATGCATCGTCCGGTGACACTCATGGCCGCACTTATTGCGATTTCCGTGTCCTGTTCTGAACGTCCAGCGCGTGGTTCTATAGCATTCGGAACAAAAGAGCCACCAAA
>JAIFMU010000003.1 GCA_020048285.1 bacterium | reverse complement strand
TTGAAACAACAAATATCACCTTCATTTGGGGATTCAGACTAGCCCTGCTGGCACTCTTTGCGGCGCTCAATCTGACGATCTTAGCAGCGTGGCGAAACCGTTCACCGGTAACTATTTCGGAGGTCGATGATGGACTCAATTAATCTATTCGGCGTTCTTTTTCTCGTGGCATCGTGGGGAGGAATCATCTGGCTCAACATTTTCTGTTTTGCAAAAATTTTCAAAGAACCACAAGAGAAAATCGTGGGGCCGCTCGAAGTGGAATCGGAAATTGACGAGCACCGAGTGTAGTATTGTGCTATTAATTTCAATTATTCAGAGAGTGGGAACAGTTCCACTCTCTTTTTTTGCTCACTTCAATGGTTAGAATAGAGTTTTTCCGCTTAAAACACTGACAAACTGGTTGTTCGAGCGTTCCCAGGCTCTAGAATGTTGAAATTTTTTGGATGTTCGAGTGTACCCAAAGAAAGACGAGTACAAAAGATGGATTTTTCGGGTAGATCTGTTCTAGATGGACAGTTTCTGCTCAAAAAGATGTAATTTACGGTTAGCAAAGTGCTCACTATTTATGGGTTATAACGCTATTAAATCTAGGTAGATTCGATAGATGCATTTCAAACATTTAACAAATGGATAAAATTCAATGATTAAACACCTTTTTGTATTTTCGTGTTTGTGCTTTGTTGCAATCAACACATTGGCGAGTGAGATTGATTCTGTTCAAAATGTGAAGTTTATACTGAACAAAAATTATGTAGTAGTTAATTCGGATACACTATGTGAAACAAATAAATATCTCAGTAAGTTATTGAAAGAACCCAATACTGAGATTCCAGAGATTATCAGCAAATTTCAAAGGATAAAAAGTAGTTCAATCACAATGCCAAGCATTCTCTTAGAAATTGACAAATCTATTCCCTACTGCTATGTTTTCAAGATTGTAAACTATGCGAACAATGCAGGATTTTTATCGCCTAAATTCGCTATTTTGTCAAATGGTAATTCCGATACGACATTAAAACCAAACTCAAACAAAATTACCCAGACAGAATTGGGAGATTTAATTAATCTTTCCGTAATATTACAAAAAGGGACTCGTGGGAAGCACATACTCTTAATCCGGTCACCTATTGCAGGTGATATTTCCCTAACGTTTAAAGAAATTACTGATATTTCGGAAAACTTATTGGTCATGTTCAAACTGTTTGTTTTACAGCATAAAAATGCGCCAGACATTGATGACTGTATAATTGCCGCTGATCCTGATATTGATTACAATCTATTTATTCACACATTTGAAATATTTCAGGCATGTGGATTCACTAATATATCGTTATCGATGACAATGAAATAGGTACTATTTCCATCTATCACTATAGAACAGTATTACTACGAGCTAGAAGATTTCTACAGCTTAAACCTACTCACCCCAAAAAAATCACCGTCAAAAAAAGCCCTCACCCAATTAAATTTCAGCGAGGGCGAAAAAAAATCAGGTTCAATTCAAACAAACGATCTTACTGTGCCATTTTTTGCGCGTGCTTGTCAATAAGCAGAACGACGATAAATCCAACTACCACCAAAACAATATGAAGTGGAAGGAGTTCGATTTCAAAAGTAGGAAGAAGTTCGATTTCAAAAGTAGGAAGAAGGTTATTTTCAATCAGAACATGCCCTTTACCATCGGTGAGAACAGCCTCTTTCCAAGGCCTGATTTTGCGAAGCGATCCACACATGAATCCAGAGTGAGAAGCGCCAAAGTGATCTGATAATGATGGTCGAACAGCCTGTTCAGGAAACGGCTGAATGCCATGAGACCACTGGCGCAACCCATACAAAAAATGATGGTAACAAGAAAGTTTTCAGGAGCAATGGGATTTTTCTGCATTCCTGTGATATAGGCGAATTTTCCCAAAGTCAACAGAATAAAGGTACCGTTAATTCCCGGGAGAATCATGGCGCAGATTGCCACAAATCCACTTATACCTTTAATTGTATGGCATCTCCCCTATTTACCTACAGCTGAAAGCATAGTGTATATTCGGATTGAAATCATCGATTTAAATGATTTTCCACAAAACTGCGAATCCGGCGAAATATCTCGTAAGAGCCGCAAGAGTTTCACTATGAACAAAATGTACTCAACGTATAAACCTGATAATGGAGGGGAAAAATGTCACCGATGGAATTGTCTCAAAACGAAGAGAGTGAATTGGCAGTAGAATCGCTGGGTGAAAAAATCGAACTGATCATCCAAAAAATGCCCCCTTCGCAGGTAACACTGGTGGAGATCATGGACATTATCGGCAATGACGGATTGCTTCTTCTCACCATTTTCTTATCACTTATTTTCCTTGTACCCGTTTCAATTCCCGGGGTTAGTACCGTGTTTGGATCAGCGATTTTGCTCGTGGGAGTGACTCGTTTGTTCGGAAGAAAACTCTGGCTTCCAGAAAAAATTGGCAAGCGCACTCTCTCTTCAGACAAACTAAAAGACGGCTTTACCAAAGCACTCAAATGGTTTCATCGACTAGAAAAAGTAAGTAAACCTCACCGTTTCCCAAGCCTCGTCTCTTCGAAAATGCTTGCAATAGTGAACAATTTAGCCTTTATTCTTGCGGCAATTTTGTTAATGATGCCCTTCGGACTCATCCCATTTAGCAACACCATTCCTGCGGTAGCGCTCATTTTTCTCGCTATCGGAATGATGCAAAAGGATGGCATTTCAGTTCTTCTAGGTCATCTTTCAAATGTCGCAGCCATAGCATATTTCAGCTTTCTCATCGTCGGTGGCGGTTGGTCAATCGGGCAGATTTTCAACTAAACGGAAAGAGGTCGGATTTATTCCGACCTCTTTGTTCTCCTCACTGATTCGCACTATCACACAATAACCTTCTGTTGGCTTGTTTCAGCATCATAATTGAATCACAAAATATTGTACACTCCTTCATTGATATTTCCGCGCAGTTTTTGCGCCGTGAATGGATAGAATCGCTGTTCAAACCACGGACCCGAACCGACTTTTCCTGTGAGCAATTTCAGTTCCGTGAAAAAACGATGTAGATAGGGATACCATTCGCGTTTCAGATCGCCCTGCCATTGTACGAGAAATTGATCAAAAAACGACAATGGTTGGCGATCCGATTCGCTGAGATTGTCTAGATTCGGAAATGAAAAAGGCGATCGAAACCACGGCAAGAATGATTCAAATGATTCGGGGATTCCGTTTGATCGCGCACACACTTTCCACTGACTATCCGAAGATGTACCCGAACGCAACCACGATCCGAATAGGTCAATCAAAAAAAGATCCGTTTCGATCATCCCTGTGGGATTGATCATACATCCACCAGTTGATTCCATGATAAATGAGTGATCGCGCTGTTCATAGGGGCCCACAAAGAGTCGTGTCGTAGCGTAGTCATTGGCGTAGATATTATCCCAAAAAATCACCCGTTCGCCAAAGAGATCGGTGATAGAACGGCAGGATTCGCGGTCAATTGTTTCGGCAATCGTGTTTTTCCCCGTCCAGAATAATGACACCGATTCTGGAAGAGTTGCCCGTAAATCAGGAAGATAGTTGTCTGATTCTTCGCCTGTTCCAAACAGTTCATTCGTGTAGAGTGTGGGGCAAAAAAGAAGCTTTTCAGCGGGAATCACCTTGGCAATTCGACGAATCAGTGCTCCGTGGAATGCTCCCAAAGAAACATTTTTCACTTTTATGGTTTCGGGAAGTACAAGCGGAAGATCATCCATGAGCACGGCGATTTTCTCTGCCCCGCACTGGTAATAATCGTTTAACCGGCGAATCAACAGCGCTTCATCTTCAGGGGAATTAAAGTCGTAATCTAATCCCGGTGCAATTGCCGGAATCACCACCACTCCCCGATCGTTCCCAAACTCAATCAACTGGCGCAATTCATTGAGGTAAGATTCGGGAGGTGTAGTTCGCCAATGGACGCGATGATACGGATCCTCTTTGGAACCAATCAGATAGGCATTGCATCCATTTTTATAAAGGCGGTCGATAATCACCTGACGTTGTTCGCCAGTCAGTTCTCGACCATAGTATCCTTCAATATACCCTACTAATTTCACAGAAGCCTCACCGACCGAAAGTTCATTACACAATCTAATGAGAATATACAACAGAGACGAACAATCTGTCTTTGCATGAAATAACTCTTTTTCTCTTGCTTTTATAAATTGAATAACCTATCTTTTGCGGGTATGAGTGCCGAAGTGGCGGAATGGTAGACGCAGCGGATTCAAAATCCGCCGTAGGTGACTATGTATCGGTTCGAGTCCGATCTTCGGTACCAATAAAATCAAGGAGTTAAGCGGTAAAGCTTGCTCCTTTTTTTTATGCCCGAAAAGTGCCAAATACGCTCTGTATTTGAACTTTTCCGGGCACATCAGGTAAGTCTGAAGTCCCGAGATGCTTATCTGAAGATTTTTTATATTCATAGTAATCGCCAAATGAAAAAATCCAAATTACTCAGTCACTTGCAGTTACGCTTTCTTGTAGTCTTCAAACAGTATCTTCCATAGTTCAATCGGAATTCCTTCGTTGCGGAGAACATTGCAAAAGGATTTCGTCCCATACCGTCTCCTTGTTTAGGTTTATAAAATCACGCCATGGCGATAGATGCTGTTAGTTTCAAATTGTATTGCCGTCGTTTTGAATTAGAATAATAAATTGTTATAATAGGAGCAGTCTGACTCCTCTGGGGCGGGTCGTATATGTGGAAACAGCGTGTGAATTGTCTACGGGATCGTGTATATTTGCCCCCAATGTTCTATGAAATTATTCGAAAAGAACCACTATGTCAGGCTATCTAATCCCTTCGGGCCCTTCAGAATCGACCTGCGAAATAAAGAACTCCCTCTTTATTGCTTCGGTGATGCCGATCGGTTCGATGGATGAGATGAAACGGTTCGTGAAAGAGTTGCGCGAAAAGCACCCCAAGGCAAATCACAACTGCTGGGCGGTGATCACCGGATCGCCCACCGACAGCAACACATTTGGCTTTTCCGACGATGGAGAACCAACTGGCACTGCGGGAAAACCGATATTTACAGTTCTTCAATACTCGGGAGCTGGACAGATCGGCGTGATTGTTACGCGGTATTTTGGAGGAATAAAACTGGGAACAGGTGGATTGGTAAAAGCCTATACCGCTTCGGCCAAAGCGGGAATTGAAGGGGCTGATTTAATTTCTTATTCTCCCATGAACAGTGTGCACCTTACCATTCCTTACAATCAAGAACCACATCTCCGCTATCTGCTCGAACAGTGCAATGTATGCGGTGAGTTTCAGTATGATCATGCGGTTCGTGTCGTTGTTATGGTTCGCCAAGATCGCATAGATCAACTGATTTCTCTTGTGAAAACAACGCTGGGGACATCGGTGGGTATAGCGATTCAGCCGTGAACAGTTTACCATTTCCCTTGTTTTTCTGAATCTCATAGCTGAATAGATTAAAAAACTGCCGGATATTCTCACCGCTTCTATCAATGCACCACAAAAATCAAACAATCGAAGTACTCCCGATAAATCACCTGTTTTGAACAGATTGAAATGCTATCTTTAAAGCAACCGAGGAGAATCAATGTTTACGTGGCTTATGGACCGAACGTTTCTGAAAAAAATAGGTGTGCTCGCCGTGCCAATTGCGGTACAAGAGATTCTCACTACACTCTTGCAGTTCATCGACAATATCATGGTGAGTTATATCAGCACACCGGAAAAGACACAGACCGGCGAAAATATTGCCATTGCGGCGGTGAGTTTTGCCGGGAACAATTTCTTTCTCTTCATTCTACTTCTCGTGGGAATATCATCAGGATGCGCAATCTTTACCGCTCAGTACTGGGGGGATAAGGATCACACCAATGTTCGCCACGCCGCCGGAGCTTCGCTAATCGGGGCAGTGATTGCGGCGATTCTATTCGCGGTTCCGTCATTTATCTTTGCGGACAAGTTCATTGGATTTTTCACAGCCGATGCGGCGGTGATCTCCATGGGAGCGAGCTACTTGCGAATCATCACGATTAGCTACTTGTTCACGGGGATTACTTTTTCGCTAGGGTCATCACTGCGCAGTATCACCGATGTGAAAATCCCCATTCTTGTCAGTATTGTGGCCGTGACGATCAATACGATTCTCAATTACTGCCTCATTTTTGGAAAATTCGGATTCCCGCAACTCGGTGTCGATGGTGCTGCTATCGCCACGGTGATCGCCAAGATTATCGAAACGGTGCTGTTGGTGTTCCTCATGTATGTGAAAAAATCGCCTCTTGCCACGCTGAAATTTTCTGACTATTTCACCTTTCCCGCCGGTTTTATTGCGCGAATCACCAAGACTACACTTCCGGTTGTGGGTAATGAAATGGGATGGGCGCTGGGTATTTTCGCCTACAACAAAGTGTTTGCGACTCTGGGAACCGATGCGGCGACGGCCTTTTCCATTGCCGAGCGCGTGGCGTTCATGTTCATGGTGGGCTTTATCGGAACCAGCAGTGCCACCGCCACGCTCATGGGAAATACAATCGGCGCAAATCAGATTTCCGAAGCGAAAGAGAACAGTAAGCGTATTCTTATTTTGGTGGGGATTATGGCGATCACAGCCGGTACCATTTCGGTGATCACTGCACCTATCTGGCCAACTTACGTATTCAATGTTTCAACACCAAAGATGCAGGAACTCATAACAATTTTGATTATTTGCACCGCCATAACACTTCCATTTAAAGTGATTAATATGCACGGTGTCAACGGTTTGATGCGTTCTGGTGGTGACACTCATTTTTCAATGTTCACCGATATCGGCTGTTTGTGGGGAATTGGGATTCCCATCGCCATAGTGAGCGGCGTGGTTTTGAAACTCCCAGTGTACGCTGTGTATCTGTTGATCAGCATCGAAGAGATTGTGAAAAGTGTGATAATATTGAACCGCATCCGCAGCGGGAAATGGATTCGCCGCGTAATCGAAGATTAGGGAGTTAAAAAAACTTCCCAAAGTGGAGGCTGTTCACAGTAGATACAAATAGTTCCGTATGCACCGGCAGTTCAAGTGCGGCGGAGATGAACGGCTGTGAAGGACCAATCATCTTTGCACCAAACTCTTTGAGAATCGACTGTTCTTCTGCGCTGTTCCCGTGAAGTAACACAATTTCAGCATTGATATTTCGTTCGAATAGTTCAGTCAGAAATCCGTGCACACCAGTTCCCAATCCACTAATAGAAACAATGACTAGTCCGATCATGCGATTTTGCAATTTGTAGCGCGTCAGAGTTTCCGAAGCCGCTTCGGCCGATTGAATTGATGCAATTTTTTCCATGTCGTAATTGAGGAACAGTTTAAACGAATTGAGTAGAAATTCGCGCTGTATCAGATCCGGTTCCACGATAATAATGTTATCACTGGAGAAAAAAGGCGTGTAGAGACAGCGATGGGGCATGGTCTGCTGTCGATCGCTTTCTCGGCCCGAATATTGTGCCCGTTCACCACAGCGAATATCAGGACGACAGCACTCGCCGTTGAATCCTGCAAAAGGGCACCGTTCACGGGACCGTTTTTTCTGGCGAACGCGATCTTCAAGGGCGTTTCGGGTCGGTTCATCGAGCTGTTTTGGTGAAAGTTGCACCGTGAGCGATTCGGGGCGTTCCTGCTGAATGGCTCCTGTCGGCGCTACGGGGTTGAGCAACTGGCGAACCGGTTCAGGCGAACCTTTGATCGGTTCGGTGATAGGTATTTCACTAGCAGAACGAAATGACGCAAGGACGCGACTAAATGGTGCTCCGCCATATTCACCCGAACGAAGTCTTCCCGCCCTATTGTAGGTCGAGTAATCATTCGATAGGGGATTGTTTATCTTGTTATTCATGTCCTCGCTCATTGTGACCATCCGTAGAGTTGTAGTAGCGCGTTCAATTATAAGAGTCTACGAATATAATCTAGTTGTTATGATTTTATTTGTAAGAAATATGTGATTCCCCCTTGAAAATACAAAGAATGAATGGTAAATAGAAAAGTTTTTTGTTGAATTAGACACCCTAAGAGAAAAAGGTGCCCCGATTAGAGGCACCTTTATAATTTTCAATGGTCTATTGTTCTAGTAAATATCGTGAATGATATTCCCGAAAAGTTCGCGTTCAGTTTGGATCAGGGCGCGTACGCCTTCAGTTCCCGATGCGGATTCGCGGCGACCTTGCATATACTCTTTACTGCGCACAACCGTACCACTCTCTTTTTCACCGCCGATATAGGTTGTCGGTTTTAGATAGAAAAAAATCACTAATTTCGGTTTTCCGTTTTCCAAAACCGTTTTTGAATCAACTGCAGTTCCTTCAGGAGTAACCATGTTGAACGCCGGCAGTTTGCGGCGAATGAATCCATCCGGTTCTGAAGGGGAGATTGGGGATCTGTTTTCTCCCACGGTGCGATCTTTTTGCACCACCGCCCATGCCGATTTGGCAAATGATCCTTTGCGTTCAGTTTCCACATCAACCATGTCGATTCCCGCCGTTATTGCTTTTCCCTGATCGTAGACAACGCCGTTACTACCGATCACGAGAAAATCGTTGGCGGCGCCATCACTGTTGAACCACTGCGCTAGAAATGCAGGTTCACCGCTGTAACTCAATTTCTGAAGTGATCCTTCATCAACTTTAATCGAGGGCGTGTAGAAGACTTTCGTGTTTTTAAAAAGCGATTCGTTCAAGGTTGGATTTTTTTCGCCAATACCAATGGCGATTACTTCCGGTTCTGCCGCGGAAATGCTGAAGACGAAAGCAGATGCGAGGAGGTGTGCGAAGTTGTTACGTTTCATGATAAATCCTTTGAAAATGATATTGAAATTGCTTAATCTCGCTATTTTATCATTATTTACTGAAAGTGCTCTATTTAACATAAGATATTTTACAACTAAACTCTAAGGAGAGATGATGAATCGAATTGCTGTAATCATGCCGAAGTGGATTGGGGATTACATCATGGCTCTCGCCGTGGTGGAACAGAAACGCCGAGTCGACGGCGTTCACGTGGCTCTGATCACTGCCCCCTATCTCGTTGAACTTGCAAAGCTCTTAACCACAATTGAGATAATTCCATATAAAACAGCCGAAGGGCTTGATCGCGCTCAAAAGGGTAATTATTCCGATCTTTATATTTTTCCACACTCAATATCTTCAGCTATTTGGGGATTCTCTACAGGGATAAAGAACCGCCACGGATACCGTAAAGAAGGGCGTTCACCGCTGTTGACTCACAGCCATGCCATCTTAAATCGCAAGCGATACGATCACATTACTACAGAATACTGCAATCTATTGGGGATCCCTCCTTTTTCAGTAAATACTGTTGGCGGCGTTATCCTTGGCACTAATCAAACTGATTCAATCGTGCTCTGCCCTGGAGCAAAATATGGACCGGCAAAACAGTGGACTCACTACAGCCATTTGATAGCGACTCTTCCGAAAAATCAAAATGTGATTATCTTGGGAAGTCGCGATGAAGCTGACTATGCAGATCAGTTGATAAAAGAGAATCCGGATCACTCGGTAGAATCGCTCTGTGGAAAAGGCTCTCTAGTTGACGCTGCCAGAATTCTCTCTTCAGCAAAAGCAGTTGTAAGCAATGATTCTGGATTGATGCACCTCGCGGCTTATGTTGGTGCACCGGTGATCGGTATATTTGGATCATCAACACCGACTTGGACAACACCAGTAGGCAAAAGTACTGTTCTCTACCGCAGCGAGAGTTGTTCGCCCTGTTTTCAACGAGTTTGTCCATTTGGACACTACAACTGCCTTGACAAAATCACTGTACAAGAGGTAATCTCTCATATACCAACGAACATGTAATCAAAGGATCACCTATGAAAAAGCGTTTAGTACTCATTCCATTGGCGGTATTTGCAGGAATGGCAGCAATTATGAAATTGATTTGGGATTCACTTTCAGATTCCCCTACGCCAACATTTCGCTACGATGAAATTCAGACACGCGTGCGCAAATTATTGAAAGAGCGGGCAGAAAATAAGCTTTTCACTGCCGCACGACTTCTCGAAGAACTGGGCGAACCACGCGATATCGTAGAGAGTGCTTTTGGAGAAACCGTGGAACAGATCATCGAAGATTTTCGCGTTGAAAAGGCAGAACGATTACTTCTTTCTTCCGATGATACAATTTCGTGTATTGCCGAAACTGTGGGTTTTTCCGACTCCGGAGAACTCTATCGTCCATTCAAAATGAACTACGGCATGGAGCCTTCACAATATCGCGAAAAGCATCGTTCGTAACACTGAGACTCGCCATTAGAAGTTACTTTTAACCGTGATTACGAGAGTATCTTCTTCATGGCGAATTCCAAACCTATGGGCACCACAGAAACTTTCGTTCATATCGGAAATCATATCCTCAGCGCGAACGAGCGCTTCTTCCTTTGTTACAAACTCATGTATCTGTTCATAGCCACTTTTCTTAAAGCAGCCACACTGAAATTCAATTTTGACACTGTACATTAGTCACCTCCCAGATTCATATAGATATACTACCTAATAATCTATTACTCCGACCGGCAAATATGGTTCTATTCTTAAGCCGCATACAGAATTTTCGGGTGCTTAAAATATTGTGCAATACGTTGTG
>JAIFMU010000113.1 GCA_020048285.1 bacterium | reverse complement strand
CCTATTGGGTGAAAGGAGTATTTGGTGTAGTTCTAAAGATGATATAGTGTTAGAATGAAATTCAAGATGCAACTGCGGATTTTAGGATTATTAGGAATATGCAAACGACTGCACTCTAGTAACCTGGAACAGGAATGTAAGGGGCGAAATTGTTTTAAAATGGTGCGAAAATAAAAGGATAAACAACTTCCGTCACATCACCAGGTGCCATAATTTTTCCAAATTCCCATGCGGCAATTGTTGATACAAGAACCTTTTCAAATGATTCTATAGCATTAAGATCTGCATTATCTCTTTCTTCCATATCGTTAGCAAGAAGTTTTACAAATAGTACTTTACCAAACTCATCAATTGCAAATTTGGTAGTAATTTTTCCTCGTAGATGTTTATTTGTCGAAATGAAATCAATGTACTTCATCTTCAACTCTCTCGAATTCTTCAAAACCGTTTTTGCAATGTTTTGACGAGTACGCGGTTGAAAATAGAATTCTGACGATGGGTAGGTAATTGTTCCTGTTTTATTGAAATTCAGAGCATAACATGAAAATGAGACGCTTTTTGATATAAATGGTAGGCTACATTTTTTGAGTATTGAGTCTAAATTGCTCATATTTGTGACCATTTTTGATAGTCGTGTAGAATCGCTTGTAATATTTTTCTCTGTGTACCCGTAAACGGAAGCTATACCATTTATATTAACAATTATCTGTATCGTATCCGGCCGATTCTCTTCCGGAATTCCATTCCAAAAATCTATCAACTCTTTCTCAATCGGCTTGATCGCTTCCTTGAACCGTTCAACTGAGCGTTTCTCTGTCTTGTGCATAGCCTGAAACTGTTCGTAGGAGATTCCCTGTTCCGCGGCAGTTTTGCCGGTCTGGGCAGCAAGAGTAGCGACGAGGATAGAGAGAATTGCTATCACACGCATAGATGAACCTTTTGTAAGAATTGTTATGGTAAAACTGCCGAAGCAACAGCTCCGGCAGTGGAAAATCAGTCGTATCGGTACATGACTATTTCATGTTTTTCTGATACGCTTGCCAGGTTGAACTGATCAGAGTCTCCACGTCGGAACGCGTTGCTTTCCAGCCGAGTACTTTTTCCGCTGTTTTTGCGGTGGCAAGCACGGTCGAAGGGTCTCCAGGACGGCGATCAACGATGATCGCGTTAATCTCTCTTCCGGTGATTCGGCGAGCGGTGTCAACCATCTCTTTCACAGATACACCATTTTCAGAACCGAGGTTTACGGTGAAACTTTTGTCGTCCCGTTCCAGTTTCTGAAGAGCTTTTACGTGAGCTGAAGCGAGGTCACTCACGTGAATGTAGTCGCGAATACCGGTGCCATCGCGCGTTTCGTAGTCGTCGCCGAATATTTTCATTTCCGAACGCATACCCGCAGCGGTTTCCATCACCACTGGAAGCAGGTTCTGAGGACTCATTTCAAGGCCGGAAATACGACCTTTGGGATCGTATCCTGCGGCATTGAAATAGCGAAGGATTGCGCTTTTGATCCCTTTGAGCTTGTCGTACCATCCGAGAATACGTTCCACTTCGAGCTTGGAAAAACCGTAGTAGTTTTCTGGATTGGTAGGGTGGTTTTCGTCAATGGGAAGGTAGGTTGGTTCGCCGTACACCGCCGCAGTAGATGAAAATACAAACCGTTTCACACCAGCTTCAGACGCGGCATTGAGTATGTTGATAGCGCCGGTGATGTTGTTAACCGAGTATTTTTCAGGACGTTCCATTGATTCACCCGCTGCCTTGAACGCCGCGAGATGGATCAGGCCGTCGATGCCATTTTTCATCGTGGCGAGCAGTTTGTCGTAGTCGAGAATATCCCCTTCGACAAAGGTCGCTTCAGGGAAAAGATTTTCCCGTTTTCCGGAAGAGAGATTGTCGAACACAACAGCTTCGTAGCCGTTGTCGAGAAGTTCGCGGGTCACGTGGCTGCCGATATAGCCGGCTCCGCCGATAACAAGGATTTTCATGATTCCCTCAATTGAGTAAAGGTTCTTTGTTCTTGTTTAGTCTCGACGATGTTTCGCGTCAGTGGAAATTGGGGTGGCGTACTTTCTCATAACCCAATAGGTTGAAAGCATAAAGGTCAATATTACAGTGTACTCCATCAACATAAATGTCTTTTTCGAAATAATTTCATCCATCATTGCCGATGCTCCTACGAGAAGGGTGAATTCACTTCCCTGACCGAGTCGAACCCCCATTTCCATGGCAGTTTCCGGTTTTTCATTGAACCGGCGAAATCCCCAGCTGAATGCAAGTGGTTTTAAAATCACCAAGGCCACAGCGAGTACGGTGCCGGGGATGACGATCTCCATCAGTGAATCGGGGTGGAATTGCGCGCCGATAGAGAAGAAGAAGAGAATGAGGAAAAATTCGCGCAGCGGTTTGAGCTTTTCGGCGATAATCATGGCGATTGGCGAAACCGCCATGGATATTCCTGCGATAAATGCGCCAATTTCGTTGGAAAGGCCAATCATTGCTGCTATTTGCGCGAGAAAAAGACACCATCCAATAGTGAAGATGAATATGTACTCTTGAATCACATCAAATTTTCGGAACAGCTTGAAAACGAGATGTTTCACCGTAAAGTAACATGCCAAGAAAAGCAGAACTGTCTTGAGAATCAGCAGGGGAACAACGGTCGCCATCGATTGTCCGCCACCGGCGAGTAAAAGGATGACAAAAATCGCCATAATATCTTGAAAAAGAAGGATGCTTACCATGAGTTCGCCGAGTCGTTTGTTGTGAAGATCGGTGGTGGGGATCAGTTTCAGTGCCACTACTGTACTGGAAAACATGAGGCCAGCCCCGGCGATCAGCGCTTCAATCGGTGGAAAGCCAAAAGCGACGAGAATTCCGACTGTGGCTGTAGCAAAAAGTGCCGATGTACCAAGAGTCAAAAGGGCTGTCTTGCGCAGAAGGCGAATCAACTCCTTGATATCAAGGTTTATACCGATGAGAAACATAAGGAGAATAATGCCGAAGTGGGCAAATTTTTCGATGTTATGTGGATCTTTGATTAAACCGAGTGCTGATGGCCCAAAGAGAAGTCCTGCAAAGATATAGGCAAGTACCACAGGTTGTTTGAGAAAAAGGAAAATTGTTGCGAGTATTGCTGAACCGCCGTAGATAACGCCCAGTTCCATGATAAGATCTGTCATTGTTACTCCTTATAAATCTTGCGAAAAATACATTCTTGCCGAGGAGCATATATAATTGAGAATCGGCATTTAGCACTTCGCTGGTGGTTGCTGAAATGAACTGCATTTTGTATATTCTTGTATAAGTTGACCAAATAAATCGGGAAAGATGGATTTGATGTTTTGTTCACTGTCGATTCAGGTGGAAAATCGGGTTGTTTTGATTGTTGGTGGCGGTTCTGTCGGCCTTCGTCGCGCTCGTTTTTTCGAGAAAGCAGGAGCTAGAATTCGAGTGGTTTCACTGTCACTACTCGATGATTTTTCATTGATTGCGAAAGAAGTTCACATCGGATGTTACCATGAAAATTACCTTGATGACGTCAGCTTTGTCGTGGCAGCAACCAGCAATGATGGGCTAAATCGTTCAATTGCTGCGGACGCTCGAAATCGAGGGATATGGGTGAATAACGCGAGTGATCGCACGGATTGCGACTTTCACATTCCTGCGATTGTGGATTACGATCATTTGTCTATCGCGATAAGTTCTGAAGGTAAGGATCTCGAAGGTGTCCTTACCTTGAAAAAACGGCTGCAGGAGTTTCTTCATGATTGAATTCATCGGGAAAGATCACCGATTGACAATCGAAGAACGGGAGTTGTATATCCCTGAAATCGAACAGTTTCGGGTTGGGTCACATGTATACCTTCAGACGTGTAATCGCGTGGAACTCTATCGCGGCGATGGCCTGACTGAAGAATCACTGGTTCGTCACCTGTTTCGTGTGGTTTCTGGCTTGGAATCAGCCATGATCGGCGAATCTCATATTCAGGGTCAGGTAAAACGGGCCTATGGTGAAGCGATAGAGCAGAATCACATTTCTGCGGGATTACATCGCCTTTTCCAAGGTGCATTGCGGTGCGGGAAACGAGTTCGCACGGAGACGGGGATTTCAGAAGGTGCTGTTTCTCATTCACATGCGGCAGTGATTGCGCTGAAAAAACATTTCAAACCGGCGCGTAATGCCGAAGTATTGATCGTGGGAGTCAACGAGTTGACTGAACGAATTGTCAGGTTTCTCGGTCATGGAGAAAATCATTACAATATCACTCTCTGTAATCGCACCGCAGAAAAGGCTCGTTTGCTTGCTGATCAAACCGGGGCGGGGCAGATCGCATTCGGATCGCTTAAGAATGAAGTATCTCACTATGATGCAATAGTTTCTGCTACGAGTTCTCCGGAAATTCTCATTGAAGAGTCGTGGTTTGAGGATCTGCCGGTTCCCGTGTTAATTGACCTGGCGGTTCCACGGGATATTGATCCAAGGCTTGGTGATCGGACTGCATTGTACAATGTCACAGATCTTGAATCGATTGTTGCGGCGAGTCTCAAGCGGCGAAGTGAAGAGCAAGTTTTGGCTGAACAGATTGTAAACGAAGAAGTTAAAATGTTTATTGATACATATCAACAGGGGGAACAATGATTAAGGTAATAAGTCGGGAAAGCCCCTTAGCGAAATGTCAAGTCGAAGAGTTTTTTCGAGAATTTCCTGCTGTTGATTACTCCGTTTCATATACGAAAAGTTTAGGCGATAGGGAGTTAGATAAATCTTTACTCACCGATACAATTCCCATGGATTTTTTTACCCGAGAACTGGATCGAGCTGTGCTCGATGGGGATGCTGATATTGCTATTCACTCGGCCAAAGATTTGCCTTGGCCGCTCGCGCGGGGATTGCGCGTGATCAGCCTCCTCCATGCATTTGATCAAAGTGATTCTTTAGTAACGTTAAATGGCGTATCGCTCGCCGATCTTCCCTGGGGAGCGCGAGTAGGAACAAGTTCGCCTTCGCGCAAAGAGCAACTTCTTGCGGTGCGGCCGGATTTGACGATCATTTCGATTCGAGGAGCAATTGGGCAGCGTATCGATTATCTCTATCGCAACGAATGTGAGGCTATTATCGTGGCGTCATGCGCCTTGACACGATTGGCAATTGACCTGCCGGCAGAACAACTTCCGTTTGAAACCCATCCTCTTCAGGGAAATCTAGCAGTTGTTGCTCGATTAGAACGACAGGATCTTTCAGAACTCTTCAAAAATAAAGATGTTCGGAGATCATGGGGAACGGTAACACTCGTTGGAGCAGGGCCAGGCGATCCGGAATTGTTGACGGTAAAAGCGGTAAAAGCTATAGAATCTGCAGATTCGATCTATTACGATGCACTATGTGGCGATCGAGTTCTTGGCGACACAAAAGCAAATTTGTTTTTCGTGGGCAAGCGCAAAGGTGAACACTCTTTAAGCCAAAAAGAAATCAACCACTTACTCTTTGATGCGGCCCGAAGAGGAGAGCGAGTGGTTCGATTAAAGGCGGGTGATCCATTGTTGTTCAGTCGCGGTGGTGAAGAGATTGAATTTCTTGCACAGCGGATGATCGACGTTGCGGTGATCCCTGGAATCAGCTCCTTTCAAGCGGCGGCGGCGGCGGTTACTATGCCGATTACTATGCGAGAACTTTCGCGTACCTTTTGTGCATATTCTGGCCAATATGAAGTAGATCAACCAATTCCGGCTACAAATGAAGGTACGTCTGCCTATTTTATGGCGGTGACAAAACTGGCAGAACTACAAAAGTCGCTGATTGAAGTGGGGCGTTCCCTGACGACGCCGGTCATACTCGTGCACAACTGTTCGCAACCGGATCAGCAGGTTGCTAGAACCTCTCTAGGGCAGCTGCATCTAGTGGTCATTCCTACTCCTGCACTGATTCTCGTAGGTGAAACGGCGGGGCTTGCCACAGAAAAACCACGACTTCTTTTTACGGGAATTGACAGTTCGCGGTTGCGCTTTTCGGAGGAACTGGTTCATTTTCCCCTTGTGGCGACTCAGATTCGTCAATCAATCTCCATTGATCTCGAATCATACGACGGGATTGTGTTCACTAGTCGCAGTGCTGTGACATATTTCTTTCGCCTATTTCGCCCCAAAGCAGGCCAGACTATTTTTGCCGTGGGACCTCATACTGCGGAAGCGCTACAAGAGTTTGGTATTGGTGTGGATTACATGCCCACGGTGTACGATGCGGAACACCTCTTTCCATTAATAGATCAATCTTCTTGTCGCAAAGTACTGTATCCATGCTCACAACTTTCAAAAAACCCAATACATCAACTCACTACGATTGATCCTGTTGTTTTTTACGACACCGTATCCCCCTCGCGTGAATCTATTCCACCACTCTCTTCTTTTGTGGGGGTTATTTTTAGTTCTCCTTCGACGGTGGATGCGTTTTTTGCCCTTTGGGAATTAGTTCCTCAGAATATGGTATTCTATGTGTATGGAAAAAGCAGTCGTTTCCGACTGCTTTCCTATGGTGTTGATTCTCAATTCATTTGCGATGTTCAGTTGTAGTTATTTTCCCGGCGTTCCATACCATGTAATATTTGAACCATCCTTGAATGACGCGCTCGCTGGTTTCCAGTTGCCCCCAAAATTATTGTTGGCAGCACTGTAGGCTAGCGAGTGAAGTTCCCACGACTTTTTCCCGGAAGAGCTGATTGTTGTCCAACCTGCATTTTGTTCATTGAAATAGATAACATAGTCATGAACAGTATTTTCTGAAGCTACTGCAATGTACCCAGACGTTCCAACGAGATCCATGTCTACGGTGGCATTGGGTGACCACGCGGTTCCGTTGGTCGAGGATATCACGTAATAGCTGTTGGGATTGATCGTTACATTGGGAACGGTAAATGTTTTGTCCCCGGCGGTCAAAGAGAGTGCCGTTGTCGTAAAGGGTTCTGTCGATGGATTATAGAGCTCGATGAACTCTGCGCTAGAAGAACCACTTCCTGAAGTGGCGCAAAACTCCGTCACTATAATCTTTCCTGATTCCGTCTGAATAGTTTTTGTGGGATCGCCATTTCCGGTCAGAAGTGTTGATCCCGGATCGCTCATGGTAATTTCCACAGCAAGTGACCCGCTTTTTTGAAACGAAATACGTCCATTAATATTTTGGTTGGTAAATGTACACGTCGTGTCCCAGTGAGCTATTGTATCTTTATTAGAATCGGTTAAATAGAGCGATATCTTTCCGTGTGCGCCATAGGGAACTTTGTCTAGTTCCAACGATATTTTAGTGGAACGTTTTTCTGCCGTATAAAAGGATCCCGAATCTGCGGCAAAAGCGAGATGTACCGAATCGACCGTCGTTGGAAGGTCAACGAGCACAGCTTGGATTGTTCCACAGATTGGGACAAGGTCAAACATAACAGTCGTTTGTGAACTTGATGTAATCGCGAATGATTTAGTGACAGGTTTGTGAATCGTATCCCCAAAATCATCGATAGTCCATACAGTTCCGGTGTAGTTTGCACCTTGATCGAGTTTGTCGAATGCCACTAGTGAGACCAATGTCGCCAGTGAAATAGTACTGTCAACGATAATCGATCCGGTTGGATTGATAATCTGAATGCGTAGTTTTGTCGGTTTTGTCGCGCGACTTTTTTGCGGTGATTCTGGTGAATTTACCGCGATAACAAGTGATCCATTCACACTTTCGTGCGATCCTGCAACACTTTTGTCGCGGGAACAAGCCGATACCAAGAGCGCCACACAGAGAGTGACAAACAGTTTCATACAATCCTCCTCAGGATAAAAAAAATGATCAACTTAAAAAGTATACTCTCAATTGCCGATCAAAAAACGTGATATGGGTAACTTTTGTGGAATAAAATTGTGAAGTGGTATAGCTCATTGCGGTAGGTCAATTCTATTTTTGCTAAAATCAAAAACTTTGTAAGCGGGTAGTTCATGAAAAAAGTTTGTATAAATCAGGCAGGTGGGGAGTTTTTCGAAAAAGTGTGCGCTATGCCTTCTGTTTCCGGCTTTGACATAGTTATCGAAGTAAAAGCTGGCTCGATCAATCCGGTGGATACTAAAATCCGGGCGACCTATGCGGGAACTGACTCTAAAGTATTAGGATACGATTGTTCTGGCGCAGTTATTGCCGTTGGTGAACTGGTGAGCACCTGCGCTGAAGGCGATTCTGTGTATTGTGCCGGTGTGATTTCTCGTGATGGTTCAAATGCATCGTATCAGATTGTTGATTCAAGAATTGTGGCACCGATGCCGAGGTCGTTATCCTTTGAACAAGCAGCTGCGTTTCCATTGGTAACACTTACCGCTTACGAAACGCTGTTCGACCGGATGCATATTTCTCCCGAATCCACTGACACGGTGCTGATTATCAACGGAGCGGGCGGCGTGGGCTCTCTAGCGATTCAATTGTTGAAAGCAAAAACAAAGTGTCGAGTTATTGCCACGGCTTCACGACCAGAGAGTGCATCGTGGTGTCGCGAACTGGGAACAGATCTGATTCTCGACCATCGTCAACCGTTGAAACAACAGCTGCAAGGGAATGGTGTCGAGGCGGTTCGGTATATTTTCAACGCTGCCGATTCAACGGATTACCTTGCGACTATGGCAGAGTGTGTCGCTCCGCAGGGTACAATTGCCTGTTTGGTTGATTTTCGTGAACCGGTGGATATGAATCTGTTTAAACGGAAATCAGTCACCTTCGTATGGGAATTTATGTTCACGCGCCCGCTCTTTTCAACAATAGATCTCCTACGCCAACACGAAATACTGGCAGAACTGGCTAAGCTCATAGAATCCGGAACCATTCGTCCTGTTGACCGCCATTCATTAGGTCGCCTTTCTGCAGAAACAATCGCCGAAGGGCATCGACTCATTGCAACGGGCACAACTATCGGGAAAATTACCTGGACAATATAAACGAACCAAAGGAGTTACCATGAAAACTGCTATTCTGTACTACTCGCTGACCGGCAATACTGAAACGGCGGCGAAAGCGATGGCCGAAACCACTGGTGCAGATCTGTTTGCTCTTGAAACGATTAAGCCAATGCCCAAACGCTTTTTCTGTCGGATTATCCTCGGTGGATTTGGAGCGCGCTTTAAAAAGAAACCGGCGATCAAACCAATTGCTTTTACTCCTGCCAATTACGATCGGATCATTATTGGCACCCCGACGTGGGCAGGAACAATCGCTCCTGCCGTGAGAACTGCCCTTACAAAATTTGATTTTACTAGTCGTTCGGTCGCTCTTTTTTCGACCTTTGCCGGAGCGCCCAGCGAAACGATCTCTGCCATGACAGAACTTCTGGGAACCGCCACCGTTATAGGCTCAACATCGGCGAAAGAACCGTCGAAAAATCCAGATTCACTGGTAGCATTGAAACTTTGGGCCGCTGAAATAGCCGGTTAAATTGAATTATGTGCGTGTACATCCGGTGCACGCACACGACTCAAATACAATGGATCGTCTCTTTTCTTAAAAACGAAAAATCTCTCGCCCTACCATGGTGTATTTTCACCCTATGAATGCAAAAAGAGCACAAATCGTCAAATATTATCAGCATATGCAGGTCGATACAGCTTCGCGTCCTAAGCAGATCGTCATGTTGCACGACCGGCTCTACGTATTGATTCGCGATGCCATCTTTCTCAAGGCTGAGGAGCGGAGAGATCGACTAGACAAAGCGCAAAACATCATAGCCCAGCTACAAACGGCGCTCAAAATCGAATCAGAAGACGAAGTTGCCAATTCTTTATTTCTTCTCTATGACTATGTTTATGTGCAACTTGAAACAGACGATGACATGAAATATCGCGATGCTATCCGCGTCGTTCAAGTGGTTCGCGACACATTTGCGGAACTATTCAATCAGAAATAACCATAGCAATATAGCCATGCCTATTGGTTCAACGCTTCAAACAAACTCCACCTTTCCCTGAATTTGAAATTCTGCCCATGCGATCGAATCTCTGCTGACAAGAAATTCCGTGGATTGCAAAATGAGAGTTGCATGTTGGAACTATTCGTGGTAGTATGTTTGCGTTGAAATTCTAAGGAGTAGCTATGATTAAGGTACAACGAACAGATAGTCCCGATTACTCGGTGTTGGAAATTACCGGTACGCCAGTGGTGAATGATTTTGTCGAGTATATTGGTACCTATTTTAAATCGCGTTCTTCAAATCGAACTATTTGGGATTTTACAAACTGTCCCATGGAACAACTGAATGTGGCTGATTACGCAAAAATTATCGCTGCCGTGAAACGTCACACGGGAATTTCTGGGGAGTATCGTACTGCTTTGGTTTTTCAGTCTGAAATCGAGCAGATTCTCGGGGAAACCTTTGAAGCCATGGCGATGGCTTCGCACCTTCCGGTTGAATACGCCGTATTCGGATCCGTTAGTGCTGCCGTTGAGTGGGTTGCGAATTCGTGACAGATGGATTTCGGTTTAATCCACCGAAATCCCGCGAATATTCATCTGCAGTGTAGTTTTTCCCATGAAATCATTTTCATTGAGAGTGAACGCCACGGTAAATGTGGTCGCTTGAGAAATCTCCTGCATACGCGCGCCAAGTCCAAAGGCAATCGCATCAATTACAACACCATCGGAAATAATCGAGAGTTTCAAATGGCCTGTTCCTTTGCCCACCGTTCGCGGTGGTTTATTGTTTCGAACATTGTACGCCAAGAAAATAGGGCGCATATTTTTGGGGCCAAACGGTTCCATGCGTTTGATAATTTCAAAAAACTTTGGCGTCAGTTGCGAAATAGAAACTTCGCCATCAACTTTGATCACCGGAACGAGTTGCTCTTTGGTGAGCTGTTTTTTTACTGCATCGTTGAATCTGCGGCGAAATTCAGGAAGGCGATCTGCTTTCAGGGATGCACCGGCGGCCATTTTGTGACCTCCAAATTTAATCAACATATCAGAACACTCGGTGAGTGCTGCCACGAGATCACACCCTTCGATCGACCGACCGGAACCTTTGGCATCGCCATGTTCATCAATAGAAAAGAGGAAGGCGGGGCGGCAATACTGTTCAACCATTTTGCTCGCAGAGATCCCGATCACACCTGGATGCCACGAAGCTTCACCGGCGACAACGCAGTACTCATTTTCAAAATCGATGTTCATTCCCGCCCACAATACGGCTTCGCGCTGAACCAGTTCATCGTAGGCGCGGCGTTCTTCATTGACCTGAACCAGTTCACGGGCAAAGGTGCGCCATTCGCCGGGATCGTCGGAAATAAAGAGTTTCGCTCCACGGCGCGGTTCGCCCAATCGTCCCGCCGCATTTATCGATGGCGCCAGTTTGAACACCACGTCGTTTGTGGCGATCGGACACCCTTCGAGATTCTGTTCGCGCATGAGAGCAAGCAGCCCGCCGTTGCGTGTTTTCTCAATCTGTTTGTAGCCGTATGCTGCAATGATCCGGTTTTCCCCAACAAGCGGAACGATGTCAGCAGCAGTGCCGATCGAAACGAGATCCAGTTCATCGGACCAGTACTCATCGGGAACATTGCGCCGAAGGCAGACAGCTTGAGCGAGTTTAAATCCCACGCCGACGCCAGCGAGATTTTTGTCCGGATAGGTTTCGCCGGGGAGTTTTGGATCGATCACGACAAACGCATCCGGTGTGTGTTCTTGCGGTTCGTGGTGATCAGTGATTATCAGATCGATACCCAACTCTTTGGCGTAGATTGCTTCCTCGACCGCGGTGATTCCGCAGTCAACAGTGATCACGAGAGTTGCCCCGGTGTCGGCGATCTTTTTCAATCCCGCTTTTGTTACGCCGTAGCCATCGATAAGCCGATTGGGAAGGTAGTAATCGATTGTGGCGTTGAGTTTTCTGAAAATGCGCACCAATACCGATGTTCCGGTAACGCCATCCACGTCGTAGTCGCCGTGAATGACAATTTTTTCTCCGTGATCAATGGCACGAATGATCCGGCGAACTGCTTTTTCCATGGGAACAAAGAGGAATGGATCGTGCAGTTGATCCAAGGATGGATTGAAAAATGATTTGCACTGTTCGAAGTCGCTGAGGCCTCGCCCTACAAGTATCCGAGCCAGTGTTTCCGAAACGGAGAGTTGTTGCGCGAGTTGCTGCACCAGTGCAGGATCAGCCGGACGTTTCTGAATAACTTCGCGGGGACGGATATAGCTGATACTCATGGTGACCTCATTCATTTTTTGCTTAAGCGGGAGAAAATAGGTTCTGCCCGACCAAACTTCCAATAAGAATGCAATCTACCAATTCTTTACTGGTTTTACGAACTCATTTCGGTGAATCGAACGCAGTTGCTGTTGGCTCTTGGCTTGGTGAACTATTTCTACCGTTGCGGTGCCGATACGACGAATGTATGCAGTTGGGCAAACTCGTTTCACCATGCCGAGCTGCGGTTAGATCTTCCTGAAGCGTACCAGTTTTAACACCAGTGCACCCTTGTGAGGAGTTTACAAAACAAATGTTGCGCGTATCACTTTTGAGAGTTCCATCGCTTTGTGAAATGTGTTGAGTGGTAGTAGGCGTGGAGAAAAGAGCCAGTTCCCTGTGATTTAAATTCTATCTGATCTCGTTGTGCATAAATTAATTTTTCATAGTTCCAAGTTTTAACAATATCTTTTTAAGGAGATTACGCCATGCGTAAAAGTTTTACCCTGCTCGCTGCTCTTGTAGCTACTTCCTTTGCAAATGATGCCCGTGTCAATGCACTTGCTGGATCTCCAGTGTTTTCTGATGCGTCGGACATGTATCGCAACCCTGCTTACATTTCTCAGTACAAAATCATTCAAGGCAATATTATTGGTGCACCTGCTGCGGGTGCTGATGAATATGTTGCTGCAGGTATTGCAACGTGGCATATCAGCGACAATCTGATGCTCGGTGGATACTATAACGAAAATGAAGATCGCGCATCTTTGTTTACTACTGCGGGTGCAACAACTGGCGGCTATGCAAATCCAGCACGTAAAAATGTTCCACACCTTCTTTTTGGTGTTAAACTCGGTGATGCAGTAACAATCGGTCTCGATGGTTCGTATGAAGGCAGTATTTATAAAGAAAATACGGATGCGGACGAAATCAAAAACAAAACAATGGTGATCGGTGCAAAATTGGGTGCAATTATTTCGACTGAAGCACTCGACATTGATGTTTCTGCCGGAACAAACCTTCCTTCGAGCAAAAATCAGAGTAAGACAAAAGTTGGTACTTCCACACTTGATACTATTACTTTGGACAACAAAGGTTTCCAGATGTTTGCTGACGCTCGCGCAACAGTAAAACTTCAGGATGATTTCCGTCTTCTTGCGGGCATCGACTTTGATTTTGAAAAAACTCAGGACAAAAAAACAAAGGATCCCGTTGATCCTAAAATGACAACGATTGGCATTCTTCTTGGAACTGCAAAAGATTTCGAAAATGACATGACTCTCTGTCTTTCTGCAAAATTTGAGTCTGGAAAAATGTCATATACCAACAGTGATGATATCGATGCTGGTAAAGCTGCGACGTTCAAAGCTGCTGCGGAAAAATCGTTTGGTGAAACAAGAATGTTTGACACTCATTCGTTCCGCATTGGTTATAGCCATGCATTTACTCGTATTTCTGAAGTACAAGACAATGGTGAAACTGGCACAGAAAAAAATCCTTCGACTGAAGTTAAAAACCCTGGTTTCTGGTCAGATTCTGCAGCGAATGCAACTCCTACCGATATCGGTTTGACTCTTGGCGCAGGAATGACTCGTGGCAAATTTGGTCTTGACCTCTTTGTTTCAAGCGGCGATTTCAACTTTGCTGATCAGCAGTCTGGTATCCTCGGACTTATGCCTGTTGCTGGAGCGACTCTTACCATGGATTTCGCTAAAAAAGGTACCGCAGTTCGCGCAAAAAAATAATCGCGAATCGGTTCTGAATGTTTGAATAGCAAGTGGCTTCGGATCAATTCCGGAGTCACTTTTTTTAATGGCGCTGATTACCTCGGTTGCAACTGTTCCCGGTGGAATCTTGAACGGTTTCCTCAACTATTGAATCGCGAAGCAACGGCGACTGCAAAACGGCAAATCGCAATTTTTCCCCTCGTTGAATCGTTTCATATTTTTAGTCCAATCGGCAGGAGTCTATTTGTGGAGAGTTTGAGAAGCAGATTGAGTAGAGATTTTGAACAGCTATTCAGCGAGATAACGGAACAGCGGAGATTGAACCGCGGCACTTTGATCCAGTCACTCTGGGGAGGATATGGTTCCATTGTGCGCGTTCCCGTTGCGTGGGAAGAGCTTGGCTCGGTGGTCGTAAAAGAGATTCGATTTCCAGCGGGAACCGACGGTGATTTGGTTGGTCATGAACGCAAAGTCAGATCGTTTCAGGTTGAGTCACACTGGTACGAATCGTGGTCGCATCGGTGTAGTGGGTTGTGCCGGTCAGCTCAGTCGTATGGAACAGTGCGATCCGGCGATGAAGTCTCTATTATTCTCGAAGATCTGAACGAATCGGGGTTCACCGATCGAGCGCGATGGATAACGGAGGATCAGTTTCGCGCAGTGGTCCGTTGGCTGGCTCATTTTCACGTCACCTTTCTGGGAGAATCTCCCGATTCACTCTGGCCAATCGGAACTTATTGGCATCTCGGAACACGCCGCAAAGAGCTAAGAAACCTTCGCGATAGATCGTTGGCAGAGGTTGCTCACGCGATTGATTCGGCGCTGAACAGTTCGTCGTTTCAGACAATTGTGCACGGCGATGCGAAACTGGACAATTTCTGTTTTACTCCTGACGGAAAATCCTGTGCTGCCGTTGATTTTCAGTATGTGGGCGGCGGAGTGGGTGTGAAAGATCTCGCCTATTTTATGGGAAGTGCCTTTCCCGAATGGGAGTGCGAACGGCGCGAACAGGAGTTGCTCGATCTCTACTTTGAAGAGCTTCGCGCGGCGGTTCAACGCGTAGGGAAAATGGTCAATGTGGAAGAACTCGAACGGTCGTGGCGTCCACTCTATCGCCTCGCCTGGGCTGACTTCCATCGATTCGCCGAAGGGTGGAAACCCAACTACTGGGCTTCCAACGGATATAGTTCTAAGGTTGTCGCATCGGTGATTGCTTCGTTCGCTGACTTGGCTAGCGAATGACGTGGATCTGTGAAAACTGCTGGCCCTCCACGATTGTTTTCGCCACGTAGATCCCCGCGGCAGCAATTGGCAGGTCGATTTGTGTAGTTTCTTCGCAGTGAATGTTCTCTTTTCCCCAGATTTTCTGCCCGCGCATTGAATAAAGTGAAACCGCCGCCCGCGATCCCTGCGTTGCACTGATAATCAACCTGTTCTCTTTGATACTTACCCTGCTGCGGAGATCGTTCTTGCCTGTGGGGACAATTCCCGTGGGGTCGTACTCTTCGGTGATCAGTTTGATCGCCACCGATTGTTTTAAATTGGTGTGCATATCGGTAAATACCGAGCCGTCACTGGAGATAAAACTTTCGAGAGGATTTGTCCGAGCAGCACTGGAGTAGCCAAGTATGGCGCGTTCGGTTGGAATAGGGTAGATCGATCCGGGTATTGAGTATTTCACGATAACATGAATCGGATCATTTGTGGCTGTTTGTATCGGTGCTGGCAGATCAATTGCATAGTAGCCCGTTTCCTGCAACTGTACCGATTGCGTTGAAATGGTATCTTCAAACAGATACATATTAGAATAGAACGTGTCCACCTTGCGGGTTTTACATATTGAAATAGTGAGGTTCGCGTTGTTTCCCCGCACAAAGGTCCCCACAGACCGAAGCAGTTCATTGCGGCGCATAGTAAACGAAACGGCCCCCACGGCGAGAGAGTTCTGGTAGCCCAAAGTGCCCGTGGCTCCCAGCGTGTCGTAGTAGTAGATTGACTCTTTAGGTGATGGCTGTGTGAGTTTTCCAAAGGAGTTCGCCGAAGTCACTGCGCTTTGATCCGAGTATGAGAGCCAGAAATATCCCGCATCTCCCCATGTTGCACCCCAGCTGTTCTTGACGAGCCATGCGCCTTTCTCAGGAGCTGTTGGCACGGATATCGTATCGTCCCAACCGATGATCGTCACGGCGTGATTCGTTGTGTATATATTTGGAAGATAGTATGTTGTGCGTGTTCCGTAGCGATAGTAGCTGTCTGAACTATACATGTTTGAATAGAGTGGCCCGCGTTCGATTATCGCCTGTTTGATCGCTTCTTTTCCCGTAAAGGTGCGTGATTCTCCGATGCGAAGGTGTGCGCTGAACGGTTCCGACGTTGGATCTGTGTCGTCAAAGGGATCGAGGCTTTCGAGCACTGGACCGTCCCCACGGGTGAGATAGGCGAGACTTTTTTCGATATTTCCGCCATCTTCCTGCAGATTTCCCACGGTGGCGGTTCGGTCAAATCCGGTTCGATTGCGGAGGTTTTTTTCAGAAAGATCAAGCGTACCCATTCCGGCAAGGATCGCCGCACCTTCGATAGCCGCGATGGTCGTAAAAGCCCAGCAGTTCCCCGTTTCTCCCTGGTTTTTTACCGCGGTGACCAATCCCGATGAACGCAGGTCAAAGGTAATAGGTAGTGAGGCACGGCGTCTGTTTTCAACGGGATATTTCATGAGTAATTCGAAGTTATCTATGGGCGAAGGTATTAGGCCGGAAGCTCTTGTTCCCTGTGATCGGGACAACAATTGATTATCTTGTTGCCAGAGAAGAAATGATTCGGTAAGAGGTGATTGTTGAGGTGTTGGGTGGATTTGATCGGCCAAGGTTGCCGATACTAAAGTGAAAGAAAGGGCTAAAATGATACTGTTTATGTGATTCATGGGAACCTCTTTGGTCAGATCAATGTATCTAAAAGTGGATTGTACGATACCATTGAATAGGGATTTCAGCAATGTCAAAGAGTGTGTTTATTCAGAATTGCGTGTGTTCTGACACGAGGAATCGTGGCATAGTTGAATAAACCGCGGTTTTTCATAGAGAATAAACTGTTCATAGGACCACGGTTCTGCACTGATTTTTTCGCTCCAACTATCGCGATAGAGATAGAGTTCTGCGCGCTCGTTTCCACTGCCCACAGCAATTGTCACCCGATGATACTCGTCGCCTTCAAATGAGTCTAGTTGTTCAAAAACTCGATCGTTCAGATCGCGGTAGATCACCCCTTCTACGATTCCCTGTTCATTTCGAACGACCGCAGGATAGGATTCACCGATTACCGAAAATCGTTCAAATCCAGTAATTAATGCCGGTGTCGATTGATGACATTCACCGGTGACGAGGAGGAAAATGTCTGGATCCATAAGTGAACCATAAGCAAACAGCGATTTCATACCAATCCTATTCGAAAACAATTGTGTCCTTGGAAAAGTGTAGTGGTTACCTAATATCCTGCAATAGAGAGATCTGCTAGCGCAGTAAAGATACGAGATGGCATGCTGAGAAAATGTTTTGAACATATTAGAAAAAAACAGTTGCAAAATACAATTATTCAATTGTAGCATATTCACGTTAAACAGACAATCAACGGAGACAATATGGCTCGAGACAACGCACTATCGGTATCATTTTTCCTTCAACCGGTTCAACTGGAACTTTGTGGTGGCACTGAACAGGCCGAATACAAAGCGTCGAGAAAAACGCGCACCGATCTCTTGATACCATCGTTCAATTCGAGTATGATTCGTTCGAACTATTCAGATGAAGGGAAATCGGTATGACTTCGACAGAAATCCACGCACGACTTGAAGAACTACTCATTCATTGCCCCAGTCACGAAGGTGGAAGTCCTCGCAACTGTCCGATTTTTCATATTAGACAACTCACCGAAAAGAGTCGGTATCGCTACCTTGAAACATTATCCGAAGATGCAAAGAGAGAGCTTCTGCGATCTCACATCTACTGCAGTGAGGGACTGCTGGGCAATGAAATCTTGGTAAACTAACCGACTCGCGTTCCCGCCGGATATCGTCATCGATAAACACCGGCAAAAGCCTCTTCTACCACACTACACACTTTCCAAAAAACATCCTGAAATTCATGAAAATCGAATATCGTTACATTGCTACTGCGGTGTATTTTGACGAGTCTTTAATTCCTCCAACAATAACCATAGGCAGGCATTATGAAACAGATTGCCACGACAATTCTCCTTGCGGTCCTTACCTGTATCACTCTTTCCTGTCGAAAAGAGACGCAGACATCAGGTGATCCGGTCTCGTTGAAAGAGGTTACTGTCGGTTTTCCTGCAAAAGTAATCTCTACACGAGGGACGATCACCGTTTCTTTTTCCAAAGATTTGGTGGAAAACTCCTTTGCAGGAACGACCATGAGTAGTAATCCCTTTGAGTTCAAACCAGGAATTAAAGGAACTGCGGTGTGGGTCAGTTCGCGGTCGGTGGAATTCAGGCCGGAAAAGCCGCTTACTTCAGGGCAAAAGTACGATGCCACACTTCGCGGGGATATCCTTCTGGGGAAACAGCGCTGTTCTGATGCGGTGACTTTTGATTTTACCGCCGCGCCACAAGAAATTATCGCTTCCTCTTTTGATTTTGAACCGGTTCCGGGGAAGAAAAACACTCTGCGGATCAAATCGGAAATTGAGTTTGCAGAAGCGGTCGATCTGGCAAAACTCAAGGCTGACTGTGCCATGAAAGGGAAACGCAATCTCGACTTAGAGTTCACCGCAGGGAAAACACCGCGTCATGTGACAATCTATTCTGAAGAGATTGTGCGCGGTGAACAGGCACAGGAGTTTGTATTGTCGCTCTCCAATGAGTACACTGCAGATAAAACCGTTTGGAAACAGGTGATTACCGTTCCAGAAGCAACTGGATTTGCCATTCTCTATCATGCGGAATCGAGCGATCGAGATGAGGGCGTTGCGCGTTACACGTTTTCATTTAGCGACCCAATTAGAAAAAACATAGATCTGTCAGGGTTTGTTACAGTGTATCCCGACGTGCGCCACACGGTGAAAGTACAGAATAAACAGCTGGTTATCGAAGGCGATTTCGAGGGCGGAGTTCCGTACAACGTGACCATTGCGAATGGATTCCCATCGCAGTTTAACACCACCACCAAAGAAGAACTTCAGTATCAGATGATTTTTGATAACGAAAAACCGCGGATCGAATGGCTTTCGCCAGGATCGCTTATTTCGTCAGAAAACAAATCAAGAGTTCAAATTAAGTCGATCAATGTGAAAACGGTGTATGTCACTGTTACCGAAGTATATCGCGACAATCTCGGATTTTTCCTTCAGAACAATGGCCTCGAAGATCTCGATAAATCAAATGGATATGATGACGAAGAGTACTATTATGGCGGCAGTGGCTACAGTGATTTGGAACGTGTGGGCGAAGTTGTTGCCGTGGACACGATTGAAATTGACACAATGCGCAATCATTGGACGCGATCAGAACTGGATCTGTCAAAGCTTTTTACTACGCGCCCCGGATCGGCCTACGTGATCACACTTTTCTTTAATCAGTCGATGCTCACAGGTCAGCCGGTGAGTTCCCTGGACTCTTTTGAATCGGGGAAATTGTTCTACAGCGAAGACAACTATTATACAAATCCAGTGGAATACGGCTATTACTATAAGCATGGAACAAAGCAGAAACTCTTGATCGCTTCGGATGTGGGACTTGCTGTAAAAGAGCACGATTCGGGATACACAGTCTTTGCGGTAAATGTGAACAGCGCTTCGCCAGAACCGGCTATGAAAATCAGCCTATTCACCTATCAGAATTTCAAACTAGCCGAAGGAACTACCGACAAAGATGGCGTGGTGTTCTTGAAAGCGGACAGCACTCGCCGTGGACACTACATTATCGGCGAAAGCAAATCCGGTCTTGCAGTGACGAAACTTGCTGGTGGTGAATGGAATATGTCCACATTCGAAGTGGATGGCGCATCGGGCGAAAGCGATGGAACTGAGATGTTTCTCTATGCAGATCGCGGTGTTCACCGTCCGGGAGATACCATTTTCCTTTCGGGGATTCTTCGCTTGAACCGAAAATTCCCGCCGAAAAAACTTCCCGTGACAATCACGGTGAACAACTCCATGGGGAACACGGTCTACACCGCAAAAGCGGCTGAGTCGGTGAACGGTCATTTCTCGTGGGCAATTCCAACCAACGGTTCCGATCCGACTGGTATGTGGAGCGCTTCAATC
>JAIFMU010000255.1 GCA_020048285.1 bacterium | reverse complement strand
ACGTTACCGGAATGTCAAACTGCGTTACCGGAAGGTCAAACTACGTTACCGGAATGTCAAACTGCGTTACCGGAAGGTCAAACCGCGTTACTGTAAGGTCAAACCGCGTTACTGATAGAATCAATTGGTGTTTCGTTGGAAGAAAATCAGGGCACGAAGTAATCAAAAGGCTTCAAGTCGATTTTCTTCACTTCTGAGGCCATTCGCTTGATAATCGGTCACCTGTGGGAATTTCTTTCGAACGGAGAATCGGGTCGAAACGGGAACAGAGGATTACCGTTTATTTTTGAAATCCGATGGAATCGCTCGGTGATTCAAAGCATCGTCACTGTTTTCACCTACGGTAAACTGTTCCTGCATTTTTTGGAAAAAATCATCTTTAAATGACTGAAACTCTTCATCCTGCTGAAGACCGATTGGGCCGTCGAGGCACTCGATCGGGATTTCGTGAAGGAATCGCGATTCGGTCACTTTTACTTCGTTTTTGGCGATGAGTTTTACCCGAGGAAAGGTAAGAAACAGTCGTTTTTCGGCACGGGTCATGCCCACGTAAAAGAGTCGCCGTTCCTCTTCGAGAAGTCCCTCTTCCCGCGATCGTTTACTCGGCATCACCGCATCGTCGAGAATGGGCATGAACACCACGGGATATTCGAGCCCTTTCGATTTGTGAAGAGTCATCAACGTGACGCCACGCGGTGGTCCTTCCTCTTTTTCGCCGGATTTTAGCGTGAGATTTTGGAGAAAACCAGCGAGCCCCGCGTCGTCGCCGCGCTTGTGTTCGTAGTGTTCAAGCGCGGAAATCATCTCCTGAATATTTTCCAAACGCATCTCTAACGATTTTTCCTGCTTGTATGCAGCCTGAACAAGTTCGACATACTGGATCTGTTTGAGCAGTTCGCGCAGAGCTTTTGATGGTGTTTGAGAACTAAATCGATGGATAAACTCCTCGGCAAAACCTACAAATCTCTCCAATGCGGTAAACTGGTTCGAATCAATTTTATCGGCAATCTCTTCGTACTTGCGAAACCCTTCCCAAAGCGAACACTTGTACATTCCCGCGAGATCTTCTAGGTGAGCGATTGTGGATGGCGCGACACCTTTGTGAGGCACAACCAAAACGCGCCCGAGGCTCAGTTCATCTTCGGTGTTGTTGAAAAAATTGAGATAGGAGAGGATATCTTTCACCTCTTTGCGATCAAAAAATGACGAACCGCCCTGCACTTTATAAGGTATTCTCCGCGATCGCAACTCCTCTTCGAAGCGGCGCATTTGTGCATTGGCGCGAAACAGAATTGCCTGTTGCCCATAGGTGAACATCTCTAGCTTTTCAAATTGGTATATCTGTTCGACAATCCACTCTACTTCTTTCAACTCGTTTTCAGCCTTGAACGTGACGATTGGTTCGCCCTTGCCCGCATAGGAGATGATCTGTTTTGGTTTGCGTTTGGAATTTCTCGCCACAACGCCGTTCGCACCGTCCACAATCTGCGCGGTCGAACGGTAGTTTTTGTTGAGAATGACCGTTTTCGTCCCTTTGAAATGGCGTGGAAAATTGATGATATTTTCGATTTCCGCGCCGCGCCACGAGTAAATTCCCTGGTCGTCATCGCCCACAACCATCAGATTATAATGAGGATGCACGATCATGCGGGTCAGTTTCATCTGAACCGTATTGGTGTCCTGAAACTCATCGACTGAGATGAATTTATACTTGGAGCGGAATTTTTCCAGTGCTCGCGGATGTTCGGTGAATAATTTGATTGGAAGGAGCAGGAGATCATCGAAATCAACGCTTTGTCGCTTTAAGAGGATTTTCTGATATGCCGAGTAAACTTTGACCACTTTCCGCTGTTCAGGATTGATATCCCCATAGGCATCGGGGCTGAGGTTTCCGTTTTTCGCTAGAGAAATCGCGGTTCCAAACGAGTTAGGATCTTCTTGCGCAACGGTTTTTCCGCTGGATCGCATGATCATTTTTAGCGTTGAAATACGTTCGTTGTCTGACAAAATGGTGAAATTGGCGTTCAACTTGAGATATTGACCAAATTCGCGGAGGATTTTTACGCCCAATGAGTGAAATGTACAGATCGTCATGCGGTTTGCTTCCGGCTTCGACGTGAGTGCCGCCACGCGCTTGCGCATCTCTTTTGCCGCTTTATTGGTGAATGTCAATGCGAGAATTTCCGAAGCTTCACAATGTTGCTCGCCGATTAAACGGGCGATACGGTGAGTCAACACGCGAGTTTTTCCCGATCCCGCTCCAGCCAAAACGAGAAGAGGCCCTTCGGTGTGAAGAACTGCTTCAGCCTGACGGTCGTCCAATGTGGAAGTGTAATCGCGCATTTGTAACTCCTAAACAAGTGGGGTCAGAATATACAAAATGTACGTGATGCAGGTGCTTGGTTACGCAATTAGATCCTGTTGAATTTGCGCATTTTTCCGATGATCTATAACTTTCCATTCCACTTCACCGTGAAAGTGTTCCAAAACCTATCTTAGGCGCGAAGAGTTTCTCCTTTGGGGGATTTCGGGATATATCGTTTTCGCGTGGCGAATACAGATCATTCAGGAACAAATTCTGTCCGTTCCTGAACTGTAATCTGTAATTCCCCACTTGGAGCTCTGTGTGAATCCTGAAAATCCATCTTTTCCTAATAGTGCCGAACAATCGTCTGAAACACCAGTCCATACGCGCCGAATTCGCTATCGCGGAACACATCCGCGCAAATTCCAAGAAAAATACAAAGAGTTAAATCCGGAAGATCATAAGGAAGCTGTGGCTCATGTAATTTCTCGGGGACAAACCCCAGCGGGTATGCACATTCCGATCTGTGTGCCGGAAATTCTTGATGCCCTGAAACTAAAACCGGGAATGATTGGTCTCGATGCGACGCTCGGGTACGGTGGTCATACACGCAAACTGCTCAATGAAATACTTCCCACCGGTCATCTCACCTCCCTCGATGTGGATCCCATTGAACTCCCCAAGACCGAAGCTCGCCTTCGCGCTGAAGGGTATGCGGAGCAAAACCTCACGGTTCGCCGTATGAACTTCGCGGCACTTTCCGGTTTGGTCTATGAATTTCCTCAGGGTTTTGATTTCATTCTCGCTGATTTGGGCGTTTCATCCATGCAACTCGACACACCATCGCGTGGATTTTCGTATAAGTTTCAGGCTCCGCTTGATCTGCGACTCAATCCGCAAAAAGGTGAATCGGCGGCGCAGTTTCTCATGAAAGTAAAGCAAGATGATCTGGCGGAAATTCTCTTTGAATTCAGCGATGAACCTCAGGCGCTTCGAATTTCAGAACTGCTTTGCGCAAGTCGCGCTCACTGTGCCACCACCAAAGGTTTGGCGGAAGTGATCAAGCAAAATTACCTTAAAATGGAAGACGCTGAGATGCGCAAAATGCTTCAGCGTGTGTTCCAAGCACTTCGCATTCAGGTGAATCAGGAGTTCTCTGTGCTGGATCAGTTCTTGACACACCTTCCGGCGGCCTTGGCTCCTGGTGGGAGAGTGGCGATTCTCACGTTCCATTCCGGGGAAGATCGCCGCGTGAAACACGCATTTCAGGAAGGATTTCGCAGTGGAATCTACGAAAGTTGGTCGAAAGAACCCGTACGGCCTTCATTCCAAGAACAGCGAGAAAATCCGCGCTCAACCTGTGCAAAACTGCGATTTGCGGTGAAAGCGAAAGAGTAATACGATAAAGGTTTGTCGTTGGGTATTTTTCTTATTTCACTGTATTTTAGTTTGTTGAGAATGTTTTGAACATTGCTAATGGCACATATTTCGGTCTGATGCCATTTTTTTGTAGCAATCAATTGATGAAAAACTATTTTACAAAAAGAAATGTTAACTTATTTAGGGGATTTTATGAAAAACGTATTTGCACTTTGTGGCGTTCTGTCTGTGGCGGTGATGGTATTTGGTGAAGAAAATTCTAATGTCGAACCATTTAGACTTGGCGTCGGTGGATTTATGGGTATTGATCGGATCGGTGCATCCGCAAGAACATGGATCAACGAAAAATATGGTTTTGAACTTCAAGGCTTTCGCAATTGGGAAGCAACCTTAGAAGGAGCAGAAGCGCAGTTTAAATACAAGTGGAATACCCCTTCAAAAATTACACCATACATTCTCGCCGGTGGTGGTTTCCAACTTCGCGACCAGCTCAATGCTATTACTCCTGAATATAATGTAGCTATGGGTACTTTTACTGCTGGTGCTGGTGTCGAAAAAATGTGGGAACATGAACACAAACATGGTTTTTCTGCAGAAATGGCCTATGTTGGTGGTTCTACGGAGTATAAAACAACTACAGGTACAGAAACCGTTGAGGCAGATCCGTTCTCTTTCCGTTTGATGTATCATCTCTATATCTTCCCAACTTCAAAAAGTGACCGCGATAAAGATGGTGTGTATGACAAGCTCGATCGCTGTCCAAAAGTAGCAGAGGACAAAGATGGATTCGAAGATACCGATGGTTGTCCAGAACTCGACAATGATCAGGACGGTATTGCCGATGATCAAGATAAGTGTCCTACTAAAGCTGAAGATAAAGACGGCTTTGAAGATAACGACGGCTGTCCTGAATTAGATAATGACAATGATGGCGTTGAAGATTCTAAAGACAAATGTCCAAATGAAGCCGAAGATAAAGATGGTTTCGAAGACAAAGACGGTTGTCCAGAACTTGATAATGATAAAGATGGAATTGAAGACTCTAAGGACAAATGTCCAACAGTCGCTGAAAATTTCAACAAGTTCGAAGATACTGATGGTTGTCTTGATACACTTCCAGTGGTTAAAGCCGTTGCAAATATTCCAACAAAACAGATTGCCTTTGAAGTTGGTAGTGCAAAATTGAAACCAGTTTCTCTTCCCATTTTGAATCAACTCGCCGATACACTTAAAGCATGGCCTGAAGTTCAGATGGAAATTCAGGGACATACTGACAACACTGGGGACGCCGCTAAGAATACTCAGCTTTCAAAAGATCGTGCAACTTCAGTGCGCACTTATCTTGAAAGCCGTGGAGTTGCAGCAAATAGACTTCGTTCTGAAGGATATGGTTCTGATAAACCTGCTCAGACAAATGACACTCCTGAAGGCAGAGAAGCAAACCGTCGTGTGGAAATTGTTCCTGTTCAGTAATGTAAACTGAATCGTATTCGACATCAAACGGTGTGATAGAAATATCTCACCGTTTTTTCATTTCACGAACAGCGAGAAATTCCGTGATCGATTTTCGCAAAACTTGGATTTGCCGTGAGAGTGTAAGAGTAATCGAACAATACTATTGAGAGTGTAAAAAATGGGCTACTTCAACAAAGAAGTAGCCCGCTCTAAATAGGAAACCTTAAAAAGTTACCAGAACATGACTCCGGCTCGAAAGGTCATTCCGTGAAGTGACTGGCGAAGATATTCCCTTTCGGAGATATCCTGACCAAATTCATAATTGACCCGTTTTCTCACTGAACCAAATCGATATCCAGCGCCGCCGTACACAGAAATGTTATCCGACGCCATAAAATGAACAGTTCCACCCGCATTTGCCGTGTATCCCCAATACGCTCCCGATGGTGGAAGAATATCCATATCATTGGTTTCAGATGTATCAAAGTCGTTGATAAGTGCCATCATCGTGGGCATAAAATTGGTATAGATCACAGGGCGAACACGCATCTCTTTTAGTGGATTGATCCAAATTCCCACGCCAGTTGACCAGGCGCGACGACGAATGCTCTTGCCTACTTTGTAGGTTTGGAAAACGCCTGCCGTATCGTTGAGTGTTGATTTAGATGACTCTTCTCGAGAACCGCGAAAGGAGAATTCAACCAAGCCGCCAATGCCGAACACTTGGTCGGTCATTCCGCCGAACTCCATTCCCACGGTGCCCATAAAATTTTCCCCCTGTGGAAGTGAACTCAGTGTATACGGCCAAGAAAGTCCGCCATATCCTGAAAAAAATGCTTCCGCAGAAACGAACGACACCGTGGCCGCAAGAATAATTCCCATTTTTTTGAACATAGTACACCTCATCTATCTGAATTAGTATTAAAATTGTTTCCATGAACCGTATACAAATGCGCTGTCTAAATCATACTGAATCGGCCATCTTCCACGATTGTCAATCATCCGGATCGGTCCGATACTATCTGCAAAGACAAGTTGAGTAAATCCTGTGAGAATTGCCGTGCTATAATTAAGAACTATTGCCGATTGTACCGATGTTCCATTCAGTGAATAGTTTTCTTGTAAACTGTAGGTCACCTT
>JAIFMU010000130.1 GCA_020048285.1 bacterium | reverse complement strand
GAATTTTCGCCGCCTTGAACGCCCGGTCGAACATGTCGATCACATTGCGGTGCGACAAAAACCGAACCGCTTCGCCTTTGCGATAGCGAACTCTGAAAATAGTGGTCTCGCCGGAAGGTTTCCCCGCGGTTCCGGACTTGAGATTCTCTGTCAGTTCGCGAATATTCGAACTGTCGCCGCCGGTGGCATAGGTCATGTCGATCAGATCATGGCAAACTCCGCAAGCCTGACAGTTTTCGTTGCGGCAATCCACCACCGTTGACTCTTTGTAGGCTTCAGCCCGTTCGTGAAGCAGGAACGATTCGGTGATTCCTGTAGAGATCGCTCGCCACGGAAGTGGTTGATCCAGAGGAATCGGCGAAGTGTAGGGCGTGAGATCAATCCCGAGACGATCCGCAGCATCGATCCACCGCTGGGGATTAAACTGATTCGTCCACCCCTCGAACCGCGAACCTTCACGCCACGCTTCGACAATGAGCGGAGCCAGTGCTCGGTCACCGCGAGTGAGAACCGTTTCGAGCCACGCCATCTTTGGTTCGCGATAATCGACCCGAACATTCCGTTTCTTGCGAAGTGTGCTTTTGATTCGATACGACCGTTCCTGAACAACCGCAGGATCGCACAAACCTTCCCACTGAAAGGGCGTGTGAGCTTTCGGCGAGAACGGCGAGAGCGACACGGAAACAATCCGGCGATGTTCCACTTTCCAGAGAATCGCCGAAATGTCGTTCACCAGTTCGATCAGTTCGTCAATATCCTCTTCGGTTTCGGTAGGCAGACCGAGCATAAAGTAGAGTTTCAGTGTTGGGATGTTGGATTTCATCAGTTTCTGAACCATTTCGAGAATCATTTCCCGCGTAAAATCTTTGCTGATCACATTGCGAAGTCGCTGACTTCCCGCTTCGGGAGCGATTGTCAAACTGGAGGCTGGCGAAAGTGTTCCCAGCAGTCCGAACTCATCTTCCGTGACCGCATCGATTCGGGTCGAAGGAAGCGATACCTTGATCGCGTTCTGCTTGACCTCTTCACCCACCGAGCAGAGAAGTTCGCCAAACCGCGAATAGTCGGCCGTCGAAAGCGAGAGCAAACCGACATCATCCCAGCCGGTAGTGAGAATCCCTTCGTGGATCTGCGAAGCGATCAACTCCACGGGCTTTTCACGAACCGGTCGATTGTTATAGCCCGCCGCACAGAACCGGCATCCGCGAGTACAACCACGCATAACTTCGACCGCCATGCGATGGTGAATCACATCAACCAGCGGAACAACCTGCCGATCGGGAGACTCCTCTTCTTTGAACTCACTGATTTTCGAAGCGAACACCACCGGATGATCCGCATCGACCAGAGGAACTTCGAAAGAGCCGATCTTTTTTGAAGGATAGAACGCCGGAACATAGGCACCTTTGATCTTTGCCAGTTCGATCAGCGTCTCCTGGCGTGTGAGTTTCGCTTTTTTGCACGATTCGAGCACAGTGCAGAAATCAACGATCGTCTGTTCGCCGTCACCGGGAAGGATCACATCGATAAACGGTGCGATCGGTTCGGGATTGGTCATGGAAGGTCCGCCGGCAATGAGGATCGGGTGCGATTCATCGCGATCCGCCGAGTAAAATGGAATCCCCGCAAGGTCGAGCATATTGATCAGGTTTGCAAACTGAAGTTCGTACTTCTTCTCCCGCATGATCTGTTCCGCATCGAGCCACGGCAAATAGGCACGACTCACTGCCCAGTTTGGGCGTTTGTTGACAATATGATAGAGAATCTGCGATCCGTAGTGAGACATGCCGATGTCGTAGAGTTCGGGAAAGCAGAGCACACCGGAAAGTGTGATCTCATCGCGGTTTTTGACGACAGCGTTCAGTTCACCGCCGGTGTAACGACCCGGTTTTTCCACAAAGGGGAACAGTTCCCGTTCGAGTTTATTCTGAAAATTCATTGCATTTTCCTCTGGATTATTTTGGGGAGAATATACCTGATCGCAGGGAATTTTACCCGCCTTTTGTCGCATCACATGACTGAAGTTGTGCCAATCAGAAATCGAATATATTCTTCACCAGTATCAAAATGATTTTGTCCCTCTCAAATGTAAAACCACTTCCTCTCGGGGGGTGACCACCTCCTCTCGGGATAGTGAACACTTCCTCTCGGAGATGAAATGAAAAAACAGCGAGAGGAACTATGCAAACCGAATCGACAAACGACATTTTTTTTCACAAATTCCACCATAATCGATGAAAACCACTCCTACAAACGCGAGATTACCACATTGAAATGCCCCACGATTCGATGTTAACCGCTATTTTATAGTGAGTGTTGAACAAAGTACACCATCCCCGTCTGCTTACCTTTCTTTTAAGTTCAAAATCAGCTATATTACAGAAAAATGAGGAACCTATGAAAAAACCAAACCTTCGGGAAAAGTCAAAGTTCGTTGCAGGAATCTGGATTTTCTATTCAATCCTAGAACTTTTGTTGCCTTCACCAGGAGCTGCAAATGGAACGGTGGCCAAAGCAGGTTTGTTTGGCTTGCAGATTTTCAAACGGATTCTTTTAGCAATATTAATGATAGCAAATCTTTTTATGACCCTCTCATTTGTAGAGGATAGGGAGAAAAAGTGAATGTAATTTACCTCGATAATAATGCGACTACCAAGGTTGATCCGGCGGTAGTCGAAGTTATGATGCCCTATTTCTCTGATCAGTACGGAAATCCGTCGAGCATTCACCGGTTTGGGGGAATGGTTTCCCGCGATGTGGAAAAAGCGCGCGCCTCTGTGGCAAAACTGGTCAACTGCAAACCTTCGGAAATCTATTTCACGGGATGCGGAACCGAATCCAACAATATGGCTCTTATCGGATTCGCCGACATGCGCGGACGCAATGTAACCAAAATTATCACCACCGCAGTTGAACACCCGGCAATTCTCGAAACGGTTCACTATCTCGAAAAAAAGGGCGCTCACTCTACAATCGTCGGCGTTGACGGCGACGGCGCTCTCGATGTGGATAAGCTGGTGGAACATGTCGATGCCAACACGATCGTGTCGGTCATGTGGGCAAACAACGAAACCGGCGTGATTTTCCCGATCGAAGAGATTGCCAAAAAAGTGAAATCCAAAGGCGGAATGATGCATACCGACGCGGTTCAGGCTGCGGGAAAAGTGGTCATCGACCTTCAGAAAGTCCCGGTGGACATGCTTTCGATTTCGGGACATAAACTGCACGCTCCCAAAGGAATTGGCGTTCTGTTTATTCGCGAAAGTGTAAAACTTGAACAATTTATGCACGGTGGCCATCAGGAACGGAATCGTCGTGCGGGAACCGAAAACGTTCCGTACATTATCGGGCTCGGCAAAGCGTGTGAACTGGCTCTTGACAATCTCGACCATGAAGACAAAGTTCTTCGCGCCATGAGAGATCGTCTTCAAGCGGGACTTATGGCGACCTGTAAAGGTGCGGTAGTCAACGGCGCCAACGAAGATCGTCTCCCCAATACCCTCAATATCTCCTTTGAATATATCGAAGGCGAAGCGATTCTACTGTTCCTCGATGAAAGCGGAATTGCCGCATCGTCTGGATCAGCCTGCACCACCGGTTCACTGGAACCTTCACACGTGATGCGCGCCATGGGACTTCCCTATGTGCTTGCTCACAGTTCGATTCGGTTCTCGTTCAGCCGGTTCAGTTCCGAGTCCGAAGTTGATAAGGTTTTGGAAGTAATGCCGGCGATTATCTCACGACTGAGAAAGATTTCGCCCTTCGTTGAAGGCGAGGAGTAACAATTGTAGTGGCAACCCTAGTGGTTGCCCTATTATTTCATCGGATACCATTCCAATAAACACAAAAAGGCAGCCTCAATCGAGACTGCCTTTGATTTTTAAACTCAAACCATACATTAGATTCGGCAAGTTTTAATCTCTGAAACGAAAATCCCTTTTGCGCCGATATCAGCAAGTTGATCAATAAGTTCATTGATCCCTTTCTGTTTTACCATCGCCTTAACAGCAACCCATCCCTCTTCATTGAGCGGAGAGATTGTCGGTGATTCAATTCCCGGTGTCAGTTTAGTCGCAGCACCGAGAACAGCTTGTGGACAGTCGTATTCGACAACCACATACTGACGGGCAAGCAGAATGCCGTTCAGACGTTTGATAAATGTTTTCACCTGATCTTTGTCAGCCGTTGCCGCAGTCCGAGAGATAAGAATCGCTTCGGAGTTCATGATCGGATCGCCGACCGTGCAGAGTCCCGCTTCGACAAGAGTGCGACCCGATTCAACAACGTCAGCAATTGCATCGGCAACGCCCAGTTCGATTGAAATTTCAACTGCGCCGTCAAGTTCGATCACTTCGGCAGTTACTCCGCGCGCTTTCAAATCATTTTTGACGATTGTCGGATAGGAAGTTGCAATCCGTTTGCCTTCGAACTTGTCTGGAGTCATACCGCTCTCCTTGGGAACCGCATAGAAAAAACGACTGTTCCCGAGGTTCAGCTGAAGAAGTTCTTCGTAGGTTGAACTAGAATCAATCGCCAAATCGCGACCGGTGATTCCCAGATCAACGATACCTTTACTGATATAGACAGCGATATCCCGCGGACGAAGGTAAAAAAATTCGATATCGTTCACGACATCACGGACTACCAGTTCACGACCGCCGCGACTACATTTATAGCCGGCCTCTTTGACCAAGGCAACAGAGTGATCAGAAAGGGCACCTTTATTGGGAATAGCAATTTTCAGCATAATAAAATCCTTAATTAGAGATAGTTATAGACGTCTTCGAGAGTGATTTCATTGGCGATCATCATAACCTGAAGGTGATAGAAGAGCTGAGAAATCTCTTCAGCACATGCCTCTTTTGTTTCGTACTCAGCGGCCATCCACACTTCCGCTGCCTCTTCTACGATCTTTTTGCCGATGAAATGTTTTCCTTTAGTGAACTCTTTAACCGTGCCTGAGTTCGGGTCGTTTGCTTCGATTTTCAGTTTTAATTCGGCATAGAGTTCTTCAAAACGCTTCATTGTCTATCCTTATTTGGTAAAGAGTTCTTTTCACAAAGATAAAATAGTTTCTGCCCAGCCTATTTTGAAATGGAATTCCCGTTTTACCGGGCCAATAGTACGCCTGTATAATAAAAATATTGAAATATGTAATTTTCAATTGTAATCTTACTCCTAACGAGCAGATAATTGGATTTCTAAACAACTGCAAGTAAACATTTTTTAACTATCATAGGAGCGTGTTATGGCACAATTCCCAAAAATGTCCAGAAAAAAGGCTCTCACCATCGCATCAGCCTGTATGTTGTCCTTCCTTCCTGCACTTGCGCAGGATGACGAAGAAGATCTTGACCTTGGAGCTCTCTTTGATCTCAAGCTCGAAACAGGATCATTCCTCGAACTCGAGCGGTCTAAATCTCCAGTAACAATGACGATTATTGACACAAAAATGGTTAAAAATTCTGCAGCGAGAAATCTTACAGAACTTCTTGAAATTTACGTTCCAGGTTTCCAGTACATGGTTAACAAATGGAATGGTGACATCTGGGGAATGCGCGGCGTTGCATCAGACCGTAACAACAAAATCATTGTAATGATCAATGGTAAAAAACAGAATCTTCAGAACTTCCACGGATTTTCTACAGAGACTCAGTTAGGTATCCTTGGTGACATTGAAAGAATCGAAGTTCTCCGTGGGCCAGCTGGACTTGTTTACGGGTCTGGAGCTATCGCGGGTGTTGTAAACATCGTAACTCGCGAAGTCAAAGACAATGCAGTATATGGATCAGCATTTACTGAAATTACCGAATCTAATGGTATCGGAAGCTTTACCGTTGAAGGTGGCGTGTCACAGAAGTTTAACGAAAACAACAAACTTGCAGTACACGGCGGATTCAAACGTGCCAATGGTCTTGGCGATGGTATTCACCGTATTTACGGCGTACCAGAAATGCATGAACCGACCAAAGAAAAACCGTATATTAAAGCTGCAGATGGAACCCAAAGAACTCTGCCATATGGTAAACCTGGAGGAAGCTATGGTAAAACAGATGCTAACTACGTTTTCTCGGCAGATTACTCATTCCATGACTTGAATCTCTACTCACGCTTTAGCAGACAGTCAATTGATGTTGGCGCTTACTTCCTGAATTATGACAACATCGATGCTTGGAGAGCTGATAGACGCAACCACCTTCGCGATAATATTACTTTAGGTGGTGATTACGGTGTTGATATTGGTGAAGACCGCCTCTCTTTTGATCTTTCTCATGTAGCGGCGTCGAATCAATTGGCAGTACGTCAATTTACCGATGACAAAGGCATATTACGCCCAGGTGGAATTGCAGGGTCTACAGGTGAAAGACGTACGGAATTAACTGTGAAGTATCTTATGAAACGTGTTGAAAAACTTCAGCTCGCTGCTGGTTATCAATATGGATTTCATAAAATCGGCTACGACCTAAATGACGACCTTAATCCCAATGCATGGTGGGGACCAAACAAAGAGACAAAATATGACAACAATGCCTTTTTTGGAGAGGCATTCTACGAATTTAATGATGTATTTGCTGTTGAAGCCGGTGCTCGTTTTGACAAACATACTATGACAGATGGTGTGATAAGTCCGAAAGCGGCTTTGATCGTGTCACCATCGAAAGACCATACAATCAAATTCATTGTTCAGTCCAGTTCAAACAATGCAGATGCATTGACGTATAGTTCAATCCCCGAAGGTGGAGCTTCGACATGGACATATGAAAAGTATAACCAGTATGGATCAGGTGATGCAATTTACGAATATACAACAGTCGGATCTGATGGAAAAGACAGTACCGCTTATACAACAGATGCTTCTCTTGCGGATACACTTCCATCTGGCGATATCAAAACTAGACTTGGAAATATTCAAGCACCTGCAGCTTCTGATATTAAACCGGAAAAATCGTTCTCTTTGGAATTGACAACAAGTCATAACTGGGGAACATTCAACGTGTCACCTTCTGTATCCTACAACAGAATGTCACAGCTCTATTTCTGGAATGGTACTGAAAAACAGACTCAAGAAGCAAAAGAATATCAGATTCTTGCGGTCGAACTTGAGATATCAAAGAAATGGGACAAACTTTCACTTGGCGGAAATGCTTCGTACGGAATTCCATTGAATCTTGATACAGCAGCTATTGAATATTCTCGTCCGCTCTATACCCCTAAGTATGACGCTGCGCAGGGAGGGTGGGTACCGGAAGCGATGAAAGATGCGAGTGGCAAAGTACTGAATTACGAAAGTTCTTCTTATCTTCTTAAAGACCAGATTTCTTCGAACGGAAAGTACTTTAACAGGATGCATACTGTTACAGCAAAAATCTTTGCAGACTACGAACCATCTGAGTTCGTAACCTTCCATAATAACCTTCGTATGTTCTTTGGTCTTTGGGGCCGTGAAGAGCTTGATGCTAAATACGAAAGCCAAAATGGAGCGGCTTATGACAATCTCGGAATTACCGATAAAACACCTATGGTGAAGTGGAATTCAGCGATCAACTTCCATCTTCCAAAAAGTTGGGATGTGAGTGTTATCGGATATAACCTTCTGGGTAACGACCATAACGAGCACGCAGCTCGTTGGCAGCAGATGACAGCACCTTCGCAGGATGATTATTTCACAGTAGATCAAAGAACCTATGGTTTCAAAGTGACAAAAGGGTTCTAATTAAGAATCGCTATTGTTGCAAACTTAGCCACTCGGGAAACCGAGTGGCTTTTTTAACATCATAGGGCGCAAAAAAGGTCGCCTTGATTTCTCAGAGCGACCTAATATTTTAGTAGCAGAGCAGATTACACAATTCCCTGAGCGATCATCGCGTCGGCGACTTTCACAAAGCCCGCGATATTTGCCCCATTTACATAATCCTAAAATCCGCAGTTGCATCTTGAATTTCATTCTAACACTATATCATCTTTAGAACTACACCAAATACTCCTTTCACCCAATAG
>JAIFMU010000122.1 GCA_020048285.1 bacterium | reverse complement strand
TACAAAACTCGGGACGATACCTACAAAACTCGGGACGATACTCACAAAACCGGAGATGGTATTCACAAATTCGGGATGATACTCACAAAACCGGAGATGGTATTCTCAAATGCCAAGAGCCCCTAAGCTATCAGAAGAGTTCACGAATTGCGAATTGCACTACAGTATTCCGTTTTCTGTGTAGTGCAATCACGAGAATAAACGATATCGCCCACCGCTATACCTGTCACACAAATCAATAATTCAAATATAGCACAGAATCCGATTTATACCGCTCTATTTCACACGAATCAATGCTAATCCCGAATGCCTACAACTTTTCGATAGGCCACAGTGGTGCCATTTTCATCTTTCACCTCGATTATAGCGAGGTACGATCCGCTTCCCAAGGCTCTTCCCGATTGATTTCTCATTTCCGCACTGAACAGGAGCGCACCGTTTGTTTCATTGTAGGCCATTTCAGTGGCTGCGACGACATTGTTTCCCAGCACATCGAACAGCGAAACCGTGCCTGAGATTGTTCCGCCAGGGCGGTTTCCACGAGGCCGAACAGCGATGGCTAGAACATTTTCAGTGAGTGTGGCGGTCGAACCGTAGCGAGTAGCTAGCGGATTTTCGCCGGAACGCGCCTCAAAGACCGATGGGAACAGTTCCACGGCGTAGGAAGTGCTATAGCGACATTCGGTAAAAAGCGCGCCGCGATTGGTACTATTTTCCTGAACAATTCCGCCCTGATCAGCCACCAATCGGTTATCGGCAATCCAGATTGAATCACCGACGCGAGGAATCACGGACGATTCATCGGTGCGAACGGCAAATTTCACCGTTTTACCTTCAGACTGAGCCATTAGATCCATCGAAAAGGTGCGGTCAGCCGAACTGCTATAACAGGTGAAGGGGCGGTTCCAGTTATCTTTGTCGAGAAAAACCGGTTCTGAAAAGGAGAGCTGAACCGTGTCGATCGCGTCAGATTCACTATCGGTGATATTCATGCCGAAATAGCGCGCTTCAAGAATAACCGGGGCCATGGAGTCGCCCAGCGTTACAGAAATTGTGTCTGTTGTTCCGGCAATAGAATCCCACTGGAACAAGTAGGATTTCCCCGAACGAATGTCGGTGATTCCACGGGCCAGACGAGCGGTTTCATCAAAGGTTATTGTCACGCGATTGGAATCGACAATCGCCATTGATCCGCCGGTAAACTCGGTGGGAATATCAGTTCCGCCCTTGCCGATCCACGTAAATCCAAATTTCATGTCGGCCAGTCGCGATGAATCCACCGGTTTTTCAAAGGTGAGTGCAATTTGATCGGGAGTTCCATCGGCGGTGCGGTCGAACAACCAGCACTGTTCCGATTTCAGTTTCAAGGGTCGGAGAAGTTGACGCACTTCGCGAAATTGGTTGTTGCGATGAACACCATTCCCCGCGCTCTCCTTTACCGATTTATCACTGCGAATGCGGACGGAATCGCCGACAATGAGATCGGTGAGATCACCGATGATCATAAAGTTGGTCCGATCTGATTTTTCATATGTTCGGCAGGTCATAGTTTTTCCTTTGTTCGTTTCGAGATAGTTTTGAATTGCCAGCGACCCAAGATCCATTGGTTCAGAAAAGCGAATCAGCGCGGTATCATTGCCGGATCCATTTGATTCGTAGCGAATGACGTGGACTAAAGCGGGGCCACAACTGTCGCGAAGTTCCACGGTTTCGCGAAATCCATCGGGAAGGTCATACCCGATTGTTCCCGCCCCAAATCCTCGAGATCCAGAAAATCCGGTGATCACCACGGTAGAATCATTCGTTTTATTCACGGTAAAACCCGTTAATACGGTTCCTTCCGAGAGCGTCGCGGTCAGATTGGTAAGATCGTTCGCGGTGAATCGATTTTTGTCAGAACCGAGTTTTAGATCGATCCGAATCGAATCGGGCAAGCCATCGCCGGTGCGATCAAAATAGGCGGCGGTTGCGGCGGGACGTTTTTCCCCGATCACTAGAATTTCTACAGCGCGGTTGGTAACGTGAGCGCGATTCCCCACGAGATCGACCATTGTTCCATGTGAAACAATTCTAACTGAATCGCCGTCGCGAACGGTTCCGCGAGCCATTACCACCGTTGCCACAGATCCAGCGATAGTGATTGATTCAACCGTAGGAATCGCCGCAACGGCGCGAACGAGGGCAATCGTTTCAACACCGGCGACGGTTTTCACCGATTCGGACAGAGTTAAAACCAGCGTATCTTTTGCTGATGAATCACTCCATTTCTGCCGAACTGCTTTGGTAATAATTGGCCCTACGCGATCTTCGATAGGCCGGATCACCGTGAGAGAATCATCGAAAATCCCCAGAAGTTCGCCTTCACCGGAACAGACCGCAGAACTGAATCCCGTCACGGCAATTGTTGAATCGTTGATAATTTTAACGGTTGTTTTCGCAAGTGCCACACCTTTTGGCCACGAAATCTGGATGTTCTTAAAATCCTTCGCGGTGAACCGTTTTGTCGCACTGGAAAGGTTCATGGAGATCACCGCACTGTCCGCCAATCCATCGCCGTTGGAGTCGTACATTCCGCCGATAATATTTAGGGGAACCGCGGTGACCAGATCTGTTTCAAGCATTACAAGCGTAGCGGGATTCGCGGAATGAGCTTTGTTTCCAAGGATATCTTCAAGCGATCCAGCGGGATCAAATCGCACGGAATCATTGGCGATAAAGCTGTTTCGAGGAAAAATCAACTTCGCTGACGAACCACTAAATGTAACCGATTCGGCGGAAATAGTCGATTCTCCCGATCGAAGGCGAAACAGTGAAACCGCGGCAGTTGATGATTTCAGCGGTTCCGAAATGGTTAAAACGAGCGTGTCTTTCGCCAGATCATCAGACCGTTTCAATCGGACAGCCGAACGGATCACCGCCCCAACGCGATCGACAATGTTCACCGAATAATCCTTTTTTTCAGGGAAAGAAAACTGCAGCGTTCCCGTGCCGGAGCCGCCGGTCAAACCAACTGGAGTGATTGTGATTTTAGAACTGGTGCTACTTGAAGTTGACGCGGCAACCGCACTGCTTCCCGCGGGCCAAACATAGCTTATACCGCTGATTTTTTTTAGATCATAGCCGGGTTCTGCCGTGAAAAAGAGCTCGATTGCATTAGCGTTCCCGTCGCCATCGGTGTCGATCGCTCGCGAAGAATCTGCGGTTGGGGCTATCCATTTTTTCGTCGTATCCACGGATATTGCCACTCGCCACACCGAGAACGTGTCTATCAGTGAGTTTTCGTTGCGATCGGTCACTTGAACCCAAGCGGTAACCGTGTCCGGTCCAGCGGGAATCAGTGCATTTAAATCTGCCTGATCCATGTCGAGTTTAAAATTAGACGAAGTGACTGCATCGACGCTGTTCCATGTTTTCCACTGTGGGTCAATGGTCCACTCCACCGACCGGACGCCGGCACTGTCGGGAATATTGGCACTGTCGCCGACAATCCACTCTTTGACAAAACGATTGCCCGCGCTGGTCCCTTTTTTCTGCACCGACGGTGGACAGAACGGCGCAATCCGATCCACGATCACCGTCGACGTTTCCGTGGTCCAGTTCTTAAACTCTTCCACCTTGGGAACGGGAATTGTCAGATCGAGAAACTTTTTTGCCACACGAAGCAGAGCGAGGTAGTCGTAGCGAAAGGAGATTGCCTCGGTTCCTTTTGTCGAAGGCGCTTTTCCTTTGAGCATCGTCACCGCTGAATCGAGTTCGCGCCACACCGTTTTGCGCACTTCACTGGTAAGATTGAAATGGTGAAGAATCCCCGCTGTTCCCAGCGTTCCCGTCGATCCAACTCCTCCTTCGCCAAAGAAAAAGAGTTCCACATCTTTGCGAGTGATCGGTGCGTCGTAGACCGGGCAGGTTCCACCGTTGAGAACTGAATTGCGGTTCGCCCGTTCGAGAGCGTTCACTCCTTTCCACACAAATCCTACATAATCAACTGATTTGTCGATCTGTCGCGAACCATCGGGCGATAATACATAGGTGGCAAATTCGCCGTTAAACCCTTTGTTCCACGCCCAGGAGATCATCTGAGCGGCAATTTCGCGGTTCGGGGCCGTTTTGAAAAAGTCCAACCCTTTTTGACCGAGTTTTGCCACAACAAGCTGCCATGAATACCACATATAGAGGGAACTGACGAGATAGGCGTTTCCGATTTGTGGTGAGTTGAGTTCACAACCACCGGTCGCCGGTGTGGTAACAAATTTGGGCGATGGCTGATAGGATGTTTCAAAGGGGAAAAATTTTGGGTATCCTTCGTAGACGTAGGTTTTGTAGGATGATTCGATATAGTGAAGTGGTCCGCGCGTCTGATCTTCGTTGCGACCGTGATTGTAGTAGTTCACGCCATCAGAAACCAATGTATTGTAGCCGTTCACCCACTTGTCATCTTTCATGTACCCTTCAACCCAACTGGTTTTATATTTCACCAGTCCCGCATTCGACTCCTGAAAACCGGTTGCAAGAAGGTACTGCATGTCGATATTCATCAACTCCTGAGCCATGGCAGCCCCCATCATGAATCGCGGACCGCGACCATACGCTCCATCGCGGTTATCCATCGAGTCTGGTTCAAACTTTTTCGGTTCACCCCAGATCCGAAATGTATCGCGAATCCCGCCGGTACTGTCCACCAGCGGCGGAAGTCCCACTTGAATCTGCCAGATCGGCGCATTTTTAGTCTGATCGTACCAGCAATCGACAAATCCCGCACCCCATGCCCCGCCGTGAATCCCCAACGTGTCCGGCACATATTTTTTTGAATCATAGTATTCCGGCGTTTTCATGATCGAATCGAGTTGTTTCAGGGTGATTCCGCTAATATCTTTGTTCACTCGCTTTTCCGCGAGAGATTTTCCGCCGATAATCAAAATCTGAGGATCCTTTGGCGTCCAGTTGGCATCTTTGGCTACCGCTTCGGTATAAATTCCATACTGTTGAACTTTGTTGGGATTGAGAATATTTAGGGGAAGATTGTCGTTTGCTACCCCACCGCTGCGGTTGCCAATCAGCATATCGAAGCGATTCGACGCGGATCCGTCGTTCACCGCAAATCCAATATCCCAACTCCCTTGACTTTTGATCTGGCCAAGAGCGGCATTTGGAACGCTCACGCGAACCCCATCGATTTGACGCTGTGTCGTTGTTTTATTGGTCAGGGTTACAGTTCCCGATTCGGTGCCAAACTCCAGCCCCACCCACTTATTTGGTGAAATAGTAGTGGTAACCTGAGCCGATACCGTCGCAATCAAACTGCACAAAATCGCGAGCATTTTATTCATAGCTATCTCCCTGAAAAACATCTTTTGATAAGGAAACTATAGAAGAAATGGTCAACCTGCCACAGCAATCGACCACAGCCAATTAGAAAGTGACCACACGAATAGAATAACTGGTGATATTAGACAAGATGAAAAGCATACTAAAGTGACCACACTTTTTGCAAGTATGGAGCGGGAGGCGAGGTTTTTGAAAAAAAATCTCCGCCTAAAGAGACGGAGATCGAAAGAAAAGCGGCTTCATTTTGGTTAAAGTTGATTCATATAGCCGTCGATTACTGATCCAATCGTGCCCGCTTCGGGGTGGCCAATGAGAACCATGTGTTCATCGATCGTCCAGTGCGTAACTTCACGACCGGCGAACTGCGGATCGTTATCGGGAAATGCCAACGGCGGAAGGGGGTAACAGAAATCAACAATTCCATGGTGGCTTCCATTTTTGCGCAATATTTTGCGACCGCAAAGTCCTTTCGGCATCAAATTGTTTTTTCGATTAGGATTCTCTTGGCGCACTACCGTTAATGCTTCGATTGAAGTTGGAACCACGCGGGCTGGAGTCGGATCTGGAAGAAACAGATTGTCAGGATCGATCAGCAGGCCAAAGGGAACAGAAATCGTACCGGTTTTCTTGCGCCACGTTTTTGTCCCGTGGCGGTTCGTTACATACGAGACCACGTCGAGAACATCAAATCCACCGAGACTTTTTCCCACGGGAATTAAAAGAACATCATCGCCGGCGTTCACCAACGACTGAATGGCTTCAATCGAAAACCACGTTCCCCGCTGCGTCACCGCATCACCCTTTGTACAGATCACCCGCACATCGTCACATTTTCCACTTTTAAGTGCCGCCAATCCCGCTTCGAGTACCCCTTTCCAGAACAATCCCTGAAACAGTGAATTGTTCATGCTCTCACAGCTTTTTTTGAAAAAACGAGCATCGAGAATTGCGTGATTGTTAATAAAATCCTGCAGTTCATCATCAGCACTCCACGGATAAGCCGGCGAATAACTGCTTCCACTCGCCCCATTCAGCCCGTGCATTGCACAAAAAACGATACGTTTCACCTGTTCTCCTTTTTTACAACATTACCACACTAGTATATACAATAGTGTGTTATGGTTTTCAACCTAAAAAATATAATCTCATTATCTACAATTTTACAACAGGTTGTTGACACGATAAAAGATATTGTTGTATATTTCTAACAATTAAAATTAAACAAACAACTGTTACAAAAGAGGAACTATGAAAAAGATATCTACTTTTGCTATCATGGCTGCAACTTCTATGCTTGCCGCTGATGAAACCAGCACAAAATCACTCACAATCGGTGGGTACGGCGAACTTCACTTGAACAAAACGATCAAAGACACAGCTCAACTGGCAACTCCTGCAGAGCTTGATTTTCATCGATTTGTCCTTCTCTTAGACAAAAAATTCAATGAAAAATGGTCATTTACCGGTGAACTCGAACTGGAACACAACGCGGTTCAAGATGGGCAGAAAGGTGTCGCAGCCTCTGTTGATTCCACCGGTAAAAAAGTTACCGTATCTTTCCCCGGTAAAGACGGCTACCTTGTCCTCGAACAGGCGTTCCTTCAGTTTCAACCGGTAAAAGAGTTTGGCGTTCGCGCCGGTGTTATGCTCTATCCAATCGGGCTGATCAACGAAAACCACGAACCGGCCTATTTCAGCACGGTGGAACGCCCAGAATATCACAGTGAAATTATTCCAACCACCTGGTTTGGATCTGGAATCGCCGTGGGTGGAACTGTTTTCAATGCGCTGCGCTACGATGTTATGGTTTCTGAAGGTTTAAACGACAGAAACTTTGACGGTATAGGAAAAGAAGGTCTCCGCGAAGCGCGTCAGAAAGGGTTCTACAGCAAATTGGACAACGTTTTGGGAACTGTTCGCCTTGACTATGTAGGTGTTCCCGGCCTCAAAGCGGGTGGATCATACTCGCTGAATGCAGTGACAAACGATGACAAGAAAGATCACAAATATGACCAAGCGCATATTGTAGATCTTCACGCGCAGTATAACGGCAACGGTTTCCGTAGTAGTGTCGAGTTTGCAACAATAAGCTACAACGCGATTACTGACCTCGATGCAAAAGGAAAAGCGCGTGCAGGAAAACTCGAAAAATCCCAAGGGATTACCGCAGAACTGGGCTACAATGTGGCAAAAATCTGGGATGCCGACGAACTGGCTCTCTACCCATTTGCTCGCTATAGCTTGTTGAACCGCGAAGGTGAACTCGGCGACGATGCTGCGAAAACACGTATCGAAGGAGGAGTTGCATTCCACCCTCTGAAACCGTTGGCGATTAAGGCTACCGTGGGGAAACGTATGTTCAATGATGACAAGAAAAACGAAACCACTATTGATTTTGGTGTAGGGTATGATTTCTAAGATCATTACCGCTCTCTCTCTTCTGATTCTTCTCCCGATCGCCGTATCGGGAGATGAATCTCTGCTGAAACAGGCGGTGGCCAAACAGAAAAAGTTTGCCGCTGCCACACAGTTTCATTCCTTGAAATGTGAACCACAGCGACAGTTCGCCTCGTTCACCATTCAGAATGTTCCGCACTTGGCGATTCTTGAAACCACGAATACCAAAAGTGGAACCATCACCTATTTGGCGATTTTTGATCTATCGCTCAAAACCGTTCACTTTGCGATTGCCTCGTACCAAAATGGACAAAATGGGTCTCTCGCAATGCCGGGATTTCTCAATCAATTTAAAAACAAACAGCCCGCATCTAAACCTATCAAAAGAGGAAATGGCGTTGATGCGATTTCCGGCGCAACCATGTCCACAGAATCGCTCATTTCAGCCTTGAATCGATCCACTGTTGATTTAAAAAAGATGGTTGATTAACAGTTCACCAAAGAGATTCACTCCACACGCCGTATAAAACACGCAGAAAAACAAGATTAACAAACATGACACAACAACGACAAATACAACTAATAAAAGCATAGTGTGAACACGATGTCCACAGTTAGTGTATAAACACTGCACGCAATTATCAAAAAACAGATCAGCCCTCCCTGTTTTAACTTCATGTGGAGACTCTTCACACGAAGTGAAATCTCTGCGCACCCAATTGACGTAAGCTAGCCACTATGAAACTTCTTGCAATTTAGGAAAAATGGGGCTACGATGTGAACATTGGGAATTGTGAATACCATTTTTCGAGGAGGATCGTATGTAGCGAAATCCGCTTCTCAGTGCGGCGACACTTTGTCGTCTCGCACCCCTACTAATTCCGGCTGTAATCTACGGCCATGTCGCCGAAGGATCAGGGCAAGCCCTTCAACTCTACAGTTATCGACTCACCGGGCCGGCTCCTGTCATCGATGGTTCCGCATTCAGTCGAAATGGAGATCCATCGACTAAGGATTCTCCCGATGAATGGAAAGAGGCATACGTTCGTAAAATTACCCTTTCCGATGGTACTGACGCGTCACTCCTTCTTTGTAACAATGATGATACACTCTATGTATCAGTCAATTATGCTCATGGAAACAACGGTTCAGGCGCAGGTGTAACGCTCTACTTTGACGAAGGCGACAACGGTTCCAACGACAGAGAACACGACCACAAATTGGGCGCTTCAAGCGGTGATCGCAACGAAGCTGCGTATGGACTCTACAACAACGGAACCAAAGAGATGTCATGGAATGGCACGAGTTGGGCCGATGATGGCGACGGTGGAATGCTCAAGGATTTCAAAGGCGCGCGCTACTTTTTTAACTCAGGAACAAAAACGCATACACACGAATTTGCAATTCCGCTGAAAACAACAACGCTTGATGATGCGAATAATTCTGATCTCCAAACAACACTGGCTGATGAAATAGGATTATTCATCGAAGTCACCAAAGTTGGTTCTGGATCGGGAACATTCCACTGGGATGCGACCAATGGTGCCGCGACAAACCCTTCCGGTTGGGCCGATGTTAAACTCAATGTCGACAATCGATTCTTTGCGTTTTATGGAACGTACGCGGCAAATGGAGCTCCCACAGTAGACGGTTCGCTTTCCGAAGATGCGTGGCGGGGAAGTTACCGCCGAGACATTGTCCTGACGAATTTCAAGGGGGAGACCAAAAAGGCGACCTTCTACGCAACTCAGGATCAAACGGCAAACAATCTTTATGTGGGAATAACCGTTCCTGATGCGGTTCAGAACGCCGGCGATAAAATTCAAATCTATGTCGATGATGCAACGGGAGCTGCTTCAGCCAACCGCAATTTCATCTTGGACAATATTGCCGATGACGGGTTGGAAATAAGCGGAACGGCTACCGACTATCACTGGAATACAGCCGGTGGTGTCTGGACTACAGATGCAGGCCTCGAAGGGGCTGATACCCATGCTGGTTCGCGCACCTACAGTTCGGGAACATACTCATTTGAAGGATTAATCCCGTATCAAAGTGGTGCCTATGACGCAGATCTCGCCGACGGTGGACGCGGCGGGATGATTGTTCGCTTTGTCGATGCTGATAAATCATCGGGAGAGCAGGAGTTCTTTTGGGAGTACGGCGCCAATACCGCAGGTATCAAGATCGACCCGAATGCCAACGATTTTCTTGCAATTGGATGGCCGGCGATGCAGCTCGGAGCCCCCTATCTTCAGGTTGTCTACCCTGAAGATCTCAAAACCGTCGAAGGTGTTCTGAATATCAGAGCCGTTGCAATTGATGAAAATGCAGATGGAATCGATTCTATCTATTGCTACCGCAAAGCAAATCCATCCGAAAAGATCGTGCTAACCAAAGTCGGTTCAACCGATGAGTTCAGCGGAACATTAGATGTTACGACACTCGCTAACGGCCCCGACACTATTGTTGTGGTTGCGGTCGATGATGAAGGTATCCGTATCGATCGACTGGTAAATGTGACCATCAACAATGACGGCGGAAGTGCAAAGACACCGGTAGTAACCATGGTTTCGCCAAATGGTGGTACCACGCTTACCGGAACGGCCACAATGACACTTTCGGTCGCAAGTGGCGCTGACAGCTTAAAAACATTCAAGGTGCTGATCGATGGAAAAGCGACGGCACTCGCCAACGGTGCTACTAGTGTAACGATTAAAACTGACGAGTATCTCGATGGGACGCATACGGTTCAATTCGAAGCGATCAACAATGCGGATCTTTCGGCTCTCAGTCCTGTCTATACGTTCCTTTTCAAAAACACTCCCTCTGTGGCGATCGCAAAACCGCAGGGAAGCGCATTGCTGTCGGGAATCGACACGGTAAAAGTGACCGCAACGCCGGTTTCTCCGTCAACGATCGCTCTCACGACGGTTTGGGTTGATGGCGCACTGGTCGATACGATTGACGACAACGCGAGTTGGTTGTTCAACACCACTCTCTACAGAGATGGAGAGCATTCGATTATCGTTAAAACAACCGATTCTCAGGGGAAAACAGCGAATTCCGAAACTGTTATGGTAACAATCAAAAACAGTCCTTCGGTGGCGATCGCAAAACCGCTGGGAAGTGCACTGCTTTCGGGAATCGATACGGTAAAAGTGACCGCAACACCGGTGTCTCCGGCAACGATCGCTCTCACCACCGTGTGGATAGACGGCGCGCTGGTCGATACCATTGATAACAACGCGAACTGGTTGTTCAACACCACTCTCTACAGAGATGGAGAGCATTCGGTTGCCGTTAAAACGACCGATTCTCAAGGGAAAATCGGTTCATCAGAAACGATTCTGTTCACGGTGAAAAATGGTCCCACCGTAACTCTTTCCAACCCAACCGCGGACGAACTCCTTTCGGGGATCGACACGGTGAAATTTGCCGCTTCGGCCATTGCTCCCGCAACGATTGCAAAACGGGAAATCTGGATCGACGGCGCCCTAGTATCGGTTGCAAACACCGATTCGACCTATCTTTTCTCTTCGGTGAATTACAACGATGGACAGCACACGGTTCAGGTGCGAGCCACCGATTCTGACGGAAGAGTCGGCGTTTCAGAACTGGTGACGGTGACGCTGTTTAACACGCCAAAAGTTACGATCACTGGGCCGGATGTGGCGACAACGCTCTTTGGAATTGACACAATCACTTATGCGGTGGTCTATTCAACAAGCGTAACGCGCGACACCACGGAAATTTCGTTCAACGGTGGAAACTGGATCGGCGCCGAAACAATCGGTGCGATCTGGAATACTACACAGTTCGCCGACGGAAGTCATACGGTTCAGATCCGTGTGAAAGGTTCAAACGGAAAAATTGGCTATTCGCAAATTGCTCATTTCCGCGTTCAGAACGCTCCGGCAGTGACAGTGAACTCCCCCGTTGCTGGACAGGCGATCAACAAAACGTTCGCGGTGAAATTCGTGGCCACCACGCCGCCCCCGCAATCAACCATTGTGAAACGGGAAATCTCCGTTGATGGTGCTGCATTCAGTGCGACAGGTGTTGATGACACAAGCTTCTCGCTCAATACAATCGGCATGGAAAACGGATCGCACGATTTGGCAATTCGCGTCACCGACAATCTTGGACGCGTCGTTGAAAGCCAAAGCCGTACCTTTATCGTGGACAACGAATCTCCGCTGACCGCGGATCCCAAAGTGATCTACCCCGGAACCGTGGCAGTTGCAGGATCGGGAAGTTCCATTTTGATTACTGCATTGGTCAAAGATAATCTTGTAGGACTTGCAGCAGTTAATCCTGTTCAAATCAGTTCTATAGGAATTGAAATGGCCGGTGTAAACAAAAGCATGATCGACGATGGAACCAACGGTGACCTTGTGGCAGGTGACAATATCTTTACCGCAAAGCTTATCGTTGATTCTACCAAATCGGGCGTGGTGAACTTCACCGTCACCGCCACCGACCGTCTGGGAAACAGCAAATCGGTGACCAGCTCAGTCACACTGGACAATATCGATCCGGTTATTTCCGCCTATGATTTCCATCCAAATCTCGAAGGAATTGTGGGATCAACGGGAACGGTGTATCACGATCGGATTATCGTTCGCGGTTCGTTCAGCGACAGTGGCGCATCGGGAATTGGGCTTGCGCGAATCACCATTCTCAACGATTCGGGTAAGCACGTGGGCAACTCACCACTTGACCTTCCCCGCGTCGATACGTTGTCGGTTCAATCGCAGTTCAGTCGAATCCTTGAACTCGTTCCGGGAAAAAATATTGTGACCTGCACCGTTTCAGATAATGCGGGGAACAAAATAGATCGCAATGACACGATTTTATTTGTCGAACCAAAAGCAACTGCCGTTGTCGGCAAAGAGGGTTCAACGGTAACAAGTCAGAACGGCGTTTCCGTGGAAATCCCGGCGAATGCATTGCTGGACAACCGGGAAATAACCATTACCCGTGTCGATCCAGAAGAACTTCCGGTTCCTGAAAAAGCGGGAATTTCACTTCTTGGAGTTCCTCACGAATTTGGTCCCGATGGTCAATCGTTCCGCAAACCGGTAAATGTGGTTCTCACCTGGACTGAAGCGGATCTTGACCGCAACCAAGATGGTATCGCCGATCTTGATCCTTCAAAATTCGGCATCGTGTTCTATGACGGTAAATCGTGGCAGCTTGCCGGAAAAGCTGTTGTCGATACAGTAAACCGGACGATCTCGGTTAGCGTGAACCATTTCACGATTTTCGATATCGCGGAACTTTCACTGGAAACACCGAAAGAGTTGGTGACCTACTGGTCGCACAACCCCATCTCTGCCGAAGAAGGTTCGCTGTTTAACTATCGCATTCCCACAGCGGGAACGGTATCGCTGTCGATTCTCGACCTCGCCGGTGATCTGGTGTGTCAGTTGATTGCAGACAAAACCGCTGTCGAACCGGGCCAGTATTCAACCATGTGGTACGGCTTGAACAGTGCCGAACGACGGGCTGCACCGGGAATCTATGTCGCACTGTTTACCTATACGCCTGCCGGAGGTTCCGCGCAGATTATTCGTAAACCCGTTGGTCTGCTGAAATAGGAGGAACAGAAAATGAAAACAGCAATAGGTATACTTGCTACGGCAACAATTCTTTCTGCGGCATCGGTGGATATTATGGCTGGATCCCGCGGATTCTCTATGGGTGGAGGCTATTCGGCAATCGTCGATGATGCTTCGGCGGCATACTGGAACCCCGCCGGATTGGGGAAACTTAAAACAATGACGCTGATGAATTCAAACTGGATTCTTCAGGATGTTGAAGGGTTAAATCTCAACTACTTTACAGCGGCATTTCCGGTGAAAGATCTGTTCACGATCAGTGGAAGCTGGTTGCTCACCCACGCCTCTTTGGAAGAAGGCTGGAACGATGCGACCAATGCTCCTGAACGAACGAACAGTGCCAACGATCACCAGTTTTCACTAAGTGCCGGTAAGGTTCTCTGGGAAAAACTGGGGATTTTCCGAACCACAGCGATCGGGTTCACGCTGAACCGCTATGCCCTTGATCTGTCAGATGACAACGAAGACAAAGGTGCGGGACTCGGATTCGATCTGGGAACACAGCTTGGGTTTCCTGCGGGATTCAATCTTGCCTTTACCGCAAAGAATCTCGGCACGGAAATCATGGGAGTCAAAGTAGATCCAGAACTTCGCTGGGGGCTTGGATGGACAAATCTGTTCAATGAAACCCATCGCGTTTCATTCGATGTTGATGCGGCTCTGAAAAAGAACCGCGACTACGAAGATATTGCTACGCTTACTCCGGCCGAACAAAATATTCGCGTCTTTGAAGGTTTGGAATATGGAATTCTGTTCAAAGATTTCGAAATCGGTCTGAGTGGTGGCGTAAACACCAATCAGTACAACAGCCGAGACAGCCACAACTTTGCGGGAGGCTTGGGTTTCAAATGGAAAAGCCATGCTCTTCAGTATGGTTTTGGCGGAGCGACTGAAGTAGAAAAAACTCTCGGGTACAGCCATCGAGTGACTCTGTCAGTTGCATTGGGAGATCTAATCGGAAAAGGAGCAACAAAAACTGCCATGAACATGGAGTAGTCATATAGAACTCCTATCAAATAACGGCACCTTAACGGGGTGCCGTTTTGTTTTCAACAGTTTGTCACAGATACTTAAACGATAGATACCACGAAAATATCTTGATACCATAAAATTCTTGCAATCAACAATGTAGAATGGTACTATCCACTAATGGTACGACAGAAATCATCGGGGTGGGTATGACGCGAATCAAAATTCTCTTTGTCGATGAAAACCGAGAACAGTTGACAGGACTGCAAAAGTTGCTTGCCGATGATTCCGATCGCTGGGAACTCTTCTTTTGCGAGGATGGCATGGCCGCCTTAGATGAACTGGCTCAGGGCGAGTTCGATGTTATCGTCACCGATATCGATATGCCCATTATCGATGGAAGTCAACTTCTTGCGATCGTTCGGGAACGCTACCCCTCATTGATCAGAATCGTTTTTTCTCACTGTTCAGAACAGCGAAAAATCCTTCGAGCAGCTCAAATGGCACACCGCTATGTACCCAAACCATGTAGTGCTTCAACCCTTCGCCGAACCATTGAAAATACGCTCTATATACACGTCGTTCTCGACAATGATGCAGTGAGAAAAGTGCTGCTTCAAACCTCTTCACTCCCATCGGTACCTTCAGCTTACACCAAACTAATGGAAAAAATTGACGATCCAGATTTCTCCGTGCGCGAAGCCGCGGAAATTATTTCGCTCGACGTTGGACTTACGGTAAATGTTCTCAAACAGGTGAACCAGTTCGGCTTTGAACACAGCATCACCGATATTTACCAAGCGGTATCGCTCATGGGACTCGACGTGATTCGCGCTATCGCCTTAACGACGCACATATTCCATTCGATTGGTTCATTAGAAATCCCTCATTTTTCCATGGAAAAACTGATGCAAGAGTCCATGCTCGTTGCACTTTTTGCCAAGCAGATCATGTTGATTGAAACAAAATCAGATGAAAATGCCGATCACGCCTTTATCGCCGGAATGCTTCACCGGTTGGGAACACTCGTATTTGTGGTGAATTTCCCGGACAAATACGCCGCCGTTCTCGATCGCGTATACGGTGCAAACCGTCCGCTGATCCCCGTAGAAAACAATCTCATTGGCATTTCTCACCCGAAAATCGGCGCTCATCTTCTCGCGCTCTGGGGAATGCCCGAGCCAATACTCAACGGCGTCGCATTCTACCGCGAACCGGCCGTGATCGACGAACCTAATGTGGGTATAACCACCGCCGTCTATGCCGCCTACCATCTCACCTTGGATATTCTCGATGAACAGGATCGCAAAGAGAGCCTCGATTTAGTCATCGATGAACCCTTTGACTATCGCACTGACAGCTATCTCGTAGGAAAAAATCTCACCAAACAATATTCACACTGGCGCGAAGAGTGCCGCGTGCTTTTTCAAGGACTTCTTCATGGATAACCGCCAAATGAAAATTCTTTTTGTCGACGATGCACCAGAAATCATAATTTCACTTCAGCGAATGATGCACAAATCCCCTTGGAGTGTTCACTTTGCCAACGGCGGAATGGAAGCACTTGATATGCTGGCCGATGAATCGTTCGACGTGGTAGTGACCGATCTCAATATGCCTGAAGTAAACGGGGTAAAACTGCTCAAAATCATTCAGAAAGAGTTTCCTCACTTGATTCGCATTGTCTACTCGGGATCGCTTTCCAAAGAGTCGGTTCGCGATGTGGCGGCTTTTACCCATCGGTTTATATCCAAACCGTGCAGTGCCGATAAGATGATGCAAACGATTCAGAATACGCTCTTTATTCACACCGTGCTCGACAACGATGCAATCCGAACCGCGCTCACCAACACGGGAACACTCCCCTCGCTTCCCCGAGTCTACACTGTGCTGATGGATCAGATTGAAAACAATGATTTTTCATTGCGCGATGCCGCCGAACTGATTGCTTCTGATATTGGCATGAGCGCCAATGTTCTCAAGCAGATCAATCTGTTGGGAATAAGTGGAGAGATCTCCACTGTCGATCAAGCCGTGTCACTCTTGGGACTCAACACGATCAAAGCAATCACACTCTCGTCCCATATTTTCAGCAGTTTAGAATTGAAAGGCACAAAGCATTTCACCGCGGAACAGCTGACTCGTCACTGCATGCTTACCGCTGAATTTGCCAAAGAGATCACCATGATCGAAACGGATGACAAAAAAATGGCCGAGTCGGCCTATGTTGCCGGCGTACTTCACGATTTGGGAATACTCATTTTAGCGGATAATTTTCCCGAAAAGTATGAAGCGGTGATGAACCGCGTGTTTACCGCTCACCGTCCTATTTCCGAAGTGGAACGCAACTTGATCGGCATTTCTCACGGGGAAATAGGTGCCTATCTTCTGGCGCTCTGGGGATTTCCTAAAGAGATACTCACTGCCGTAGCCTTTCACGAAGAACCGATTAACCACCCCGCCGAAGGGTTTGAACTGCTCAGTGCGGTCTATATTGCCAATTTTTTCGCTCACACCTTTGCCGAAGACAAGCCGATGCCGGAAAGATATCTCGAAGAGTCGAAGTATCTTGAACAGATCGAATGCAAGGGGCGCGTGTCGTTTTGGGAAAAGCGGTGTCGGGAAGTTTTTGATTCACTCCCCAAGAACTGATTTTTAGACCAATTAACCAGGGCCTATTTTCGAGGAGCAATAGCGGAAGCGATTAATCGACGAAATGAGAAAGCCAGGTTCTCTCTTTCGATCAATCGCAGAATCGTTAAACCCAAGAGAACTACTCCCGAGCAATTTTTAATCCTGCCTTTTTCTCCTGAACCGTGAGCATCCGTTCTACCCAGATAAAACTGACCACGCCGGAAACAATATTTCCGGTGATCAAACCATACCAGACGCCGGGAACGCCGAGATCAAAGACGTACACATAGATCATCATCGCCGGAATTGCCAGAATGAACAGGCGAAGAGCGGTCAAAATCAGCGAAGGAATTGAATACCCCATGGCCTGAAATACGGCGCGCGCCAAGATTCCCGAACAGGCCACAATAAAGGTGAACTCTACCACTCGCGTCTGAAGTACAGCATAGCGAATCACTTCGGGAACATCGCTGAACAGGGGAAAGATCCACGGCGCGGCAAATACCACAACTGAGGCGAGAACCAAAAAGAGCGACGCCGCCATGATCACCCCTTTGCGCCACAGTTCTCGGATCCGCACGATATTTCCTCGCCCAAAGTTCTGCCCCACCGCCGTGACCAAGGCGCCGGAAATCGCCATGATCGGCGTAAAAATAAGCTGATCGACCCGCTGCCCCAGCGTCAGAGCGGTCATGGCATTGCTGTCCAGTTTCACCACCACGATGTTCATCACCAGAATTGCCGCGCCCATGATCAGCATGGAAAGGGCCTGGCTGGTTCCCACGGAAAGAATATCGCCGATCTGACGGGGAGAAATGGCAGCAAAATTCCAGGCAATTTCCAGCGAAGGAATCTTTCGCACAAAAAGCGAAACCGTGTAGATCAGAGTGATTACCTGAGCGAGCACGGTTGCTTCTGCAGCCCCGCCGATTCCCCGATTGAGCCCGAAGATAAAGAGCGGATCGAGAATCAGATTGGCTACGGTGCCGAGAATCATGGCGGTCATTACCTGTTTCATGCGCCCTTCGCCCTGGAGAATTCCCGTGAACACCGCCGAGGCAAAAGAGAGCGGCAGCACCGGAAGGATCGCCACAAAGTAGGCGAGGCCGTTGGCGTGGAATGATCCGGTCGCCCCTAGAACAGTCACTAATCGATCTGCAAAGAGATAGCCCGGAATCACCGTGGCCAATGAAACGATCGTTGCGATCAAAAGTCCGCTTTCGGCGATCCCTTTCAGAGCGGCGGAATCGTTTTTGCCGATTGATCGCGCCACCAGTGAATTTACACCCACGGAAATCCCCGAGCCGATCCCCATGGTGACCATAAAGACGGGAAAGATCAACCCCACACCGCCAACGATTCCCGGATCAAGCGGATCAATGCGACTCACCCACCACGTGTCGGTGATCGAATAGATAATCTGCACCAACATTCCCGCCAGCATTGGCAGAGATAGCCGCACCAAAAGCGGCACCACCGGCCCGGAAAACATAGATTCGCTCAGCGAAGTGGTCACTGTTTTGTTCATTGGAAATCCTATTTTTTACTCTGTGTTTTGTCGTTGTATTGTTGTAACGTTGCGCCGATTATTCCTTATTGTCCATTTCTGAAAGATGCATTTCCAGCGCGTCCACGGAAATTTTAATTTCCCAAAGCGACAGAAAAAGCGATACCAGAAGAAGAACAAGGCTAATTCCAAAGACCACACCGGCGGCGATATCCCATTTCATGTAGATCAGAAGCATGGAGAGTACACAGGCGAAAAAACTTCCCGCGCCGAACCCCTGCATGTCGCGAATAATATGGACGCGCCGCCGAAGATTGGCGATCTGCGATTTCACCGAAAGGTCACAGGATTCGCCAGCATCGCGGCACTTGTCGTGAAGAGTGCGGATTATCTGCGCCAGTGTAAGAAAGCGGTTCGTGTAGGCTAAAAGCAGTAGTGAAATGGCGGGAAATAACATAGCCGGAGTTGTCAGTGACAGTTCCATACAGATCCTCTCTCTTGTTTATTCGTAAGATACATTGCCGATAGAAATATTCATGCCAACAGTTTCGAGACAGGTCTGATCGTTTCGGATCGGGAACGCTGAAATGTTGGGTATTCGAGTGTTCCCGGACTCAGGAACGCTGAAATGTTGGATATTCGAGTGTTTTTTGATTCCGGAACGATGGAAAAATGAAGGAACGCTCTTGATGAATACTTTTATTGTGAATTTTGGGTATATAAATAGAAAAAACATCCCTAATAGTGGACTTTTCGCTACAGAAAATATCTACTCCTTTTTTATAGCGAAAACATCCTTTTTAGGGTGCTTAGTGCGCAAAAGCAGTAGTTTTTCAACAGATTACATTTATGCGCACGTGTATATTTATAGCACGATGCACTTGTTAGGTGTACTGATAAATACAAGAGGAAGATTGATGATTCATAAAATGCTTATCGGCTTTATTGGAATTGGAATAATGGTATCATCGTGCAATTCGAAACATGTTAAAAAATCAGCGATGATGCAATCTGATTCAACGAATGTTCAAGGTTCAAATAGTAATTCGAGTAAAGCAGATAATTCAGAAAACCTTGACGATCTTTTTGGAAAAGAGCATGTTAAAACTAAAGCTGATCCATTACGAGCAAAAGCTGATTTATACGAGTCTGAAATAATGGCACGAATTCATGAATATTGGCGTCCATCCGTTCAATCTGAACAACCTGTTATTTTGGAATACACAGTGAATCCAAATGGAACGCTCAGCAAAGTCATAATCGTGAACTCGTCGGGAAACAGATCACTTGATTTACAGGCAAAACGGGCTATTGAAATGGCTTTTCTAGTGAATCCAATCCCAACAGATATCAGTGAAAGTCCTTTCAAACGGACATGCAGAATTTTTTCAACCAATCGCTTTTAGTAAGCATTTCCTAAGGAATGTGTTGTCGGAAATCTTCTTTGCGAATTGAACGAACTTTTGAGATATTATACGATTTTTGAAATGAATCGCCGTCGATGTTCAAGCAAGAGCGAAGATTTCTAACCCGAAGGCGTTGGTGATGCGGGAATACCGCACACCACGAAGGCGTTTGCTGGATGAGATTATTCACATTGGAGATATCATGGAATCAGTTTTAAGCTTTGAAGCAATTTGGGAAGATGAACATATGATTGAGGTGAGAGTATTTGCCTCAAATAAGAGATTTTCAGCAACTGTAGATTTTTATACAACTCGTGATGAATTGAAAGAATTAGCTATAAGCTTAAAACATTTTCCCAATAGTTCAGATTCAGAAGTAAAGTTTAGGCCAGAAGAAGGTGACGATATTGCTCCTTGTTCTTTGCAATTCAATTCTTCAGATGATCATAATGGACACATTTCTTTAAGGGCATCTCTAAAAATACAATTCCTTGTGCATAAGGTATTTTCATACCATGGAGGTGCCAGATGCAACTTGGACTTTTTGACTACTC
>JAIFMU010000223.1 GCA_020048285.1 bacterium | reverse complement strand
ATGTGGGAACATTTAAGCAGGCTTGGGGAGATCAAACTCCACTGGTTGTAAAAAATGTTGAAGGCTTTGGTCTTGCTCTTCCAGAAGGAATTTTGAAAGGAAAAATCAACATTACTTCTGCTAAATTGATCTATTCGGGTGAAGTTGGTACTGTACCAGCCACAAAAGTAGCAGGCTTGAACGCTCTTACTGTGAACGGTGTCGTTGGCAATAAGCTGAACCTATCAGTACCAGTTGCTGGTCAGTATGAGATTTCACTCTTCTCGTTGAATGGTCAGAAACTTGGCTCTGTTCGTTCGCAACTCTCTTCTGGAATAGTTTCGGTGAACCTCGACGGTATGAATCTCGCGAGTCGCATGGCAATTGTTCAGATCAATGGCGCGAAATCACAGAGTGTTCATAAAGTTATGATCAAATAATCGACCAAAAACATTGGTGATATGAGGGAAGGGCTTTTGCTCTTCCCTTTTTTTGCAATCTATTCTCGACCTTTGAATAAATAGTGATGCCCGAAGTTATATGTTAGAGTTTGCCCATGAGATTCTGTTTTATCGCCACTATGCTATTCGATCAAAGTGTATCATTTTTGCTACACCACTACGAAAAAGTTTTGAAAAGTTGTGATGACATCGAAGCTTTAAACCGATAGAAGTAGTGATCAAGAGTTATTTTAACACGCTGATTGAAATTCATAATTCACTTCTAAACAATGAGGTACTCTATGGGAGCTTCTCATATACTGCTAACAGCTAGCAACAACATTGCCGGTGTACAGCGATGGGTTGAATCGAGCACGGTTATGACTGAACAGTTTCAACCGGTAATTGCTATGTACCGAGATCATTTTACCGCGCAACCACATTGTAAAGTACTCAAAATTGATCAACAGTGGCCGGGAAATGTTAAACGCTTTATCCACATGAAAAGCGTGATAACGCACTTGGGAGCAAATCGCTGGTTCCTCTGGAGTGACTGTGCTGATGTTGTTTTTCAACGCGCGCCGGTATTTTTTGACACTTTCGGCAAGGATATTCGCGCTATTGTCTGTTCTGAAGGAGTTACCGTTGGTGAGAAACCAGAACTTGCACCATTTCTCAGCAACCCTCGATTTTCATCACTCAAAGATTTACCACTTCATAATGCCGGTTTTTTTGCGATTCGCGGTGATTTTTTTATCGAATTTATCGATTTCATTTCATCGGTAGTAGCCACGATGAAAGTCGTTCCAACAGGAGTTGATCAATTGCTCTTTAACTACTGGATTGCACAAAAGCGTCAGTCGATAATTACCAATGAGTCGCTCTGCCTAAATGTAAGTAATCGATTTATCGATACAGAGAATTGTACCGTTGGCGACTTAAAAGATGGTCAGGGAATGCTGGTGAATGGTCGATTTGTGAATCGACTAGAAGCGGAGTATCCTATCATTCATGCAAATGGAACATCGAAAATGATTCTGCAACGGTGGAAACAAAAGTAGTAATTTTATTGCCCAATCTACAACACATGGTTCTGAAGAAATTCAGAGCCTTTTCTTTTTCCAACGAGCCCCACAACCTATTTTTTGACGTAAAATCATGGAAAATGAGGTATTCTATGTATAAAATGTTGGTTCTCGATCTCGATGACACTCTTTTGGGAAGTGATGGTGAAATCTCTTCAGTTGATAGAGATGCACTTCTTGCGGTGCAACAAAAAGGGATTATGGTTGTACTTGCATCGGGGCGCCCCACCGGTGCCATGATCCGTTTCTCCCAAGAGTTAAAACTCGACAAAACTGATTCGTATCTGATATCGTTTAACGGAGGGGAAATTGTCTCCTCGCGCACGGGAGAGATTCTGTTTGAAAAATCGCTTGCCAAAGAAGAGATTGCTGATTTATACGCATTTTCCCGTGAAATGAGCACGTCGATTATCACCTACAAGGGAACTGATATTATCAGTGAAGATAGTGACCAATACATTGATTTTGAAATCAATCTGACAAAAATGAATTTCCACAAGGTCGATTCATTTGTCGATGAAGTGCAATACAATGCGGTGAAATGTATCCTTCTTGCTGAACCTTCACACCTAAAACGGGTCGAAGAGCGGATGAAAACGATTTATACAGATAAATCAGTTTCGATTTCAAAACCATTTTTTCTTGAAGTGACTGCAGCGGGGATCGACAAGGGGCAGACTGTGGGACGACTCTGTACAATGCTCGGTATCAGTTCTGAAGAGGTTGTCGCAGTGGGAAATGCGGAGAATGACACGTCGATGATTGTTTTCGCGGGATTAGGGCTTTGGGTGGAAAACACGGATCCTGAACTCTATCAATATGGAAATGGCGTTGTGCCCTCCTGTGACGATGGCGGGGTTGCTCACGTTGTTCAAACGCATTTTAGTTGAACGGAGGGGAGACTCGATACTAAGGGGGAATGGAGCGGGTAGTGAGACTCGAACTCACAACAACCACCTTGGAAGGGTGGGACTCTAGCCATTGAGTTATACCCGCGTAGAGATTTTTATGTGTTGATAAAACTAATATAAAATCTTGCTACTGTGATATCAATAGGCAAAATAGATTTATTCCCATAGTGAACTATAATACCTCTCCTGTAGATAAGGGCGTGACAAAAAACCGATTGCTTGTTGTCACGCCTGATTCCATTAGAACTGTTTTACCAAACCAAAGGTAGAGCAAAGTCCCACAAAAATCCCCAAGATTAGAACATAGACTAGACAGAATACGAGCGTTTGTCCAAAAATTTTTCCTTCCATTCCAGAAAGTCCCGTGGCAGAAGTGGCTACGGCTATACTTTGGGGCGAAATCATTTTACCTGCGGTTGCTCCCGATGTATTCGCCGCGGCAAGCCAATACGGATCTGTATTGAGCGAACCGGCGATTTCGGTTTGCAGTTTTCCAAAGAGAATGTTGGAAGATGTATCTGAACCGGTGACGAATGTTCCCAACGTTCCGATCAGCGGACTGATATAGGGGAAAATGGGACCCGTGATAATTGCCAGAGTTCCCGCGAGATCGGTGATCATTCCCGAATAACTCATAACTTTCGCCAATGCCACTATTGAAAGCACCGTGGGAAATGATTTGCCAAGTTGCTTAACTGTACGCCAGAAAATTGACCCAATCGATCTGAACGATAGTTTGGCTAGAATTCCCGCAAATATCGTGGCGATTACAATCAGTGCGCCCGGCGTGGCGATCCACTTAAATGTCAGAGGTTTAGCCCCTTCGACAAAGAGTATTGAACTCTGGAATTGGCTCAGCGCATGGTACACCGGTGGCACAAGCGTACTTGCGCCGAGAATACAGATGAGGATCAGCATGTACGGACGCCATGCTTCCCACTGGAATTTAGCTGTAAACGTCTGCTTGTTCTCTTTGTTCATCATTTTCGCAATAATCACGGTCACGGTGAGCGATCCCAGTGATCCCAAGAGGGCAGGTAGTTGTGGGCCCAAATAGCGTGCTGCCAAGTACTGAGGAATTGCAAATCCGAGTCCAGAAGCAAGAGTGATTCCAAATACACCTTTGAGCGCTTTGAATCCTCCGCCGGTCATCATAACTAACACAAATGGAATCAATATGATAAATGGTGTAAGCTGCAAAGCTACCAACGCGCTGAGTCTGTTGGGATCGAGTTCCGTAAGAGTTGCCAATGTTGAAACGGGAATCCCAATTGCGCCGAAAGCGGTGGGAACAGTGTTCGCAATAAGGCTAATCACAGCGGCGAAAAGGGGGTTGAATCCCAGTGCGGCAAGGATCGATGCGGGGATTGCCACCGCTGTTCCGTAACCAGCTACTGCTTCGAGAAATCCTCCGAACCCCCACGCGAGGATCAGCACTTGAATCCGCTTGTCCGTGGTGATCGATTCTAGAATCGTGGTAATTTTCTGCATACTGCCAGTCTCTTTCGCCAAATTGTAGCTGAAAATCGCCGCTACAATTACGATCATGATTGGCCAAAGTCCCATGGCTGCACCTTCAGCAGTTGCTCCGGCGAGTTTGATGAGAGGCATTTCCCAGTAGAGAGCCGCAATAATCGCCGTGATGAGCAGTGTGATTGGAGCCGCGATGTGAGCGGCTATTTTCCATACGCCAAGCATGAGCATGAGAAGAACAATCGGGATCAAGGCTATAAAAAATGTTTGCAGATCCATTCTCAGTTCCCTCTGTTATTGGTAGGTGTACAGTGTGAGTGCTATCAACCAGAAGCTTGCTGCAGCGGCGGCACAGACGTAAAATGTGCGGCAGATTCGCTCCCGGTTCCACTTTGTAGGAACTGGCGTGTAAGGGGCGACAATTTGTTGATTTTCCATTCTTTCCATTGGGATCTCCTCTGTTTGTATACGGATGGTTCTCTTCGCAGGTTTTTATACTACGAAGAGAATTTTGACTGTTACAATAGAAAACGATTAGTTACCTATGAATTGTTACGCCGTTCTCTTTGTATGGCGAACACAACTTCCTGCATCGCAATTTCCGCAGATTTCATTAGCACCATGTTCACCGGCATAAAACGTATTAATATTTTTCAGGGTAGTGCCACTGATATTTGCCAACGCTTCTTCGGTGAGGAATGCTTGGTGAGATGTGACAACGACGTTATTAAACGTAAGCAGTCGAGCCAGAACATCATCCGTTACAATCTCTTCGGAATAGTCTTCGAAGAAATAGTCAGCTTCTTCTTCATATACATCCAAACCGGCCGCACCTATTTTTCCACTTTTCAACCCTTTGATCAGCGCTTTAGTATCGATCAGAGGCCCGCGACTAGTGTTGATAATCATAACACCATCGCGCATCTGAGCTATCGACTCTTTGTTGATCAAGTGATGAGATTCATCGGTAAGAGGGCAGTGAAGTGATATTACTTGCGCTTTTTCATAGATTTCAGAAAGTTCAGTATAACGAACACCTTTGCTCTCGGCCCACGCCTTGTCCTGATACTTGTCGTAGACGAGAACGTCCATACCAAGGCCACAGAGAATATCCACCATAATTCGGCCGATTTTGCCTGCACCGATTACTCCGACAGTTTTTCCGTACATGTCCATTCCCACCAATCCGACAATGCTGAAATTGCTGTCACGAGTTCGAAGGTGAGCTCGGTGGATCTTGCGGTTCAGAGTCATAAGAAGTGCAAGTGCATGTTCTGCAACAGCATGAGGCGAATAGGCAGGTACGCGAACAATGCGGATTTTGTCTAGGGCATGGCACACGTCCACGTTGTTGTATCCTGCGCAGCGCATGGCTATAAGTCGGATTCCATTTGCATAGAGTTGGTCGATAACAGGGGCGGTGATTTCATCGTTCACAAATGCACAAACTATGTCGAACCCCTTAGTGAGAGCCATACTACGTTCAGTTAGCCTGGTTTCAAAATATTCAATTTCGTACTCTTCGATGCCGACTGTTGAATCAAATGAACGCTTGTCATATGGTTTTGTGTCAAAAAATGCAATTTTCTTCTTCATGATAGTTCCTTTGCTGCAGTTTTCGTCCTCATTTAACCCAAATATACACAAGTTTAGTGCAGAAATCAACGATTATTTGTGAAAATATTCACAGCTAGTGTTTGGAGCAAGTAGTCACACTCTAGATTGGTTAAATACACTATTTTTATTGATGAATAGTAGAAATGTACAAATAATCAGGAGGACGTTGTGGAGTATTGGGAAAAAATAGTCGCGCCTTATGTTGCAAAAGCACCGATGTACCTAGAAAATCTTGTGGTCGCGCTCGTAATCTTATTTGTCGGTAGGCTGATTGCGATCGGACTGAAAAATCTTGCCATCAAAGTGATGCGCCGTTCTCATGTTGATGAAACCTTGATCGGTTTTGGATCGTCATTGGGGTATTTCGGATTTCTTGCACTAGTGATAGTGGCAGCGATCAACAAGCTCGGCGTAGAAACAACATCATTTGTGGCGATTCTCGGTGCTGCCGGACTGGCGATCGGACTTGCTCTTCAGGGATCGTTGTCGAACTTTGCCGCCGGTGCGCTCATGATTATGTTCAAACCGATCAAAGTGGGGAATTTCATAGAAGGCGCTGGAGTTGCTGGTGAAGTTCTTGAGATTTCAATTTTTACAACAGTGCTGAAAACTGCCGATGGGAAAAAGGTGATTATTCCCAATTCAAAAATTTCTGGCGACAATATTATTAATTACAGTGCTCTCGGCACGCGTCGCGTTGAATTGAACATCGGCATTCCTTACGATTCCGATATCAAGGTGGCGAAAGATTTGATCCTCGCCGTTTTGAAAGCGGATAGCCGCGTTCGTCCGTGGGTTCAGAGTACTGACTTTGGGCCGGTAACACTTGACATGAATGAACGAATCAAGATCGAACTTGAAAAAAATGGCATTTCGATTCCATTCCCTCAGCGCGAAGTTCGCGTTGTGTACGAGTCGCCGAAATAAATGTGGTTCTGATTGAATGCAAATGGGCTGTCTCAGAAATGAGGCAGCCCATTTGTACGTAAAGAGGTAAGCCGCAATTACTCTGTGAGAAATAGCTCTTCTGCTTCGGGGCCTAGAAGAAAAAGTCCTTTGCCTGCTGTTCCAATGTATAAATTTTCATTTGAATCGATGGCAAAAGAGAGCATTTCTGCCGCGGGAAGCATCTGGTACTGGTCATTGAAATAACAGTACCATTGCGACTTATCCCACTTTATCAACGCTCCCGATTTTGTTCCAAGCCATATAGATTCCTTTTGATCAGATTCGATTGCCGTTACATGGTTCAGTATCGAATAGTTCCCGCCAAAGCGCAAGATGCCCATTTCACCGTTGACAAAAGTAACAATCCCGCCTCCCGCTGTACAGATCCAAATATCACCATTTTTATTGATTTCAATATCAGTAATTTCTGGTTGCGGCAGAGCGATAACACCTAGTGATGCTTGAGTGTAGCTTTTAATTTCTCTTTGTTGATTGATTCTAAATGCCCCGCATGGAGTTCCTCCCCAAAGAATGCCTTCGGAATCAACCGCCAGTGTGGTGATGTGCGCTGAAGGAAGTCCCTGCTCTACACCAAAATGATAGGT
>JAIFMU010000058.1 GCA_020048285.1 bacterium | reverse complement strand
TGACCGTACACTCATAGTAATCGAATCACCGCAACTCGGAACACCAATCTGGCTTCGCGGCACACGGTCGATTATCTGCGCCCGCTACAGTGAACCATCCATAGAACCATCCGATCCATCGACAGTAGCCTTTTTCAAACGACTCACTCCGTTCTGTGCAGCTCTGGATAACGGTGATTTCTTTTGCGCGGCCCTGATTCTTTCCGATGATTCATGGTGGAAACCGTATACAAAGCTGATCCGCAAGATCGTCGGTGATCAGATTATCGACTGTCTCGGCATGGAGTGGGCTTGCCGATTCGGTGGTCACATTCTGACACCGCCGCGTTGTATCGAGGAAGAGGAGATCTTCGAAACCGAGTCCGTGGTTCCATCGCATCTGAAAAAACTTGCAGGTACACTTCTTGATGGCGTAACGGAACATTCGTTTGTTCCTCTTTTGAGAAAACGGATCGAAACGTGGCTCACTTCAGGAAAAGTACTGACATTACCATTGGTTGGGTGTAAAAACTATCCATTTATCCATGAACTGCGTACCAATCTTGAATCGGCACGGACACGGGCGATGGTGAAATTCCTGTCCGAAGGTATTCCGCTGGAAACGGTTGAAATTCAAACTGAAACACTTCTCGAACTCTACAAAATTACCCTTGAACGGGACTACGTAAACGAGTATCATGAAAATGCAATCTGCGGAATTGTTACCGATCCGATCACCGGAGGAACCGTAAAGATCGGCTATCTTCGCAAAGGTCTGGCGGAAATTCTCGCACCGCTCTTTGATTCCGGGCTTGCACTCACCTGCAAGTTTAACCAGATCAGCGACCAGGAAACAGTTCGCTGGTATCCACTTTTTGTAACGATTCGCATGAAGGAGAAACAATGAACAATCTCGACAAATACACGGGCTGTCTGCTCGGCGGAGCTATCGGCGATGCACTGGGTGCTCCTGTTGAATTTCTTTCACATGAAGAGATCACCCGCCAGTTCGGATCACGGGGGATCACAGAGTATGCACCTGCCTACGGTGGAATTGGAAAGATCACCGACGATACGCAGATGACGCTGTTCACTGGCGAAGGGATGCTTCGCAGTTTCGTGCGAGGTTCACTTCGCGGGATCGGATCGGACACGGGATGTGTCGAACATGCCTATCATCGCTGGCTGGAAACACAGAATCTCAAGAGTCCAAAGATCGACGAGCTTGACGGCTGGCTGATCACCCATCGTGAACTGTTAAGCGAACGAGCACCGGGAAGAACCTGCATTCTATCGCTGGGAACCATGAACGGTCGCAACGGGAGTAAGGGGTGTGGCGGTGTTATGCGAACGGCACCGTGCGGACTCTATGCGGCTTCACTGGGAAGGACAGTTGAGTCGGCGTTCAAGTTTGGCGTCGAAGTCTCAGCGATTACACACGGTCACCCCACCGGCCAGATCACGGGCGGTTTTCTGTCTGCGGTGATCTATGAACTGGTGAATGGCAGCTCGCTTATGGAGTCGTTCACAGCAGCTCAGCGGATTGCCCGAACCTACGACGATCATGAAGAGACCACCAAGGCGGTGGATCTTGCTGTTGAGTGTCACCGGCGATGCATGGCGTTTTCCGATGCGATCGGTCTGCTCGGCGAAGGGTGGATCGCAGAAGAGGCGCTGTCGATTTCGATCTTCTGTGCGTTGTCAGCTCACGACTTTGAGCATGGGGTAATCATGGCAGTGAACCATGGAGGTGATTCCGATTCCACCGGAGCGATCACGGGGAACATTCTCGGAGCTCTCTGGGGAGAATCGATGATCGATCGTTCATGGCTCGAACCGTTGGAACTGCAAGAAGTGATCCGCGAGATGGCAGTAGATCTTCGTGAGTGTGGTTCGTGGGAGTTGTCAGAGCATGTGTGTAGTGAGTTTCAGGATGCGATCTGGAATAAGTATCCGGGATGGTGAATTTTATTGATGCATATTGGTGGTTTTATTAGTGACGGTTCTGTGATACTGACGCTATTCAAAAAAAAGATATAAAGTTGAAACATAAACTTGAGAAATGCCCCTTTCGATATTGAAAGAGGCATAGATAGACTCATTGTTTAGACAAGTCTTTGTGCTGTTCTCTGTCAAATGTTCGTTGAATCCGTGAAGCAAGTGAATCTTTTTTGACTCTCCCAAACTTCTCGCATTCATTTCTCATAAGTCTTTGAACATCACTCTTAGTTGGTTTTTTAGGCATCTGGTACCTCCAAAAAATTCTCTCTGCGGATGCAGGTTTATCCCGCATCTAACAAATAGCAGTAGAATCATTGCCAACATAAATAAAATATACATCAAATAGAGGGGGATGTCTACTATTCCTCAGAAGCGATAATCATAGAACACATTAAAATTTTATGTACAGGGTCTTTGAAACTGCTATTAAGCTTATTAAATAAGTCAGAATTGGGAGATACTGGTAATTCACGATAAAAAGTAGGGATAATCTCCATTGTAAACAGCATAACCAATGATGCCTGAATGTAAAGCAAATCAAATAAACGTTCCTGCTCTGGTAGCAAACTATCATAATATCCGAGGTGTGGGTGAGCATAGACATTTAACAGTTCGTAAATACCCTCGTAGTGCTTTTCCCAGCTATTTTGTGGTAAGTACGGTGTAACTTTAGACGTAAACACTTTAGGCAGCACATATTTACATCTCCATTTCAATGATCCGGCCTTTAACTTTTCATGGTTCGGGAGAAACTCTTTGCCTGCACTGTCAACAAAAGGAAACCAATGTTCTAGACTCTTAATTCCATTCACACCTAATTCAATAGAGACTTTTTCTTCGATTTCTTTGCGACTTGCTGATTTGCCGTTGTCGTACATTTCTCTTAAAGAACTAGGGAGCTTATTTAAAAGATCATCCGGTAGAGTCTGGAAAAAAAGTTTAGAGAAATTTTTCTTCATCTTGTATAGTTTCGTGTAGCTCATAATTCTTTTGAGTAGTTCCTGCTCCCAATCCTGCCTACTATTTTCAAACTCATTTTTATAGCCAATTACAAGCACGTATTCAACCAACAGTTCGAAAAGCGTTTTATATATAGGGTAATATGAATCTATTAATGACTGTGTATTACCTTCTGTAGTTTCCACAAAAAATGATGTCGAGGTAATTACGAGGCGGCGAACTTTTAGTAGTTGATTATACAAAATTCGGTGGTAATCACAGAGTTTTGGTTCTACTTTAAGTTTAGCAATACAGTCTTCGAGAAATTCTAATAAATCCCTAAACCACAAATTGATGGATTTAAGCGTCCCGGTATTTACCGCATAGCTAATTGCTTTTTCTTTCCCCTCTAACATCCCGCCTCCTCATACACCGGACTCGGGACTTTCGGATAGACGCGGTACACATGCTGGAACACCATCGAGCTCAAGCGATCAATCTCTTCTGTCTGATAACTCATGGGTAGACCGTAAGCATCAGAGTACAGGAAATCATGAATCTCTGTCTTGACCAGATCGCGAGTCGATTCGGACTCTTCCCAATGAGGAAGCGGGCTGATCACCTCTTTCAGCTTCGTCAGCAGTTCTGCAGCGACCTTCTTGAGCTGACCGATATCATCCTTTTCAAGTTCCGGTTTTCGAAGCAGATCATAGAGAGCCAGCGACTCTTCATCGAGGCCTTCCTGAGCTGCACGGTCAGATTCTTCATCCAACGAAGCTGCAAACTTCATCAGATCTTCAAAGGTCTTCTCGATGGTCACGCGATCTTTTTCATCATTATACGCTTCGACAATCTCTTCAAACCGCTGTTGTAAATCAGTTCGAAGCGGATTATGGGAGAGCATCTTTTCCAGACGGGATTCCAGAACTGCCTTGAAATCCTGAGTCATGCTCTTTTTGTTGGAACGCTTGGCGAACTCAACACTGAGCCGTTTGAAATCGATCTTGCTCATATCAAAGAGTCGTGTCGGCGTTCGCGGGGAATCGGTGTGATCAATGAACTGACCGACCAGATCCTGAAGCTCTTTCATGATTTCGCTGATGTCCGCTTCATCGCGATCCTTTTGAAGTTTCTTGTAGAGCAGATCCACCGCATCCCGTTCGGATCGGTACTCATTGATCTGAGGGCGAACATGCAGTGCAGCTTTGAACTTTGAGAAAACAGCTCGGGCTGTCAGTTCAAACTGCTTTCGTGTAGAATCGTTCGTGTTGATCTGTTCTGTGTACTCATTGATTAACTTAATTCTATTAAAGCTAACTTTAGACAGCTCTTCCACAAACGAAGCAAACGGCGGAACCGGATAGTCCACGAAGAACCCATGAACCGCATCAAGAGCCGTCCGCAGTTCTGCCAGAAGCAATTCCTGATCTTCGATTGGAGGTCGTGCCCCGCTGGGCGATCCTGCAAAGGTGGCAAGGGCATCGCGAAGATTCTTCAGGATTCCGCAGTAGTCAACGATCAGACCGTTGTTCTTACCTTCAGCGACGCGATTGGCACGAGCGATCGCCTGCATGAGCGTGTGAGCTCTCAGCGGTTTGTCTAAATAGAGCGTTGAAAGCGATGGAACATCGAATCCTGTCAGCCACATGGCACAGACGATCGCTACACGGAACGGATGTTTTTCCGCCTTGAAAGCCTTCTCTGCGGTAAGAACTTTCCCGCCGTCAGATGCAGGGAACCCGTTCACCATGAGTTCACGATGTGGTGTGATATCAAGTCCCCATTTCGCGAATTTTTCAACTTCGTTCTGCTCCTGACTCACGATCACAGCGATCTTCGTCTCCTGCATCCACTTGGCCAGCTCCAGAAGATCAATTTCTTCACGGCCTGTCGCGTCAGCAAGTCGAGCGGTGACAGCGTCAAGCTTACGATCCCACGCTTCGATGATGAACTTGTGCATTTTAACCGCGACAATCTTATCGATGCACACGAACATCGCCTTGCCTGATTCCCAGCCGGTGGTGTAGTGATCCACAAAGTCCTCGGCTATTTTCTTGAGGCGAATATCGTTCGCGATAACTTGATAGCTCTTACCAAGGTACTTTTCCAATTTCATCTGCGTATCGACATCTTCAATTTCAAGTTCAGCGAGTTTCTCGGCTACTGCTTCATTGAGCGTATCGGTAGTGACATTCAGATACTCACCGCGAGCGTCGTAGTAGAGGGGAACCGTGGCATGATCCTGAACCGCACGATCAAAGTCGTAGGTCGAAATGTATCCACCGAACACCTTCTCGGTGTAGTGCTCTTCGCCCTTGATGATCGGCGTTCCTGTGAACCCGATAAAGCTTGCGTTGGGAAGTGCATTTCGCATATTGAGCGAGTACATACCGCCCTGTGACCGGTGAGCTTCATCGGTAATGACGATAACATCCTTACGCGTGGTGTACGGATCGGTGACTCGCTGGTTGAACTTCTGAATCAGCGTGAAGATCACCCGTTTCTGCTGACCGAGAAGCTCCCGAAGATGTTCACCGCTGGAAGCTCGGCACTTATCTTTTTTATTGTCTGCCAGACCACAGTCGGCGAAAGTATCGTAAATTTGATCATCCAAATCGGTGCGATCCGTGAGAATCAGGAAGGTGAAACTGTTGCCGAAGGTTCGCAGAATCTTTTTTACCAGAAAGACGATGGAATAGGATTTCCCCGAGCCCTGAGTATGCCAGAACACACCGAGCCGACCTTCGCGATTTTCGCGGTCAGCCACGGAGGTCATCGCTTCGTTTACGCCAAGGAACTGATGGTTTCGGGCCACGATCTTTTTGTCACCATCGAACAGCGTATAGTTCTGAAATATATCGAGAAGGTTCTTTTTATCGCAGACACCGCGAAGCATGGTCTCCGCATCCACCGCACCGGCATCTGCTTCGGCAAGGCGTTTCCACTCGATGAAAAACTCGAACGGAGAAGTGAGTGTTCCCAGAAGTGCCTCGTCGCCGTTTGAGAGGATCGAAAAGCAGTTGTGATGAAACAGTTGCGGAACAGATTGATTGAGATAGTCCTTGAAGTTCTCGTTATAGGCGTTGCGAATATTCTTATGAACCGCCTTCATCTCCATGAACACCAGCGGAATGCCATTCACAAATCCCACGATGTCAGCTCGGCGAAGATAGAGCGAACCCTGCACCCAGAACTCGCGAACGGCGAGGAAATCGTTATTCTCCGGCGTTTCAAAGTCGAAAATCTTCAGCGTCCGCTCTTTCGTTTTGCCTTCATCTTTGAACGAAACTTTCACGCCGTCGCGAAGCATCCTGTCCTTTTCACGGTTCGCATCAAGTGTTGAGAGTGCCGAGTTGATCTCTGCAATCTTCTTGACCGCTTCGGTGTAGGCCATTTCGGGAAGGTCGGGGTTGAACGCCTTGAGCTTCGGCAGAAGATACCGCGACAGA
>JAIFMU010000216.1 GCA_020048285.1 bacterium | reverse complement strand
TAGCGCAGCCTGGTAGCGCACTAGCATGGGGTGCTAGGGGTCGGAGGTTCAAATCCTCTCGCTCCGACCAGATCTTCGGTTTCTTTAAAATTCATGTGCACCCATAGCTCAACTGGATAGAGTCCCTGACTACGAATCAGGCGGTTGGAGGTTCGAATCCTTCTGGGTGTACCATAAAAGGTCTGCGATTATCGCAGACCTTTTTTCGTTTTTATTAATTATTGTTGCTCGTTCTGAATAGATTACTTAAAAATCAGGCAGATGGCGTTTTAAGTAACGGCATTTATTTTAGAATGACCCGAGTCGCTCCGCCGCCGCCTTCGTTGAACGGCGCAAAGTTAAAGGTGCTCACGCGAGCAGCCAGCGAACCTTCAAGTAATTCAATAACCATTCGTTTCACTTTTGCATCGCCGCCGCGCGAATGATTTCCTCGCCCATGAACAATCAATAATTGCTGATAGCCGCGCACTTTAGCTTCGTCAAACATACGGATCAATTTCAATTCCGCATCTCGCACCGCCATGCCGTGAAGATCAATGATTTTTTCCACCGCACCTTTTGAGCGATAGACACCCTCTACCCCGCGCTGGCATTTTTTCTGAAAATCGGTGGATTTGAGCATTATTCCCCTTTCATTGATATGGGCGAGAATTTCGGAGGAGTCGGATGCGGAAAAAGGTGTTTCTTCGAAAGAGTCATCTGGCATTACGTGTGACACTGTTGGTTCTTCTGTGTCAGTTGTTGATTCTGCAAACCACAATAATTCATCCTGTTGAGTATTCCACGCAGTGTGATCTTCACTCCAGTCAAACTCTTCAGCATCGTCTGCGATACTAGGTTCTTCTGATTGTGGCGATGGTTCAATGGAAGCAAAGGGTGGTTCAAAGGGCTGCGTAGAAATGGGCTGTGGAGCGTTTAAAGCCTTGGTAAGTTTTTCTTGGAAATCGCCGAAAATCGCTTTCTTGGATGAAGATTTGTTAATCTTAGCAGTAACTTCGTGAGGTGTATCATGAGTTTCAAGCCACTGTTCCATGGTGAGTTCTGTAACGTGCAGAACTTCAGGCTGTGGTTCAGGTTCTGCTAGTGGTTGCTTCGGTTGCGCTGTTTTTTCTTTCAGCCGCAGGAGTGATTCAAAAAAATGCATACTATATCATTTCAAGGTTTCAGGGATGAGAGTCATCCCATTTCAGTTTAAACTCAGTTTGTTTTAACGCGAGAACGAGATGCGTACTAATATTCTATGGCGTGACTGATCCACTTTTAAATCTTCCTGTTCCGGTTGGCGAAGAAAGTAGGAGTGGTCGTAATCGACAATAAGGTTACCGGTCAAGTGAAACGAGATGAGATTTCGCATTTCAATATCAGGCGTTTGGAAACGAGTAATTGGCATAAACAGTCGTACATCGCTTTGTGCTGATATAAATCGATTCAAGTAGATGTTTGTATTGAGCATAAACTCTGGCCCGTATTCGAATCGAGTTTCGTCGCTTTTCACGAGTGTCGTGTGCAGTACTTCGCCTTTGTAGAACTGTTTGTAAAGCTGGCTCGTGGTGTCGAAGGTGAGTTCGTCATCCGCGAGGACTTTCCAACTATCCCATTTGACTTCGTAATCGAGGCCAAATCCGGTAAGAAAACGCATGTTGGCGATGCGATTGCGCATAAGTTGCACGTTACCACCCGCACCGGTTTGAAGGTGCAGTGGTGAGAACGCAGGGGTTATGGTGATCGATTCAGAATTGCTATCGAGAGTAACCGCTGAACCATCGGATATTTTTGCTGGCAGGGAGTCAAACATAATAAAGGTATGGGTGGGCGCTTGCACTTTTTCTTTAATTTCACTGGTGGGTGCTTTTGCTGATTTCGGCAAGATTCCCGATACATATTCCCCTCTTCCATACGGACCAAAGCGCGGAAAGAGGCGGTAGGTGAGAAGTGTGGTCGCTCGCAGTTCATCTACGGTCGATTTGAGTGTTTTTAGTTTGAGTTCTTCGATGGAAAGAGTTACATCCGCTTTTATTAAATTGCTAATTTCAACCTTGTTTTTTTTCATGGTGATTCGGTCGTATACAAGAAACGATAGACTTGTCTGTGAACTGACCGTGTCTTTTTTGCGGTCGTTCACGGAGTTAAAATCGATACTTCCACCGGCATTTATGCTGTGTTTCCACACTTTATTTTTCACGCTTTGCAGATCTTCGAGAAGTATTCCTCCACCAAGGATTTTTCCGTCATCCGTGTCCTGAACAACGGTAAATCGGACTAATTCACCTGGTGTTGTAAGTCGCACTGTAAGGAAATTACTGATTGAGTTAAGCGAAGCTCCTACGCCGAGAATTTTATAGGTTCCTACGGGGACAAACCAGATACGCAGATCTTCGGCGAGATCGATATCGCGACCGCGTCCACGACCGATCGGGGTGAGAGGTTCAAGGCTCGCGAGGTCGTACTCTCCGCGTATAGGAGATGCATTTTTGTCGACCACTTCGATCCGAAGCGCGCACCAATCGGGAACGATCGGCGAAACTTTTCCTTCTTCGACATAGAATTCGCGCGTGATAGGAAATTCGGTGAGATTTCCGATGTGAATTTCATAGGTTCCCGGTAGAAGGTCAAACTTTCGCCCTGTCTGGCCAGATCGAATCAGTTTTCCCAACTTGTCTTTAATCTGAATATCTGGTTCGATCGCTCCGGGTTCACTCATTCGGGGAACGAAAACAGCTCCCATTCCCAAGCGGATCGATCCAGTATCAGCAGCAATTTGTTCGGCGATTGATGGGGCATTCCACGTGAGATAAAGTTGAGCGGTATCGACCACCGATTTTTCTGAACTATCTGCGGAAAGAGATGAAACTTCTTGCTTTGACAGTGAATTGTTCACCATGTAATCGAGATAGCGGGAACTGCTGAGTTCTTCTCCGGGGAGTTTCTGAGGCGGTCGAGCATACGCCACAAGAGCTAATGCAATGATGAACAGACCTGGGCGGATCATTGTTTTCCTCCGCGCGTTTTCATCTCTTCAGCAAATGTGCGGTCCAGTTCGTTCATTAGGCCTGACGCGAAATAGTCGGTCAATTCGGAAAGGGTGCGCACCACATGTAACGGAGTGTGAACAGGGACAATTTTACGTTGATCAAAGAGGCGGTTGTGAATGACCACACCATCGGACAAACGGACGACAGTCATACGGATTTTCAGGTGAGCGAACCACACGTCATCCGAGTCATACTCCTCGATGGCTAAAATTGTACCGCTGATTTCGTAATCAGGCTGGCCCTTTTCATCGAGTCTGCGCACGGTCTGAGCAACAAGATCTATTGATTCGAGGTGGGAGTAGATCTGGTCGGTCATCATGTCTGTTGGGCGAACAGCCCAGTGATGATAGCCGTAATATTCAAGTTCGAAAGGACTTCTGCGGTAAACAATATTCGATTTTGCGTAGGCTTTTTCAATATCGAACGGTTTCAGTCGAACGGTGAATGGATACTGTTCAGTGTTGAGCCTGTCGTTTAGCATATCGTACTGATAATTGAGAAGATAAAATTGTTTAGCCACGGGGCGAGTACAGGAAGAGATCAGAACTAGGGTTAACAGTATGGCAATTTTTTTCATATTAAACTCCTTCTACTTGATTGTGCGTTTTTGTTGAGGTGATCCGCGCAGAAGTAGCGACGGATTTTCCAAAAGCATGGACGAAAGATCGTTGACGTTTTCCATGGTCTGTTTAAGATCTTCCATGGTGGCCCCGAGATCTTCGCGACTTTGTGTAAATGTAAGGTTCAAGTTATCAGTGAGGTTCTTTACTGAAACAATAGTAGTATCAACATTATAGATTATTGAAGCCATAGGGCCATTTCCCTGTTCAAGATCATTTACCATCTTGTTTGCACTTATTGCCATTTTATTGGCATTGGCCACTGTTGAATTGAGCATAAATGTCATTGAATCGAGGCGGGGACCATAGCTGTCAAATCCTTCGTTGATCTTTCCGGTTAACTCGGCTACATTCGCCAGAGTGACTTGAACATCCTTGAGAGAATCGGGATTGGTTACCGTATTAAGATTGGAGAGGAGGGTTTCTACTTTTCCCAATATTGATTCTATTCGCACGGTTAATTCTGCCATGAGAGAATTTTTTGAAGGAATGACTGATCCTTCTGGAAGCAGTTCTGCTTCGTTTGTTCCGCCCATGATTTCAATGTATTTCAACCCGGTAATTCCCACTATTCCTGTTTGTACAACCATATCTTTTTTCATGGGGAAATTCTTCTCTACTTCAAGTGATACTTTAACTCGAGTGAGATCTTTGGGATCGTAGTTGATCGCGGAAACTTTTCCAATGGGAATGCCCCGAAATTTCACTTCCATTCCCTTGGTGAGCCCCGAGAGAGATTCGCCCATAAATTCGGAATAGTAGAGCGATCGTTTTTCTGATAATTTGATCCCAACTCCTGCAGCTATGACAAGAATGGTTATGGCGAAAGCAACAACGATAAAGATTCCCAGCCGTGTTCGCTGAGCTGAAGTAATACTCACTGAGTACTCCTAACAATTAGTTTAGATTGCATTTTGACAGCGGGAGCACCATTGAAGTTGTCCACGCGATTAAAAAAGTTTGCCAACGGTCCTGCAGTCACCTTGAGCGCTTCTGCGAGTGAACCATCGTAGAGGACCTTACCTTTTTCGAGATAGAGGATTGAATCGGCAATCACTTTGATCGATTCGATTTCGTGTGTGATTACCACAATGGTGATTCCCAAGTGATCCCGCATCTCTTTAAGAAGATCGTCCAGCCCTGCGGATGTGACCGGGTCGAGTCCTGCAGAAGGTTCATCACAAAAAAGGATTGGTGGATCGAGAACGAGTGCCCGTGCAATCGCAGCGCGTTTCCGCATTCCGCCCGAGAGTTCTCCAGGAAAAAGGTCATAGGCTATATCGAGTTTTACACTGTGAAGTTTATCTCGAACAATTTCTTCAATTAGTTGATTGGAGAGTTTTGTATGCATTTTTAGGGGGAGTGCGATATTCTGTGCCACGGTCAGAGATCCCAGCAGTGCGCCATACTGATACATCACGCCAATTCGTTTTAATGTGGCCATGGTCTCGGGAGAGTCGAGTTCTCCAATTTGTGTTCCCAGTATGTTTACCGTCCCCGAAGCTGGTGCCAGTAAGCCGATGGTGTGTTTGAGTAACGTCGTTTTTCCACATCCCGAGGTTCCTAGAACCACTTTGATTTCAGCTCGTTTAAAGTCGGTGCTGATATCGTGAAGAACTGTGCGGTCTCCATACTTTGCCGTGAGATTGCGTATTTCGATTACATTTTCACTCATTGCATACCTTTAGTAGAAAAATGAGAATATTGCATCGGCAACAACGATCACGAAAATTGTTGAAACCACCGATTGCGTCGTAGCCCGACCAACCTCTTCAGCACCGCCACTTACTCGAAACCCGTAGTACGAACCCACCCAAATTATAAGCCATGAAAAGACAAGTGATTTTAAAATAGAGAGGACAAAATCTTTTACGATAATATTTTTCACAAATTCATCCATGATCATTTGTGGCGCCATGCCTACCATGGTGAAAGCTACTACAAATCCACCGAGAATTCCCGACATGATCGCCATTACGGTGACCAACGGCATAGTGGCGGAGAGCGCCCAAAATTTCGGGACAACGATGAACTGTATCTCATTGAGTCCCATTGTTTTCAGTGCATCTACTTCTTCTTGTACTTTCATGGTGGCGATTTCCGCAGTCGTGGCTGATCCTGTCCGTCCAGCGAGAATAATTGCTGCCATAAGAGGTCCCAATTCGCGGATCATTCCCTGAACGACAAGGGCGATGAGAAATACATCTGCGCCGAACGCTTTGAGCTGAATCGCCGATTGAACAGCCAGGGCAACGCCGATGAGAAAGGTCAGGGCAAGCGTAATTCCAAGAGCGCCGTAACCGAGGTGATACATCTGCTCGCCGAGGATTCCCTTGCGGAAATCGCGCCGTTCAAACATACCAATTGTTCCCCAATAAAGCATCTCGACTAAAACCGAAAGAGCAATGCGAAATTCGCAGAAATTGTTGTAGAAAGAGGTCCCAATTCGTTCGAAAAATGGGGATTTTGTTTGTTTCTTTGAAGAGTCAATCTCTTGTTGCGTTGATTCTATTTGATCGAGAATTGGGCGTCTAATTGATTCGACTTCTGTTGAGCGTGTACGCTCTAATATGTGTACAAGTGCAATTCCTGCAGAATCAATAGATTCTACATCTTTGAAATCGAGTAGAATCGGTCCAGTTCCCGCAAGAATTGCACCGCTGGATGTTTCTACCCAGTGACGATCAATATCTTTTGGTAAATGAATCACTTCCATCGAATCCTCATGTGGGCATGCTTAATCGTTATGAGTAATGAATATAATTGATCAGCCACGCTATATTGCCTCATATCTTCCCTTTTTTACCGTGACTTGTGAATGAAAAGAGTACAGTTTTGGAAAATTTGGTCAACGGATATTCCTCTTTAAATCAATATTTTTGGTGCAAAATTACTAGATTTTCCGTAGATTAGGGTAAAATATGGTCAACAGGAGATTTTATGGATTCAATCTACTCGTTTTTAGACTACCGCGATTATCTCAAATATCATTTTGATGAATCCAAAAAGGAGTCTTCGGTCTTTTCGTTTCGCTACGTCACGGCAAAAACAGGAATTGATTCAGGTTTTTATTCAAAAATTCTTTCGAAACAAAAGCATCTCGGTGAAGATCGAGTGGAAGTGCTTGCTGACTTTTTGTCTCTTGTCGGAAAAGAACGGGACTATTTTTTGACGCTGATCTACTACAACCGAGCGCGATCAGAATCGGTGCGACAGGAGTTATTCGGCACTTTGGTTTCGCTAAAACAGAGTGCTGGTACGATGATCGAGGACTATCGCTATTTTTCCGAATGGTATACGATTCCTGTTCGCGAAATCCTCAGTCACTTTGATTTCATTGATGATTACGCGGCGTTGGCGAAACAGTTTTCTCCGGCGATTACCGAACGACAAGCATCAAATGCGATTCGCACACTGACTGAACTATCGATGATCGCTCCTGATGAACAGGGCTTTTTGCGCCCCACAGAAAACAACCTTACCACCGGCGATCAGTGGCGTTCTGAAGCGGTGCGCCGATTTCAAAGGCAGATGATTATTCTCGCCAGTGATTCAATTGAACGATTTCCGAAAGAGAGTCGCGATATTTCGACAATTACTCTCAGCACATCGAAGAGATCTCTCGATAGAATTCGCGAACGGATGGCTCAAGCGCGAAGAGAAATTGTAGAGATCATTGCGTCCGAGGACGAGGTTGATGGCGTGTACCAGATCAATATGCAAGTTTTTCCTCTCACCGGAGGAACACTGTGATTTTTAATAAAAAAGTTCGCTGTAAAAACAATTCGGTGGCAGTTGTAATTTTTGGAATTGCGTTGGCTCTTCTCGCGCTTACTTCCTGTTCATCTGGAGATGTGGCTGGGGGAACGAGCACCGAAACGACCAATGGGCTTGTGGTGTTCACTTCCGAAGGAACTCCCGCGGTGGGTGCCTTTGTTTCGGTTGTCGATGGTTCTGGGTGGATCGATTCGATTGCTCGCGGTGTTTCACCTGTTTGTGAACAGGGCTTTGCCGACAGTTCGGGGAATATTACGCTACGCAAAACGAACGGCACGCGCACTGTACGGATTGAGTATGGAGCACAGAGTGCCATCGTTTCGGGGAACGCCGCGACAATTTCTCTCCAAAAATCAGTGCCACTTTCCGGTACTGCTATCGGTTCTGACTCGGTGCGGATTGGCGGAACAGACCTCGTTGTTCCCGTGAATTCAAATGGATCATTTCGTTTTGAATCAGTTTCTTGTGGAGTTGTATCTGTGTATCGTCAGGCTGCTCGAACTGTCAAAAATGGCGTTGTTGTGTCATCGGTTGACACCATGAAAAACCACATTGTTCCTCATGGAGGAAGTACATTTTTGTTTGATGATTTTACCGGTGGTTTTGAACTGAATCCGCTGGTTCCGATTACCGGTGGTGTCGAATGGTTTAGCTTTAGCGATTCAATCCACAAAACGTATCGAGATCAGTTTTGGCAGAAAGATTCACTGAGTTTTCACAAAGGCAACAGTTTTGCAACTGTGAAATCAAATGGAGAATCAGCACATCTGGAATCGCTTTTGGGATCGGGAACAATGTACCCTTACGCCGGATTTGGAGTTCGTTTGGGAAACAGTCTCCGCGGCATCAATCTCAGTGCTATGAATGCCATAACCTTGCGTTTGCGCGGAACCGGAACAGTGAGAATCAGCATTGAATCGCGTTTGCACGATTCACTTGGCATTAGCCAATACAGTGTGCCTGTTGATCTTGAATCAAATTGGAAAACCGTTACTATTCCTATGGATAGTTTTCATCTCGCGGTGAAAGATTCCACCGCGGAAACTAGTTATCCTTGGAAATCTGGGGCCTCTGATATTCGCCGATTAGAATTTCTATTCCGAGGAGCAGAAAACCTGATAGGGAGCCTGCTGACCTGTGAAATTGATGCGATCTATTTTGAGGGCGTGAGACTTCCGCTTTAACGCAAACGGGAAGTGTACCAACTGATACACTTCCCCTTATATTTCGAATTATTACCTAAAAGCTAGGCGCGGCCAAACAGCTTGGTAAGACGGCCCAGTTCTGCCATTTTTTCGACGTTCATTTCACTGTCCAAAATTCGCCACGCCCAGTTCCCTTCGGCAACGCCAGGAACGTTAAATCGACATGTTCCATCGAGCTGAAGTACATCTACCAATGGAATAATTGACAACGCGCTCACCGAAGCAAGAACTTCGCGCATACACTTTGCCGGAATTTCATCGGCGGTACAATCGAGATAGGTCATCACGTTTTTCAATGTTCCCGCATCGAGAGTATCGCGCCAACCGACAGTGGTGTCGTTGTCGTGTGTTCCCGTATACATCACCGAATGACGGCTGCAGTTATAAGGAAGATACCAATTTTCTGGATTTCCATCAAAAGCAAATTGAAGAACTTTCATTCCTGGGAGATTTTCACCTAAGCGCAGTTTTACCACTTCTTCGGTGATAATTCCTAAATCTTCCGCAATGAGACGGCATTCACCGAGTTCTGCTTTGAGGGCGGTGAAGAATGCTTTGTCCGGCCCTTTCACCCATTCGCCGACTTTTGCTGTAGGCGAATCGCCGGGAATCGCCCAGAACGCTTCGAACGCGCGGAAATGGTCGATGCGAACAATGTCACAATAATAGAAGGTTCGACGCATCCGTTCGATCCACCATTTGAACCCGTGTTTTTCGAGATAATCCCAACGGAACAATGGATTGCCCCACAGTTGGCCATCTTCGGAGAAATAGTCTGGTGGAACCCCGCCGACGCGCAGGCGCACACCTTCGGCATCGAGTTCGAATACTTCTTGATTTGCCCACACATCGCAACTGTCATAGGCGACATAGAATGGTATATCGCCGAAAATCTGAACGCCCTTTGTATGAGCGTATTGTTTCATATCAAACCATTGAGAATGATACATAAATTGTACAAATTTATGATAACGAATCTCTTCGGCGTGAGTTGCTGTCCAATCTGCGAGAGCTTTCGGTTCGCTTGTGCGATATTTGTGTTCCCACTCGATCCACTTTTTCCCACCGAATGCCACGGTGAGTGACATGAAAACGGCCCAATCTTCAACCCAAAATTTTTCTCGTTCAAGAAAGAGGTGATACTCGGCAGTTTCCACGAATTTTGTGAATGCGCGGCGAAGGATTAGCTCTTTGGCCGGTTCAACTTTGTGGAATTCCACAGAGTGATCATTCAATTTTGGGTAATCTATGAGATCAGTTTCGGTGAGATAACCCCACTCTTTGAGAAGCTGCGGCGAAATGAGCAGAGGATTTCCCGCAAAGGCCGAAAGGCTCATATACGGCGAATACCCATACCCCGTTGGACCGATTGGACAGATCTGCCACACTTTTTGATGCGATCCTGCGAGATGATCTATCCAGCGTTTGGATCCATTGCCGAGATCGCCGATCCCGTACTCCGAAGGGAGCGATGTGATGTGCAGAAAAAGACCGGATTCACGTTTCATGCTGTTCCTTTTCCGTAAATGTTCTTATAACAATTTGATATAAAAATAGTTACTGTTTAAATGAGCGAATCAAGAATCTCACAAAAATTTTCGATTTCTTCTGCCGTTGTGCCTCTGCCCGGCGCGAGACGAATTGAATTCTCGCGGAACGTAGAGATAACTCCTTTTGCAGTAAGAGAATCGGAAAGTGATTTGACATCAATTGTATCATGAGTGAACACTACAATTCCACTCTGATTTTCAGTTTTTTCTGAACCGAGCAGGCGAAATCCGCGAAATGCAAGGCTGTGTCGTAGCTGTTTTGTCCTTTTGAAAATTTCTGCCGTTGCTTTTGGTGAACATTCTGAGAACGCCGTGAGCAATCCGTAAAAGGCGAGGAAATTCATTGTTCCCGATTCAAATCGATGGCCGTCATCTTGGAAATCGAGTCGGATATCGGTGACATTGTGTGGATCTTTTACGCTGAACGCTCCGGTAAATATGGGAGTCACTTTTTTGATCAGCAATGGATCAATCGAAAGCATACCTATTCCCGGAGGTGCTTGAATCCATTTCTGACTACCGGCAACCATGAAATCGACACCCCAATCTGCCTGTTTGAGTTCAAATAGTCCGGCACTTTGAATAACATCGACCAGTGTCAGTATCGACCGCGCACGACATTCGCTAGCGATCCGTTCCACATCACAGCGATAGCCTGTTTTGAATTGCACATGGCTGAATGCAATAAGTTTTGTTTTTGTCGAAAGATAGGGCTCAAAGTCTTCCCATTCCAAACCGCCTTCGGGATTGGGAACCGCGGGAATCACCACGACACCTTTTCGTTCGAGGTTGAGCCATGGGTATTGATTTGCCGGGTATTCGCAGGCGGGAACGATAATTTCATCGCCGTGACTCCAGGGCAATCCTTCCGCTACCGCACTGATCGCTGAAGATGTATTGAGAAAAAATGCGACCGATGCATGACTTTCTGCCCCAAAAAGAGAAGCGGCTTCGCGTCGGCATTTTTCCATTGTTTTTACCCAATCGCGAACATCCGGCGCACCGTGGGAGAGGGCGAGTGCGGCATTGCTCATCGCTTGAGCTGTTTTTTGTGATACAACTGAAATTGCTGCTGTATTTAAGAATATTGTTTTCATGTCGTTCCTCAATCGAAAAATCGTATTTCACGTATTCTCAAAATAGTTGTTGTTGCGCAAAAGAATTGCGTATTTGCACACGGTATTTCCGGCGAAACGCTATTTTACTACAACGGAACTCAATCCAACACGGGTTGGTACATTTTCGTTTCGATGATCATTTTTTGGGTCTATTTTTAGAAAGAAATAATATGAAAACGATACTGTTCCTTATGATAACCGTATCCCTCCTTTTTGCAGAAACGATCTCTTCATTTCAGTTTGAAGGCAATCGCCGTACCAAAGAGCAAACGCTGATAACAATCAGTACATTGGCCCTTGGGGATACAATTAGCGATTCACTCTTGGATTTTGCCGAGCAGAAACTCCTGCGCACGGAACTGTTTGCCTTAGCGTCAATCACTGCTGATTCTAGTGTCGTAACAATTCGTGTCGCAGAAAAATGGTCGATTATTCCTTTTGTGTCGTTTCAAGGAAATGGATCATCGCTGTCGCTGATAAACACGGGACTCTACGATGCCAACTTTTTGGGTCGGGCCGCGACAATCGGAGCGGATTACACCTATCTCATTGGAACGCACGGCGGTCAACTCTTCGCGATGAAAGACAATATCGGAGAAAAAAACCTAAAACTTACCGGACGCCTCCGCACGCAACGAGTGATCTCTTCGTGGTATTCTAAAACGGGGCAGAGCGAAGCCGGTTTTATTACGCATCGGAAGTCTGTGTTTCTTTCGGCGGAACGGCCAATGGGAAAAAAAGTAACCGCCACTTTTGCGACAACAGTTCAGCGAGATGAACTTTCAGACACTATCGGTGGCGCATCCTTTGACTCGCTCAATAGTGCTAATGGTTTCCAGTTTGAAGGTTCTAATCTTGCCGTTGTGCCTACGGCATCGATTCGCTTTAGCAATTTTCGATATAAAACATTTTCCTACAGTGGATGGGGTGTGAAGGGTGGGTACGGCCATGCCTTTGAATCTGATTTTGGAGGCTACAACTCCTTTTCACTGGGTGCTCAGTGGTATAAAGAGTTGCCGCTCAGGTCAAATCTCGCTATTAACGGGGATCTGTACGGTGCCGATGGTCATGGGGTGACGAATCTTTTTTATCTCGGCGGGATGAATGGTGTGCGCGGTTTTCCTGACAACTTCTTTCGCGGTCGAGCTATCGGAAAAATGAATCTCGAATTCCGGATTCCTTCGCTGAACACTCAGTGGATCGTCTTGCAGCACGCCTTTTTCAGCGACTTCGCCGTTGTCGCCGATCGACTCACCTCACTGGAATCCGCTCAACAGATAGGCTCGAGTGGCGTGGGTATCAGAATTCTTTCACCAAAAATCTACAGCTTTATGATTCGTCTCGACTACGGATGGGGGTATGGCGCTTTTACCAGTCGCGGACTCTCATTTGGAACGACTCACTATTTCAGACCGTTCTAGATGCTCATTTCCCGAGGTCATAGTAAAAAAAGCCATGGAGTAGTTCCATGGCTTTTTTTAATTCATACTGGGTAGATTCAAATCCCGTATTTTTTCCCGAAATTCTCTACAACGAAATCGATATCTTTATCCCCGCGACCGGAAAGGTTCACGAGGATCGTCGCTTCGTGGGGAAGTTTTTGTGCTAATTTTATGGCGTATGCCACAGCGTGAGCACTTTCGATCGCGGGGATTATTCCTTCCAAACGAGAAAGCGTAAAGAACGCATCAATCGCATCGTTGTCATCGATATGAGTGTAGTTCACCCGTTTGATGTCGTGAAGATATGAGTGCTGGGGTCCCACGCCTGGATAGTCAAGTCCCGATGCTACCGAATGAACAGGCAGTGGTTCGCCGTTTTCATCCTGAAGATTGTAGCACTTGAATCCATGAATCATTCCCGGTGTACCTTTGGTGAGCGTTGCCGCGTGTTTCCCTGGAATTTCCACGCCATGACCCGCCGGTTCGACACCGTAAATGTTCACCGATTCATCGTTGAGGAATGCGGTAAAAAGACCCAACGCATTTGATCCACCGCCAACGCAGGCGACGAGATTGTCCGGAAGTTTTCCGGTAAGTTCTTGGAATTGAACCCGCGCTTCGGTACCGATTACCGATTGGAAATCCCGAACCATCATGGGGAATGGGTGAGGCCCCACCACTGATCCGATAGCATAGAGTTGGGTCACCGGATCTTTGAGGTATGCTTCGAATGCTGAGTCAACAGCTTCCTTGAGCGTTTTGAGTCCATGGGTAACCGGAACAACTTTTGCGCCGAGAATTTGCATGCGCACTACATTGGGGTGTTCTTTTGCGATATCGACTTCGCCCATGTGGATTTCACATTCGAGCCCAATGAGTGCCGCTGCGGTGGCGAGGGCAACACCGTGCTGACCTGCGCCAGTTTCGGCAATGATTTTCGTTTTACCTAATTTTTTAGCGAGGATAGCTTCACCGATACAGTGATTAATTTTATGAGCACCGGTGTGGTTGAGATCTTCCCGTTTGAGATAGATTTTCGCGCCGCCAACTTTTTTTGTCAGTCGTTCGCAGAAAAAAATCGGGCTTGGTCGACCGACATACTGTTTCATGTAGTAGGCCATCTCTTTTTTGAACTCCGGATCCTCCTTGATGCGAAGATATTCCGCAGTAATTTCATCGAGAATGGTTTGAAGTTGTGGAGGTACAAATGATCCACCGTATTCTCCAAAGAATCCGTGTACATCGGGCATCAGTGCTGCGTCAAGTTTCGTCATAAAATCTCCTCGTTGTATCTATAGATAGTAACAGCATAGAATAAAAATAGTCCAAGTCATAGCATTTTGCGGGAAAAAGAAAGAGGAACCGAAATTCGGTTCCTCAATGACGTTAAATAAAGTTATTCATTATCTATTTTGGATCTTCTCTTTTATCCAAATCCCAGACTCTTTTAGATTATTTGAATTTGAATAATCCGCAACTGAACTGTACGAGATCTCTTCAGCATTCCAATATTGAGTTCTCTCTTCTTGTGTCAATGAAGACCAGCCTGATACTTGCAACTTTTCTTCGATAAGACGATCTTTGTCATTGACGAATCTTTGAAATACTGCACCTGATCTAAAATCATTAGAGATATTCCAATTGCACCAGCTGATTTGATATTTATTCAATAAATCTAACCACGTGGCAGATGCTACAAAATTATTCATTCCATCACCAGATGCCAACTGTGTTCCAAACTCCGTTACAAATACCGGGATGCCAGCTTGCACTGCTTTTTCGAGATCATTGCGTTTATCCTGACCGTGTGAAGCAGCGTAGAAATGCATGGTATACATCACATTGGGGTAATCGAGTTCACTGCCAATAACCGCCGATGGAGATGATGCCCAATTGGGAGTTCCCACAATGGCGACATTCTGAGATTTTGCTCTAATAATCGGCATAATCTGATCTGCATACTCTTTAATGACATCCCATGTTACATTTCGCGCGGGGATATTTTCGGTATTTCCCGCCCAATCTGCGCCGCCTTCATTATTGGGCTCATTACATATATCAAAGAGTACATGTTTTTTCCCGCCGTGAAGTTTTACCATCTCTTCCCAGAATGCTTTTGCTTGACTTACATACACATTGGGATCTCCAGGGGTAAGCATGTGCCAGTCAATTAAGACATAGATACCATATTTCTCAGCCCACTGAACCATGTCGTTGATAATCTTTTTAGAGGCAGTTGGGTTTTCGAGATAGGTAACATCCCCTTCATTGACATAACAGGAAACGCGAATGATATCAGCATTCCAGTCATTTGCTAAAGCATTCACCATGTTTTCATTACAAAATTCTGGGAAATATTGAATTCCATGCGTACTCATTCCACGCAACTGAACAGGTTTTCCGTATTCATCGCACAGATTGGCATCGATAACCTGAAGTCTTCCATAGCGTTGCACAGGCTGTAGTGTATTGTCTGCAGTGCTTTTCAGTGCGATAAGAGCAACGGCATTGTTTGCTCCTGATGAAACAGAACAGCGAACAATATGGCGTGAACTGTCCGCAAATGGGCCAAACTCTTTTGCTTCAGCACCTTTTTCGTAGTTTTTGTCATCGATTTTCCACCAAATCTCTTTGGATGCTGCTCCGCCAGTGATCGTTGCTGTAACCGTAATCTTTTGTTCAGGTTTGTACACTTCCGAGGAAGCGCTCAGTTTCAGAGAAACCGGAAGTTCATCATCCTTAAAAAGGGAGCATCCGATAAGAAGAATACTCATAATGGCAACTAAAACGGTACATTTCATCAATCGGGTCATTTTGCATCCTATTCTCTAGACATCCAAACCAAAGTTTATCGTAATATGAGCTCAAATATAGCTTTCTTCCCAATTCGTTTCCATTATTTCAGAAGCAATCGTTATTTTCGCTAAATTGCAAGTTCTGAACTGTTAATCACTGAAAAAGGAGTAGAAATTGTCAAGACCAGTAGTGTTTTTACCTGGAATTCGTGGAACAAATCTGATCGATTCCAATTCTTTATCTCATCGAACCATTTTCCATAATCTCGGATTTGATGGCGATGCTTTTACGCTTAATGACGATGGGGAAACCGATAACGATGAACTCTCGCTTGTGCAAGCATCCGATGTAGTTGATATTGCTTACGCTGATCTCGTTCGCGCTGTACGGAAAAAGGTGACCGATCGAATCTATCTATTCGGCTATGATTGGCGAAAATCAAATGAAGTAAACAGCGAACTGCTTTTGACGTGGCTCCGCAAGTTGCAGAAAAAATTGAATGTAGAATCATTTGATTTTATAGCTCACAGTATGGGAGGCCTGTTGTTCCGATCGCTGCTCACGCGATTGAACGGAGAGTTTGCCATGATCAATAAAGCGGTGCTCACCGCTGTTCCCTTTTTGGGGTCGCCTGATGCGATTGAAGCGGTCACCACAGGGAGATCGTGTTTTTTCAATTCTGATGAATCATTTCGAAAAGCGGCTCGCACGTTTCCGGCGGTTTATGAACTGATGCCTCGATGGAGTGGGGCGATCCACCAAAATGGTGAAGCGCGTTCACTGTATGAAGTCGATTCGTGGCAGGCATCTGTTGCAAAAACACCTTTGTTTGCAGAAAAACTTCAGCGTGCCGACCGATATCACGAAAATCTCATGGCATTTTCTGATCTTCCCGAAAATTTCAAGGAGAGAATCATTGCGATTGCCGGCATGAATGTGGAGACAACCGAATCCATTTTGGTGCGCGATGATGGATCAAATACCTTTGATTTCATAAAAAGTGAGAGCGGTGATGGCACTGTTCCGCTGAAAAGTTCCACCGCTTTTTCGGATCAATTGGCCACGTTTGGATTTCAACCGTGCAACCTTCCCAAAATGCATCACGCCATGATTATGAACGAATCAGTTGTTCAGCGAATCATAACACGTTTTTTTCTCAATCAAAACACCGAACCCGATTGGTGGAATGACGCGGGAAAACGAGTGGTGAAACTGTCACAGTAAAGAGGTTTTTCGGCGAAGATTATCAGTGGAAAAGCGGGGGAGCGGTTTTGATGGATGAATCTTTGACCTGGACAATCAGGCGAGTGATTTATTTCATGCGAACGCCATATTTTTCGTCAAGATTGTTTTCCGAAAAAAGTGTCACTATATTTGCAGGGTAAAACAGGAGGAACCATGACAATCAAGATCGATCCAGAATTTCGCGATATTATTCCACCACTGACCAAGTCTGAATTTGATCAGCTTGAAAAGAATCTCATTGCCGAAGGGTGCCGCGAAAAAATTATTACGTGGAATGATTGGCTGATCGATGGCCACAACCGCTACGATATTTGCACCACGCACTCGCTCCCGTACGAAATCACTGAAATGAATGGTTTTGCTGACAAGTCGGAAGTAATTGGCTGGATGATCAGTAATCAGATCGGCAAGCGAAATCTCACCGACGAAATGGTGAGCTATTTCCGCGGGGTAAAGCTCAAGTTGGAAAAAGAGAAAAATCGCAAAGAGTTTCTCGGTGATTCCACTACGGAAAACGATGACAACGCAGAACTTCCCGAAGGCGAAGAGCTGTCGAAATCACAGATCGCCGCAAAGAAACGCGATGAAAAAGCTCTTATGTCGACGATTCGCGAGCATGAAGACAAAATTGCCGGCGAAGTAGCCAAAATGTACCGCGTCGAACCGTCCACTCTCAAAAAAGATGAACAGTTCGCGTCGGCCATGGACACGCTGCGCAAAAACGTCGGTCGTGAAGTTCAGGACAAAATCCTCACCCGGGAACTGAAAATCAATGCCGGCGAAGTTGTCTCGATTTCTAAAATGGAAATTGGAAAACAACAAGAGTTGATGCAGGGCGCCGACGAAGAGATTCTCGCTCGCCTCAACGAAGTCAAAAACGAACGCAAACAGCTCAACCAGAAAAATAGTCTCCTTAAGCTGGAGCAGAAACTGGTTGAACTGAACGGCAAGAACAAACTGGGTGGAAAGTTTGCTCTCGACAGCGAAGATGATCAGGTCTATTTCCTCTGGGAAACCGAAGGGCGCGAAGTTCTTGTTGGTGATTTCAAAGGAACGGGCAAGATCGATACGTGGCTCGAAGGGTTCACGGCGGCATTGACGCTGATTAATCGTTCTGATGCATCGGCGTCTTCCGAGGATGACGATGAAGAGTCTGAACTTCCTGAAAACGAAACTTTCGACGACGAGATTGACGACGAGATTGAAGACGAGATTGAAGATTAACAAGTTGTTTTCGCCGGGTGCGGTGAAGATTTCTTGAACTGTAGAAATTTAAAAACGGAATGTTCCTTGTGAATGTTCCGTTTTTTGTATCAATCCTGCAGAATCTCACTTCTTCCCCCGTGATTTTCGGCTGTCCCAAAAGCTATATTTGGCGCGATAATTCAATCAAAAAAGGCAGGAACCGTGGAAAAAATAGCAGTTCTCGATTTCGGTGGGCAGTATACTCACCTTATCGCCAACAGAATCCGTCGTCTCGGCGTCTATTCAGAAATTGTTCATAATGATGTAACTCCCGAAGAACTCAATGGTTTCAAAGGGATTATCTTCTCCGGCGGACCGCACTCGGTTTTCGAAAAGGATTCTCCACTGGTGGATGCAAAAGTGCTCGAACTGGGCATCCCGGTTCTCGGCATCTGTTACGGTCATCAGCTGATCAGCCAGACACTCGGCGGAGTTGTTCGCCCGGGTAATCAAAAAGAGTACGGCCTTGCCTTTATCAAACCATCAAAATCGCCCCTTTTCGAAGGACTTTCAGACCACGAACAGATGTGGATGAGTCATGGTGATGCCGTTGAAGAACTTCCGGCGAACTTTGATGTAATCGCGACAACTCCTGAATGTACCGCGGCGGCAGTTCAGAATCTCGAAAAGAAAATTTTCGGCGTTCAGTTCCACCCTGAAGTAACCGATTCTCTTTCTGGAATGAAAATGCTTGAGAACTTCCTTGATATCTGCGGTTGTGCCAAGGATTGGACTTCGGAAAACTTTGTAGCGGAACTTTCAGCTCAGGTTGAACGCGAAGCGAAGGGCAAAAAAGTGTTCCTTCTCGTTTCCGGCGGAGTGGATTCCACTGTTGCCTTTGCACTTCTGAACAAAGTGCTCGGTCCGGATCGCGTTATGGGATTGCATATTGACAACGGACTTATGCGTCACGGCGAATCGGATGACATTCTCGATTTCATGAAAGCGTCGGGCTTTGACAACCTGCATATTTACGATGCCGCCGATGAGTTCCTCGATGTTCTGAAAGGAAAATTCGAGCCTGAAGATAAGCGAAACATTATCGGAACCGAGTTTATCGAAGTGAAAACCCGTGCGCAGGCAAAACTGGATCTCAACGCCGACGAATGGCTTATCGCGCAGGGAACAATCTATCCCGACACGATTGAATCTGCCGGAACCAAGCACGCGGACAAAATCAAAACCCATCACAACCGCGTGGATGTGATCCTCGAAATGATGGAAAAGGGTTTGATCATCGAACCGCTTGCCATGCTCTACAAAGATGAAGTGCGCGCCCTAGGTGAAGCTCTCGGGATTCCGCACGATCTCGTGTGGCGCCATCCGTTCCCCGGGCCGGGACTCGGTGTTCGCTGTCTCTGTTCAAACGGTGTGGAAGAGAAAATCTCTGATGCTGAAAAAGCAACCATTGCCGAAAAAGCGGGCGCTGCTGGTTATGAATCGGTCTGCCTCCCGGTGAAATCGGTGGGAGTTCAGGGTGATGGAAGAACCTATGCGCATCCTGTGGTGATTTTCGGTGAACGGGACTACAAAAAACTCGACATCGTATCGACCTCGCTCACCAATCTGGTAAAAGGGATTAACCGCGTGATCTTTGGTATTCATACTGAAGGCGACAAATCCTACCGCTTGATCGAAGGGTACTGCACCAAGGATCGTCTCGATAAACTTCGTGCGATCGACCATGTGGTGACCCAAGCGATTCACGCTACCGGCGAATACTCAACGATCTGGCAGATGCCGGTGGTTCTTCTTCCGCTAGTGAACTCCAACGGCGATGAGACCGTGGTGCTTCGCCCGATCACTTCGCAGGAAGCGATGACCGCCCGTTTCTATCCGTTGTCTGATAAAGCAATTAAAATGATCATCGACGGTGTTCGGAATATCAAAGGTCTGGGTGATGTATTTTTAGATGTGAGTAACAAACCGCCGGGAACGATTGAATGGGAATGATTATTCTCCGTTAATACTTAAAAAGCCCGCTTAAACAGTGGGCTTTTTTGTTATAAGGACATCTATTCAGATTAATCATAGGCAATGCGGTGAAAACACTGTATATTTACCGCATAGTGTGCGACGAATAAAGGCTGTAAACAACGCATCGGAGGGAACCGTGTATATCCATCAGCGAAAAGAGTGGCCTGAATTTCATTGGGAGAGTGATAAACTTCTTGGACTGCTCGCTTCTGTTCGTAATGCACAGGGAAGGCTTCTGGGCAGGCTCGAAGCACTTGGGTTTGAAAATATCTCTGATGCAGTTCTGGAGACACTCACCCTTGATGTTATGAAATCTACGGAGATTGAAGGTGAAGTTCTCAGCCGTGAACAGGTTCGCTCATCTCTTGCACGAAGACTCGGTATTGAACTGCCTAACGAAATACAATCGTCACGCGATGTCGAAGGAATCGTAGAACTGACTCTTGATGCGGCACAGAATTTCAGAGCATTATATAAAATTAGTGTCGGCAACTGGCGGGATGGCTCTCATGGACCTATGCAGGTTGTGTCGGGAAGTGCCGGTCGTGAAAAGGTACACTTTGAAGCACCAGACGCATCGATTCTTCCTCAAATGATGAATGAGTTTCTAATCTGGTACAACACTGCCGATATGGATGACATTCTCAAAGCAGGAATTGCTCATCTCTATTTTGTAACACTGCACCCCTTTGAAGACGGGAATGGGCGAATTACCCGCGCTCTGACCGATATGATCTTAGCGCGATCCGATGGCATCCCGCAGCGTTTTTACAGCATGTCTGCACAGATTATGAATCAGCGTAAAGAGTATTATGAAATACTCGAAAATACTCAGAAGGGATCTCTGGATATAACGCTATGGTTGCAATGGTTTTTGCACTGTCTCCATGGTGCCATTAAAAATGCTGAAATACTTTTCGAAAAAGTGGTGTACAAGTATCGTTTCTGGCATAAGGCAAAAGAGTGTAATCTCAATGAGCGACAGCAAAAAATGATCAATCTCCTGCTGAACGATTTCAAAGGATCACTGAATACCTCAAAGTGGGCTAAGATCGCAAAATGTTCTGCTGATACAGCACTTAGAGATATTCAGGATTTAATAAAAAAGGGTATTCTTACCAAAGGGTCTGAGGGCGGCAGAAGTACAAACTATGTCCTAACTGAATAGTGAGCATTACTGCTTGATATAAAACAAAGAAAGGTCGATCATTTCTGGTCGGCCTTTCTTTGTTTTATAAACTTTACGCGACAAAGATATTGTTGCGGTGATACTCCAGAAACTCCTGCGAAGGAAGGAACTTTTTCGGGAGAGTAATGCCGGTGCCCTCATAGGATAGAAACTCCCGCTGTTCAGACACCAGAGTTTTCTGTTTCATTTCTGAAGAAACCACCACTCTGAACTTTTCATCCAGCGTTATCAGACCGGAATCAAATGCTTTATCGTGAAGCGCATTGAGACAGAGACCATTGCTGGGGTTCAGGCGGTTCTGTGCATCCTGTGACCAGGGAATTATATGACTTGCCACAAGAAGCTTTGGTGTTTTAATGCCGGTGATACAACAGGTATTCTCGTATGAAGCCAGAATTGATTTACGGAAGAAGTTCTGGTTTACCCGGATTTTAACGAGACTATCTCTGTCACTGCCGACAAATGACTCTGTCGAACTGATCACTTCCTGCACCAAATCCCGCTTTTCATACTGAGCGAGCAGTTTTTCACTCTCGAATGAAAGTCCTTCCCAGTCGTTAAAGAACTCTTCCCACACCAGAGCATCAAGTTTGCTGTAGTTTGATGCCCCCTTGCGATCCAGTGTGGGGTCTATGCTGGCGAAGTTGGCGAGTTTATAAGCAACCGAACTCGCTGTTCTTCCGATCAGTTCTGCCAACCGAATAATTTCGGGATTCCGATTGTGGATTTTCCCGAAGGTGGTTTTGAAGTATTTATTGCTAAATATTCATCTGACTCTTTATTCGTAAACCAGCGATTTAAAAAGAAAGTATAGCACGCTGAAACTGGAATATTCGTTATAGTACTTAGTTTAAAGAATTTATCTTTCGAATCTTTTAAAGCTGAATAGTCTGAGGATGCAAATGGGAGAAACTGATTTTCACAAAAAGTTTTTGCACTTTCTTCATCCCAGAAAATGTCTTCGGGTATTTCAAGTGGAAAAAAGAAAACTTGTTTACGGTAGTAGTCCAGATAGTCTTTCATCATCTGAATTTCTTGTTCGTCTTTATGAATAGAATCTCCACCATCGGGTTTGAATTTGATTTTGTCGGTGCCAGTAGCTTCTTTAATGAGTTCTTTCAGCTTTTCATTAGTAATCTTTCCAAGTTCTAAATGATGAAAATCAATATCTGCACTAAATCTTTGATCACCATCAAAAATCACAAATGCATTTATTCTTTCCTGTGCATAAAACTTAATATGATCACTCTTAATATTCGAAGCTCCACCAGGGTAGAATACAATCTCAAACATATTTAACGTAGCTTCGTCAAATTCCCGTTTTATAAAAAATTCAAGAAGCATTTTTGCACAAGCATCTTCTACAATGATCCGTCTTTTCACAACCTCGTGTTCAATATAGTGAAATGCCTGTTCCGGCAAATTTCTATTAGATACTACAAATTTTCCATCATCTTGTTTTTGCCTAAAGACCTTAATTGCCTCTGGAGGAAGTTCATTTACTAAATGAGGAGAATGAGTAGAAACAATAATTTGATGTTGTTTTTGTTTGATTTGCTCAAGAAGAAATAACTTTAATCTTTTCTGAGCACCAGGGTGTAGTGATACCTCTGGTTCATCCAAGAGAATTAATGAATTGTTAGGTGCATCAAGTACGTCTAGAACTAATCTGGTTACAGCAGTTTCACCACTACCTGCATAAGCTTCTGAGTAAGTAGCATGATCGGTAATGAATTGAATTGAAAACCCCCATTCGTTATAAAAAGCATGTTTAACGACCTTACCCTGTGTGTACTTTTTATCCAAGATAAATGAGATTTCTTTTAATTCTTTCTCGTTTAGTATTCTGAGAGGTTCATTTAATGGGGATTTATTTTTTTTTGAAGAAGGATATATATCTTTTTCACCATCTAAAATTTTCTTAAGCATGGGAGAACGACGACGTATATACTCCTGTCTGTTAATGCTTTTTAACCTATCAACATTTCCAAAGTAGAAATACTTATCAAAAGCACTCAATTCAGATCTAAAATCAAGGTATACCACATTTTTATTGACGGGTGTATTGCGTTTTCCCTTTATAATCTTCTTCATCCCATCCTTGATCAGTGGTCTACTAGTTTCCCATAAATCAGGATTGTCTGCATCTTTAATTCGTGTTTTGATAACTTCCTTCAGGTCAAATTTTTCATCAATATATTCATAGAAAAAACGATGTCGATCCTCAATAATGGGATCAACTTTTGTTTCAAACCAAAATTTTTTGGGAGTGTCACCATGAGGTGCACCATATAGAGCATGTAATGTAGAGCTTTTACCAGCTCCATTATGACCGACAAAAACAGATAGCGGGAAGTCAAATGTTATGCGAACACCT
>JAIFMU010000204.1 GCA_020048285.1 bacterium | reverse complement strand
TCGAATATCTGACGAAACCGATTTTAGCATTGTTTTTTTCATGCTTTAAAATACATCATGCAGATCCATATTTGGCAGTCTGCTTAATAATGGCGTAGTCGCCACTATGGAAAAAGTCGCCGCCGGTGATCTTACCGTAAAAGTCATAGCCCGTTCAGAGGAAGATCGTCTCCTCAACGCAGTAAAAATGATGGTTGAACGGGTCGGCTCCGTTATCTCTGATGTTCAGAGTGCTGTCGGAAATATCTCTATAGGAAGTCAGGAACTCTCATCAACTGCCGAAAGTCTTTCACAGGGATCAAGTGAACAGGCCAGTTCCGCTGAAGAAGCATCTGCATCGATGGAGCAGATCTCTTCCAATATTCGCCAGAATGCGGACAATGCACGAACAACCGAATCAATCGCGGTAAAAGTAGCAATCGATGCAAAAGAGTCCGGCGAAGCGGTCAAAAAGACCGTATCAGCCATGAAAGAGATTGCCGAGAAGATCAATATCATCGAAGAGATCGCTCGTCAGACAAATATGCTTGCGCTCAACGCCGCGATCGAAGCGGCTCGCGCCGGTGAACACGGCAAAGGATTCGCCGTTGTGGCCGATGCAGTTCGCAAACTGGCAGAACGCAGTCAGTCTGCAGCCAATGACATTGCCGTTCTGTCGAACTCGTCCGTGGATATTGCCGAAAAAGCGGGAAATATGATCACGCAAATGGTTCCGGATATTCAGAGAAATGCGGAACTAGTTCAGGAAATCAATGCGGCCAGTTCTGAACAGGACACCGGTGCAGAACAGGTGAATCAAGCGCTTCAGCAGTTGGATAAAGTGATCCAGATGAACGCTGCAAACTCTGAAGAGTTAGCTTCTACCGCCGAAGAACTTGCTTCTCAGGCTGAGCAACTTCAAGATGTGGTGAGTTATTTCAAGGTTGAAGGAAATGGGAAGAGTTCTGGTGTTCGCACCCAAAAAATGCACAAACCAACAAGAATGACGCAACCAGCAGTTGCGCATATATCCCATGCTTCACCTAAAAAGTCAACCGGTGGCGTACAGTTAGCGCTCAACGATGAGAGCGAAACTGACTATGATACTGATTTCGTGAAATTTTAATCCAGAAAGGAAAAGTGTATGGAAAAAGTAAATGAATTTCTCACCTTTCTGCTGGACAACGAAGTCTATGCGATTGATATCAATAGTGTCCGCGAAGTGCTTGATCTTCCGAAGATCACCGCGGTTCCGAACATGCCGGTCTATGTTCGCGGGGTGATCAATCTCCGTGGGAAAGTGGTACCCGTGATTGATCTTCGCAAAAAGTTCAATCTTCACCCCACGGAAGATACGGTTCGCACCTGTATTATTATTATGGAGGTCGCACTTGATGGCATTCAAACGCTCTTGGGAGCGGTAGCCGATTCGGTCCAAGAGGTAATGCGAATCGATGATGCGGTGATTGAAACTCCTCCTCGTTTGGGAAATCGCCTAAACACCGAATTTATCTCTGGCATGATCAATCGCGACGACGATTTTGTGATTGTTCTGGATATCAACCGCGTGTTCTCGCTCGAAGAGTTGGGCGTGATCACCGGAGAGATCGGCGAGGGGTGATTGTGTATCGGTTCTGGCGTTTGTACGGGGATGAATCCCCGTGCTTCGATTGAATTTCACCCTCCGGGTGGGTACGGTTTTTGTAGGGCGGCCCCTGCGTGGGCTGCCTTTTTCTCGTTCCAGACCTATGGAGACTGTGCAAGTATTCAAATAATTCCCCAAAATTACAATTTTCCGTAGGGTGCGGACCAACGTGTCCGCCCGGCATTTCGAGAAAACCAACCACTTACACCTATTCAGGGTAGACACGTAGGTCTACCCCTACAGGAGTTTGCGGGTTCCGATCCGGTAGGATCAAATTGTATCGTAGCCCCGGATTTCAATCCGAGAATCGTGTCGGGTACGGCGCGAATAATGGGGGAAAATCAAAACGGGCAGAATCACTTCTACCCGTTTTCCTATTCAATAGCAACGGCACCTATTCAGCCGCAAGCTCTGTAACTTTTTTCGCTGTTTCCTCACGCGTCTCGGTTGCTTGCTGATTGGCGGCGAAACGATCAATCATCTCATTGAGAGCAATGACTACCGAATCAAACTTGACCGGAACATGTTTGGCCGAAGAACGAAGGAAAGACATGAGCGTATCAATCGCTTCGGTAATGTCACCGCGAATCACCCGGATAGGGCGAGCGTTGTGAGTAAACTCGCCACTGGCATCTTTGTCAATGCCCACTTTATCAAATTTCCCCTGAACCGTTCTGAGAGCACTAAACAGAAGCGTAGATCCGGACTCATCCACCGCGCCACTGATCTTTTCTGATGCCGCAAGAAGAGCATGAATCTGAGTGCTTTCAGCATCGTAACTCATGTTAGTCACATTCGAATCCAGTTTTTTCACAATAGAGTTCACCACTTTTGCCTGATCAGCTTTTGTTTTATCGATCATGTACTGAGCAATTGCCGCACGAATGTGTAACCGAATGGCGATAACAATGGCATCGCGCTGACCGTCTAACTGTTCACGGGTTGCCGTAAATGCACTTGTCTGTACCCGATGAAATGCCTCGTTTAATTCTGTGAGCCCTGCAGTAATTGCGGCACGCTGAAGTTTCACGAAGGGGTCACTGTCAAGGGAGAGTGTCTTAGCCAAAATATCACGAGACATTGCCGCGATCAGTTCTGGAGTCAGAGATGTGTGTGGATTCTTTTTCAATGCAATCATGGGTACCTCTTTCAATAAAAACGGTGATTTTTCCTGTCGGCATTCGCATCGACAAGAGTAAGATAATTAACTGATTTGGAAAGTAGTATAGAGAAGTTTACGACAAATACAAAATACTCGTTCCTTTCTCAAATTTGATTTAAACCGTTATTTGTAGACCAAAACTCTGTTGAGAGTGTAGCCACGCAAACCTTCGTCGATCGAGTCTCGCAACCGAGAGTGGTCATGCAAACCTTCGTCGGCCGAGTCTCGCAACCGAGAGTGGTCATGCAAACCTTCGTCGATCGAGTCTCGCAACCGAGAGTGGTCATGCAAACCTTCGTCGATCGAGTCTCGCATCCGAGAGTGGTCGTGCAAACCTTTGTCGATCGAGTCACGCAACCGAGAGTGGCCCTGCAACTCTTCATTGCATAAAACTTAACCTTTTTAGTAGGGAAACAGTGTGCCGTATCAAGAGTTAGTACCTGATCTTCAATTCTCTAGATAATAAAAAACTCCTTGCCATTTACGCTGTTCCACGGTAGACTTGTTACATGATTTTTAACAAATTCGTAACAATTAAACCTCGACAGGGTGAAGGAGACGCCTATAAGAAATAAGTTGTCGAAAATTGAGTTGTCATTAAAATCAGAGTTAAAAACATTTCAAGGGGAATTAGTATGATTAAGAATTTGAAAATCAGGAATAAGATTTTGGTAGCGGTTTTTATCCCGATTCTTTTCTTGTGTATCGTCGGAATCGGTGTATTCTTATTAACAAACAAAGTCATTGAAACATACGGATGGGTAATTCACACACACGAGGTTATTGCACAATCAAAATCCCTCGGATCTTCCTTGGTTGATATGGAAACAGGTGAACGGGCATTTGCGTTTGTCGGCGATGAGAAGTTTCTTGCTCCCTATATTAGTGGACAAAAGAACTTTATCGAAACTATTGATAAACTTCTGGTAGAAGTCTCAGACAATCCCGTACAAGTTAAAAATTTTCAAGATCTCAAAGCAATGCAGCTTACTTGGGACACAGAAATCAATCAACGTGAAATAGCGTGGAGAAAAGAGATTTCCCGCGGTAACGGCACACTGGATGATCTTGCAGCTTCCTTTAAAAAGGCTCTCGGAAAAGAACATATGGATTCCATGCGTGCTAAGATTACCGAAATAGTGTCTATGGAAGAGGTCTTAAATGAAAAGAGAACCAAGGACGCAAAAAGTTCAGGGATGTTCCTTATCACCTTTACGATAGTTGCAAGCATACTGGCAATTGCCATAGCTATCGCTTTCGGCCTATATATAGCACAACTCTTGAGTAATAGCACTAATAAACTAATCGAAATTGCCAATAAAGTCGCTTCCGGTGACACATCTGTAGAGATCACGGTAGACTCGACCGATGAAACGGGCTTGCTTATGCAAGCTATAAAATTGATGGTGGACAACCTTAAAGAACTGATTGCCGATGCAAATCTACTGTCTCAGGCAGCGGTAGCCGGTAAACTTTCCACTCGTGCCGATGCGAGCAAACATCAGGGCGATTTCAGAAAGATTGTTCAGGGCGTAAACGACTGTCTCGATGCGGTGATTAATCCACTCAATGTGGCGGCGAAATGTGTTGCTGAAATCAGTATTGGAGCGATTCCCGCAAAAATCACCGATACCTACAATGGTGATTTCAATACGATCAAAAACAATCTCAACAACCTGATTACAGCGACTGAAAAAATCACCTCCACTATCGAAGAGGTTGCAGGCGGTGATCTAACCGTGACCGTGAAAGAACGTTCTGAAGAGGATCGTCTCCTTCTTTCACTCAAAGGAATGGTACATCGTCTTTCCGGCGTGATTGGTGATGTTCAGAATGCGGTGAGTAATATTTCAACGGGAAGTCAGGAACTTTCGTACACCGCTGAAGGACTTTCTCAGGGATCAACCGAACAGGCCAGTTCTGCCGAAGAAGCTTCGGCTTCGATGGAAGAGATCTCGGCGAATATTAGACAGAATGCAGACAACGCTCGCACTACCGAATCAATCGCGGTGAAAGTGGCTTCCGATGCAAAAGAGTCCGGTGAAGCGGTCAAAAAGACCGTGTCTGCCATGAAAGAGATTGCTGAAAAGATTAATATCATCGAAGAGATCGCTCGCCAGACCAATATGCTTGCTCTGAACGCGGCAATCGAAGCAGCTCGCGCCGGTGAACACGGTAAAGGATTCGCCGTTGTGGCAGATGCGGTTCGCAAACTTGCGGAACGGAGTCAGTCTGCGGCGAATGACATTTCGATTCTTTCGAACTCTTCGGTTGATATTGCGGAAAAAGCGGGTGATATGATTACTCGCATGGTTCCGGATATTCAACGAAATGCGGAACTGGTTCAGGAGATCAATGCGGCAAGTGCGGAACAGGACAGCGGAGCAGAACAGGTAAATACCGCGCTTCAGCAGTTGGATAAAGTAATCCAGATGAACGCTGCAAATTCTGAAGAGTTGGCTTCCACTGCGGAAGAGTTGTCTTCACAGGCTCAGCAACTTCAGGAAGTAGTCGGGTATTTCAAGGTTGATGGAACGGGACAGGTTCGCCATGCAAAACTTCAGAAACCGGCACGAGTTCAACATCAGTCCCGCGTGAGTCTTGGTCATGCTGAAACGCCTAAGAAAATCGGCGGTCGTGTGCATTTGGCTCTTGGCGATGACAGCGATTCCGATGTCGATTCTGATTTCGTTAAATTTTAATCCAGAAAGGAGATGAGTATGGAAACAACAGATGTGGTAACCCAGTTTCTCACCTTTCTTTTAGACAACGAAGTCTATGCGATTGATATCAACAGCGTCCGCGAAGTGCTTGACCTTCCGAAGATCACCGCAGTTCCGAACATGCCGACCTATGTTCGCGGAGTGATCAACCTTCGCGGGAAAGTGGTTCCGGTGATCGACCTTCGCAAGAAGTTCAATCTTCACCCCACGGAAGATACGGTTCGCACCTGTATCATTATTATGGAGGTAGCGCTTGATGGAATCCCGACTCTCCTTGGAGCGGTAGCCGATTCGGTTCAGGAAGTGATGCGTATTGATGATGCGGTGATCGAAGCGCCTCCTCGTTTGGGAAATCGCCTGAACACCGAGTTCATTTCGGGAATGATCAATCGCGACGACGACTTTGTGATTGTTCTCGATATCAACCGCGTGTTCTCGCTCGAAGAGTTGGGCGTGATCACGGGGGAATTAGTGGAATAGGAATTGTGCCGTAGAGACGTTGCATGCAACGTCTCTACTTGATACATTTTTGAGGAGTATCGGATGAAACAGGAATCATTAACTCTCTCTGAATTTCGTGAATTAGCCAAGTTTATCTATGATAAAGTGGGGATTCACATGAATGATGGAAAGAAAACTCTTCTTGAAACACGGATTCGCAAACGGATGCAGAAACTTCAGCACCACGATTTTAGTGAATACAAAACATATCTGTTCAGCCCACAAGGAATGACCACCGAACTTGAACTCTTTTTCTCGAAAATACAGCTCTTCCAGAACTCCTTCAAAAACGAACCTCGCTACGATTTTGGAGTTCCGCCTGTTCCCGTGGCCATGAACCATATACGCTGGCCATGGTTCTCGAAGAGTATCGCCGCACTCACCCCACCGCCCGATTGAATTATGAAATTCTTGCCACTGATATCGATACATCCGTTTTAAACACAGCAAAAACGGCGATATATTCTCGCGAAGAGGTTATTCCGGTTTCTGATATACTTCAAAAAAGGTATCTCCTACGATCAAAAGATCCTCACAAAAATGAGGTACGTATTGCTCCAGAACTGCGCAGTAAGATTCAGTTTCAACAGCTCAATCTTATGAGTAAATTTAAGTTTGAAAAACCGATAGACATCATTTTCTGTCGCAATGTAATTATCTACTTTGACCGCGAAACACAACATAGACTGATCATGCGACTGATCAATGCGCTCAGCGATGACGGCTATCTTTTGATGGGTCATTCGGAAGTTCTTGACACGCGGGAATTTCCAATCGAATCAATTGCTCCGGCTGTCTATCGGAAACGACGGATGATATGAAAATGCAACCATTTGGCCCCTTTCGCAATCTGGGAATCGGCGAAGTAATCCTTCTGAACCGACCAGAAATTGTGCGCACGATTCTCGGTTCGTGCCTTGCGGTGACCATGTGGGATCCACAGATGCGAGGGTTTGCAATCTGTCACGCAGTCTATGCGGGAGTGGGAACTCCCGGCGATACTCATTACATCGAACCGTGCTTACAAAAAATGATCGCCTTTATGAATCGAAGAAAAATCACGCCTGAAGAGACAGTGGTGAAACTCTTTGGCGGAACCGAAACTGGTCAAGGACACCCACTTCTGAGCAATAAAATTGTGAGCGTGGCAAAAACATTTTTAGCAGATCAGGGATATACAATCTCTGTCGAAGAGACTGGTGGAAAACATGGTCGGGAACTCTATTTCGTTCCTGAATCAGGATCAGTTTTTATACGAAAAGTATCGGACAAACAGGAGAGACTCAAATGAAAAAAATTAATGTTCTCATAGTTGATGATTCTGCAGTCGTTCGCAAAGTAATGACAGAACTGTTGGAAAGTGATCCGGAAATCCATGTCATGGGAACCGCTCAGGATCCACTCATTGCCGCCGCGCGGATCGCAGAACAGGTTCCCGACGTTATCACTTTAGATATCGAAATGCCAAAGATGGATGGGTTGACCTTTCTCAAAAAGATCATGACACAACATCCTATGCCAGTGGTAATCTGTAGTTCTCTTGCGGACGAAGGAAGTGAATCGACATTCCGTGCATTGGAGTACGGCGCGGTGGAGATTATCACCAAACCCAAAGTGGGTGTGAAAGAGTTTCTCGAAGAGTCGCGGGTGACGATATGCGATGCGGTGAAAGCGGCAGCGAAAGCAAATCTCAGTCGCCTTCACCCCAAACGAGTGATTCAGGAAAAACTAACCGCCGATGCGATGATCACACTCACGACAAATAGAGCTATGGCTCAAACCACCGAACAGGTTCTTATGGTGGGAGCTTCAACGGGAGGAACAGAAGCACTGAAGGTGTTTTTGGAAATGCTTCCTCACGATACCCCGGGAATGGTAATCGTTCAGCACATGCCGGAAAATTTCACCAAATCCTTCGCCGATCGACTCAATCAGACATGCAAAGTGACGGTTCGCGAAGCCAAAGATGGCGATTCGGTGATTCGCGGTCAGGTGCTAATTGCGCCCGGTGGATTGCACACACTTCTCAAGCGAAGTGGTGCTCGCTACTATGTGGAAGTGAAAGCGGGACCGCTGGTTTCACGTCATCGACCTTCAGTGGATGTGCTCTTTCGAAGTGCCGCTCGCTATGCGGGAAAAAACACGATGCGGGAGCCTACACGATCGCTCAGGATGAAGCAACCTGTGTAGTCTTTGGAATGCCCGCTCAAGCAATTGCAAAAGGTGGCGTTGACACCGTATTGCCCCTACAAAAAATTGCCCATGACTTATTGCGAAAGTGTCGATAAACAAACATCACCACCTCCAGAAGCGATCTCTCACACACACTCCACCGTACAGTGAATAACGGGCAATGAAGCCATTACTTTTTCGCGAAGTGCCACGTCGGATCCGCGATCACCACTAACCGTCATGATTATCCCCAACCGCGAAGCATCTATTTTCCAACAGTGGAAATCTCTCATTTCACGCCCAAACGAGCGTACAATCGACTCCGTTTCTGAGCGAATTTTTTCCGAGGGAAAATAGTCTAACAATATGGAACCGGTATCGCGCAGAAGAGCTACCGCCCAGCGAACAATCATGATTGCCCCGAGAACCGCCACCACAGGATCAAGCCAAAGTACATTGAAAAATCTTCCTGCAACAAGTGCAATAATCGCCGCCACAGAAGTGACCGCATCGGCAATCACGTGTAAATACGCCGCACGAATATTGTGATCCTCTACATGATCGTGTTCATCGTGATCGTGATCGTGATCGTGATCGTGGATCGTGATCGTGATCGTGATCGTGATCGTGATCGTGATCGTGATCGTGATCGTGATCGTGATCGTGATCGTGACCTAAGAGAACTGCGCTCACCAGATTCACCACCAATCCAATCACCGCCACCACCAACGCTTCACTAAACTGAATCGGCACCGGCGAAAACAAACGCTCCCCTGACTCCCACACCATCCCAAACGCCGCAGCGAAAAGTATCAACGCACTGGTGTACCCCGCGAGCACGCCAATCTTCCCCGTACCAAAACTGAAATTGCGATTTCCTTGATTGTGTCGAGCAACTCGATAGGCAAGCACGGCAATTCCCAGCGCTGCAGCGTGAGTTCCCATGTGAATTCCATCGGCCAAGAGCGACATGGAACCAAACAGGAAACCACCGGTGATTTCTGCAATCATCATACAAATCGTTATCGCAATAACCACCACCGTTTTTCGTTCGTTCGAACGATTCTGCTCCTGCGAATAGAGTACACACTCCACACAACACCGCCTTCAAAGATATTTCAAAAGTTGGGAGTGTTTAATATACACTATTTTCGTATTAAAACAGATTTGAGACACGGCATTATTTGGAAGAATGCGAGGGATGAGAGATGTATATTCCCGCCGAAAAGCGATAGCAAGAACAGAATCATTCGCCCAATTCCAGAAAAAAACAGGAGCAACCGTGCACTATTTTCACTATAAAGAGTCTTCAGAACAAGCACTTCGCCACGAGATTGAACGCGATCTGACCAAAGAGATTCGCCGGGACAAAGGAGTGCCGCTGCTCGCGATTCCCGCCAGTATCGATCTATCGGACACCTATCTCGGCTTTTCCACGGCGGCACTGGTCGATGCAAAAACCATTGGCGATGACACAATTTCAAAACAGGCGCAACAGATTGTCGAACAACTTTGCGCCAAAATTCCCTCAGGATCAAAAATCAATTTTCACTGTTACAGTATCACCGACACCGAAAAGATCATCGAAACTGGCCGCGCGGAAATTCTGAAAGAGAAAATCAAATCACTCCTGAAAAAAGAGCGCATTCTTCCCCTTCGCAAAAATTTCGATCGATCCCTAGGCTTCGTTCAGGTGGCAATCACCCCGAACCGTTCACTTCTCGTGTCGGTGATCAATTGCGAAGAGTTGAACCGGTATCGATCGCTGATTTCGCCATTCCCCGGAGGATTTACCTATGGCGAAGAGGACAAGGACGCACCGAGTCGCGCGTTCAGAAAAATCTGTGAAGCTCAGGAGATCATGGGCATTTCGATTGAAGAAAACGAACAGGTGATCGATTTGGGAGCGTGTCCCGGTGGGTGGAGTTATGTGGCGCGAAAAAGAGGCGCCAACGTGATAGCCCTCGACCGCTCCCCTCTTCGCGACGATCTTATGAACGATCCTCAGGTGCAGTTCATTCAGGCCGATGCGTTCAAATATCAACCGACCGTGGCGATTGACTGGGCCGTCTCCGATATTATCTGTGCACCGGAACGGATCAAAGAACTGATTCAATTCTGGGTTGCAGAAAAGCGGTGTCGCCGGTTTATTTTTACGATAAAATTCCACGGATCTGACGAGTATCCGATGCTGAGTGAGTTCAAGGCGATTGTCCAAACACTAGAATTTTCGGTGATTCTCAAACAACTCAACGCAAACAAAAATGAAGTGACAATCATGGGGTGGAAACAGGAGTAACGATGGCATTTCAATGCTACTCGTCAGCCCCATTTGCCTTTGCCACACCAATCCACTGATCCGCGAGATCGGCGGGATTTGCGCCAAGTGCTCTTCCCAAGTGAAGTGCCAGCCCCATCATGAGCACCGACGCAGTGCGAAAACGATCAACCGTGTTCAACGATCCGAACTTCTCCTGCGCCGTTGCTTGTAACAGATCGTGATGTTTTTTTGCGAACTCCACCGGATCGGCCAGTTCAATCTCCGGAATCATCAACCGTTCAATCCATTCAGAACCGATTCTTCGCGCCAACTGCGCACCACTCTCCTCGCCCATTGTGCGCCACAGTGGAATCGTTGTGCGATCACCCGATTCGGCGAGACCGCTGTCAATGAGAAGCGCAAAAGCTCCATCGGCGAGCGTTTCCATCAGCGACAGATAGTTCTCCTGAGCCAACTCCCCTTTTTCCGTCGCTTGACCTTCGATATACGCTCCGACCGTGAGTTTCGGAAGATCGACCACTTCGGGACAGCCGTTCATACAGGGAAATTCGGTTCCGTTGTGGATGTAATAGCGTTGTTCACCGTGGCGCTTCAGTCCCAGTGGAAACAGTCGGCACGCCAGCGGTCGCCCCGCGTGAACACTGCACCCGAAATTTTCAACATAGAGATTACACGCCGACAACTTGTTTTTGTCTGAAACACCGTTGAATTTTAGTTTGATCCCACCGAACTCACAGAACTGATTCCGAAACTCCCGCGGACTCATCCCTTTTGCATCGGCAAGAGTCGCCAACTCCCACGGATTGATCCACACCGCCTTGCCGAAACAGCAGGTTCCCGTGCGCGAACAGGTCAAGGGAAGTGAATCGGTGAGCGAGAGAACGGTCGGTTCGGACATGGGTTTTTCCTTCAACAAAGTGATCTATTCGCGGCGAAGGTAGGGATCATCGGAACCAAGGGTATCGAGATAATCCCACGGCGAGGGCTGTTTACCACCGGTAGATTGCTGATTACCCTGTTGTGATTGCGCATTACTACTATTCGTAATTCCAGCACTTTGCAATTTCGCAATATCGGTCAATGAATTTTCAAGATAGTTATAGAATGCATCCTCATTTTTCATTTTCAGTTTTGATTCTGCTACAAATGCTCCGCCACTGCGCACGGCGTACTGCATCGGAACAACTCCCGGTTTCCCGTCGATATCAGGCGACAACGATCCGCGCACGAGGGAAACATTCTTTGGGAAATAGGCAAACCAGATATAAAAAGGTGATTCAGCAGCAATCATAGCAAATGGGGTTATACAACCAGCCATGGTCACGAGAAGCGATGCGGCGCGATGGGCGGGAGTAATAAAAGAAACTTTATTTACCGAGAGTCGAAACGAACTGCTTTCAGGATTACTGCATTCAGCGAGTTTGAGCCCTTTCTCCTCGCGATTGTGATCTTGGATATAACTGCGAGCGACACTGTCCAATCCGTTTTTTATGGAATCTGTAATCGAAGAATCATAATCCACACAAACGCCGAGTTCATCTATTGTAGTCCCCTGTTTCAAGGTATAGGTAGGAGAAACACAACCGGCAAGAGCAAGTGTGAATACAATTGTAACCATGAACAATTTCATACGGATATTCCCCAGGAAATGTAAAAAAAGATAGTGTAAAACGTGGCAAAGATAGGTTTTGCGACAGAGAATACCAAATACAAATTCGGCGAATCACCTCTCGATGATCCGCCTTCCCCTCGGATTGAAATCCGAGGCTTCGAAATAATTAGATCCTGCCGGATCGGAACGGTTTTTATCCGAAGGATGCAATTCCATCGTAAACCGGGGATTTATCCCCGGGAAGGCGAACCACCTCTCGA
>JAIFMU010000137.1 GCA_020048285.1 bacterium | reverse complement strand
AGCAGCAGTTCGCTCAGCCGCAACAGCAGCAGTTCGCTCAGCCGCAACAGCAGCAGTTCGCTCAGCCTACGGGTACCCCGTTTACTCCACCTACGAGTTCACCGTTTACACCATCTACGAGTACACCCTTTTCTCAACAAATGGTGGCACCATTTACCCCCTCGAAAGAAGCAACTGCCGTTTCTACTCCAACCATTGCTCAACCAATTATTTCTCCTGATGATCCTTTCGAACTTGACTTTGATTCTGTTCCGGCAACAAAGCCAATCACCGTTCCAGCTCAGCCAGTTCCTATAGCACAGAAACCTGTGTCAGTGTTAACTTCAGCGGATTCGGCGTTTGACGATTTGGTGTTTGATGAACCGGTCGCTCAGGTTTCAAAGCCAGTACCGCTTCCTCAGAAAAAACCTTCCCAGGAACTTGAGCTTGATTTCTTTGATGCAGCGCCGGCTAGACAGGCTCCACCAACAATGCCGCAACCAGTTCAAAAAACTCAAGCATCAGAACTCTCTTTTGATGCAAAGATTTCTGGTTCACAGAACAATCAGCCAATGGATATCAACTCTTTTTTCTCGAATGAACCACGCGGTGCAGCATCTCCTTTTGAGACAAGCCACGACACCATAGCAATGCCTGCAGTTGGTTCTGACGAAACTTACGAAGAGTTAAATAGTGCTGATGAAAATGAGAATAGTGACCAACCATTTATATTTACCAATGTAAACGGTGAAAATGTTCGTGGCAAGAAAAAGCCCGTAAATCCCAAGTATAAGAAAAATTTCTTAGATAATCTTTTTAACAAGTAGGAGGCAATTCATGGAAAAAGATATTATCCTCCGTGCTGAAGATCTCTATCAATTAAATCTTGTGCTTACTGCAATTCTTGATAGTTCGCAAGCAGAATTGGCCATGGTCATTAACAAATCCGGCCGCTTGATCACTTGGCAAGCAGAAACAAGTACATTCAATACAGAATCAATAGCTGCATTGGTTACCGGAAGTTTTGCTTCGAGTTGTTCTGTTGCTAATTTGATTGGTGAAAAAGAGTTTGAATCTATGTATCAAGAAGGTACGAATAATCATGTGTTTATCGCACAGGTAGACTCTCACAATATTCTAACCTTGGTTTTCACCGGAAGAACAAAACTCAATCGCGTCAAACTCGGGGTTGAAAATCACCGCAATGCATTGCTCCCCATAATCGAAACAATATATCGCGGCGTCGTAAATGATCCATTCCTGAATCTCGATGTCTCAGGATATAAGTAGAGCAAATGGAATCGTACAAATGATTTTTTTCGCCTTTCTTGTAGTGCCCCTTTTTCTAGGGGCTTTTTTTTATTTCTACACTTCACGAATGTACGATTCATCGATATTGTTATTTCACGATCTCCATAAACATAAATTTCCTCGTTCACTTTCAGAATTTTCTCTCGACAAATTCCGCATATTTTGCACGAAACTCAAACAGCAGAGTATTTCTACGGGCAATTTTTCAGAGTTAAGGAAAGAGCGTCCAAAGGTCACCATTATTTTTGACGATGGCTTTACTTCAAATCTCGAAGCTGCGACGATTCTTCATAACAATCAACTATCGGCGACCTTTTTCCTCTGCACGGGACATTTATCTGGAGATGATATTACCGATGTTTATGGAAATAAAGAGAGACTTTCTGCCGAACAAATACGGGAAATTTCTACAATGGGTTTTGAAATTGGAAGTCACACCGTACATCATTACGATCTGCGATTGCTTGATGAAAACACTCTTTGGTACGAACTGTATGAATCGAAAGTATCACTTGAATCGATAATTGGGAAAGAGGTTTCTTCACTATCGATTCCTTATGGATTATGGAATCATTCCGTTATCGAAACAGCCATGAAATGTGGCTATAAATCAATCGCAGTGTATAATTTTCCTCGGCAGGCTATATCGTACAATAACGTTTTTCCCGTACTTGGGATTTACTCTTTTGATTCTGTAAACGATATTTTTGAAAAACTGAACGGTAAATGTTCATTTAGTCGAGCTTCAGCACAGATCATCCCACATTTTGCAAAAGGTTCACCGCTTGGAGCTTTCCGATCAATCTACAGCAAGCTCCCCTTTCCGTGGTTCATGGACAAACATTAATAAAATTAAGCCGATGAGAAAGAGTATTGACAGAGATGATAGGCCTATGCGAACCGGTTCTATAGTCGATAAAAATGGAATCAAACTCCCCAATTGACCAGCCAACACAAAGAACAGTGGTCCAACGATAACAGCGAAACGACCGACCATATTGTAAATCCCCGTCAATTCAGTGAATCGTTCCTTGGGAATAATTGTCGAATAGAGCGATCTGCTCAATGCCTGAATTCCCCCTTGTGCCACACCTGTAAAAAGTGCAAAAAGGGTAAAGTGAAACCCATTTTGCATTACTATTCCGCCAAAGCCTGTAGCAATGAGATAGATAAATATGGCAATAGCAATCACACTTTTAGCGCGAAGTTTTTCTGCTAGCCACCCCATAATCAGTGCAGAAGGAAATGCGATTAATTGGACAAAAAGAAGTGCTGTCAGAAGTGATCCAGACTTAAATCCTAGGGCGAGACCGAACTCCGTAGCCATTAGAATTACCGTGTGAACTCCATCGATATAAAACCAATAGGCAAAGAGGAAAAGCAAGATATTTTTATTTTTCAGAGTAAACTGAACCGTCTCTTTTAGTACAATCATAGTCGTTCTAAATCGATGCATACGATTATCACTGCGAATGGAATCTTTAATTACTGAAATATTCCACAAAGGAAGGGAAAATAGGAACCACCAGAAAGCCACAGTGGCAAAGGCAAAGCGTTGAGCAACGACTACTGATTCAAAATTAAGTTCTTGCCAAAAGTGTATTACCAATAGATTTACCGCAAAGAGTATTGCACATCCCATGTACCCAAAAGCATAACCCAACGAAGAGACTAGATGATATCGCGCCGGTGATGTCACATCGGCAAGCATAGCATCGTAAAATAGGGTGGCAAACTGAAATCCGACACGAGCTAAGCCAAAAATCACTAGTGCACCAATCCACGATCCATGAGGAATTATCGAAAGGGCCAGTGAACCAATAATTCCCATCATGGACCAAAAAATGAGATAGCTTTTACGATTGCCACTGACAGCAGCAAATGAAGCAATAATCGGAGAACAAAGTGCCACAACTAGGCCAATTACAGAATTTGCCATAGCAAGTCGATCAGTCGTGAGTGAACTTTCATCCAAAGACCATTCAGTGCGAAATAATAGAGGGAAAAGTGCCGACATGATCGTCAAAGCAAAGGCGGAATTTGCCCAATCATAGAGTATCCATTTGCCACTTCGAGTTAATTTCAAAGCCTTTATCATCAGTATCTCCCTTATTTATGATCGAAATATATCTTTTTTGTTTTAAAAATGCTAACTGAGAGAATTGGTGGAATCGATGTTTATAGCAATTGTTACGGGAGCATCATCAGGAATGGGTAAAGAGTGTGCCATACAACTGGCCAATGAAAATATATATGACGAAATATGGCTGATTGCTCGCCGCGAAGATCGACTCAAAGAAACAGCCGCACAGCTAGCCACTTCGACTCGCCTATTTACACTCAATCTTGAAAAGATAAATTTCATTGAAGAGATTGAAACAATTCTAAAGGAATTTCATCCAACTATCGGCATCGTGGTGAATGCCGCAGGATTTGGACTCAATGGCGACTTTTCCGATCTTTCCCAATCAGAACAGTTACAGATGATCGATCTCAATTGTCGTGCAGCAGTTGCATTGACACACTTAGTAATTCCCTATATGCAACGCAGATCGCGCTTTATAAACATCTCCTCTATCGCAGGAGAAGCTCCACTCGGTGCATTCGCAATCTATGGTGCGACCAAATCATTTTTGACCTCATTTTCAATTGGTATTGCATCAGAATTGAAACCATTGGGAATCTCTATGACTGTTGTACTTCCCGGATCAGTAGAAACAGAGTTCCAAAGTCGGGCTCGAGGAAAAGATGGGCGCAAAAAGAAACTCTTTGCAAAAAAAGCAACAGCCAAGGCGGTTATTAAAAAAGCACTGGCTGATTCTCAAAAAGGAAAGCTTCTCTCCTACTATGGAATTACACCTCATTTGGCAGGAATTATCGGAAAAATATTCACGCCCTACCAATCCGCCCGATTCGCTTACACTAAAATTTACCCAGCACCTAAAAAGAGTTGATCCATAAGTACTGTAGAGGTGTTCACAACAAATACTATTGGCAATGACAATAGTATTTAAAAATCTCAAAGAAATTTAGCATTGTTTGCAAATTTCAAAAAAAAACCTCAATTTACTTTGTGGTACGCTGAAGAGGAAGCTAGAGAGCGAATCAGCCTTTATTTGTGTCAATATCATCAATCTTTTTGCGTACTCTGTAGCCAAGTTTCTCTACAGCATCAATAATTTCAGTTTCAGTTACCACCCCGGACACTTGCAACTCTTTTGAATCGAAATTGACAGATGCATCTGCAACGCCACTAAGAAGTTTTGCCGCGTTAGATACTTTTGAAGCACATTTTCCACAACTCATTCCTTCAACGATAAAAGAACTGTTTACTATTTCATCCTTAGATATGGATTTTTTGAACAGTCGCGCCAACGGTACTTTCAGTTTTGTTTTCCAAATCGACCACACCAAAGGTATTGTAAATAGAGTCGCCGCAATAGTCATCCAAAGGGGAATATGATCCGTGCTGTGATGATTGTGATTCATTCCTCCCATGGGATCAATTCCAAAAAGTTCATAGGTACCGTTGAGTACTAGTCCAAACACGAGCGAACTCACGACAATAACAGCAAGGTAAATGGTACCCATTCTTTTTCCTAATTTGCTATAGAGGACTGTTATTGTTGCTGCATTTGTCGCCGGTCCTGCCATGAGAAAAACAAATGCAGCACCAGCGGACATCCCTTTCATCATAAGCGCGGCAGCAATTGGAATCGAAGCTGTAGCACAGATATAGAGAGGGACTGCACCAATTACAACAATGATCATTTCAAGAAAAGTATTTCCCACATAACGCGTAAAGAAAGATTCCGGAAGGAAAACGGTGATCAAACCGGAAATGAGAATCCCAACGACAAGATTAGGTGCAATGTCATCCATAAGTTCACCAAATCCGTATCGAAACAGCTCTCTAATTGTCTGTAGAACTGTTCGTTTTGATTTTTCTACATTCACTTTATCGACTGGATGAACCACCTGTTCAGGCACGGCGATATTCGTTATAGCGCCACCAATTATCCCTGTGAGAAACGCGACAAGCGGACGGAAGAGCGCAAAAACCGGCCCCATCATTCCCGCCGTGGCAGCAATTGATTCAACTCCTGTTTGAGGTGTTGATATTAAAAAAGAGATTGTAGCGCCATTTGATGCACCGTGTTTTTTAAGAGAAAGAGCAGTAGGAACAACGGAACAGGAACAGAGCGGCAGAGGTACACCTAACACGGCCGCTTTGATGACAGAAAGAATCCCGTGATTGCCGAAATGATTCAGAATGAATTGGCGATTTACCAACACGTGTAGTATACCTGCAACAAACAGACCAAAAGCAAGATAGGGAGCCATTTCCACATAGAGTTTCATCAATGAATCTATAAATAATGATCCGTTCATACTATTCCTTTCAGTTGGAGTGCCGAATCGTTGCAGATACCGGCGCCGAAGAGTATTTTCTTATCATTAAAATACACCTGAACGAGTTCAAAAACTTTAAAAGTTTGAGGCATGTAACATGAAAAGAAAGCCTACTATAGCAATCACCATGGGCGATCCTGCGGGAATTGGCCCAGAAGTTGTGCTCAAAGGATTTTCTCACTATTCAGAAGAAGCACCGCAACGATTGATCGTCATTGGCGATGCCAAAGTTCTACGCGATACGGCAGAACAGCTACGTCTCACCTGCAAAGATATTGTTGTGATTGCTTCTCCGGATCATTACATTCCTAACAAAATAAACGTGATCGAAACAACGCCAGCTGCTCACGTCGAACCGAGTGTAGTTTCAGCCACAGCAGGGGCGCTTGCATATTCCTATATAGAACTATCGATAAAACTTGCACTGTCTCATAAAATTGATGGCGTAGTCACCTGTCCAATCAACAAAGAAGCTCTTCATAAAGCGGGATTCAAATATCCTGGCCACACAGAAATTTTTGCAGAACAGTGTGGCGTAAAAGATTTCTCCATGATGTTTACGTTAGAAGATGTCTCGATTGTTCACGTGACCACACACTGTTCATTGCGACAGGCGTTACAACAAATTACCGCTGAACGGGTCACGGCCAATATCAATCTTCTCTATGACGCACTGAAATCACTAGGCATAGAAAATCCGCGAATTGCCGTAGGAGGAGTAAATC
>JAIFMU010000085.1 GCA_020048285.1 bacterium | reverse complement strand
TTTCGAATATCTGACGAAACCGATTTTAGCATTGTTTTTTTCATGCTTTAAAACACATCATGCAGATCCATATTTGGCAGTCTGCTTAATAACAATAGAAACATTTGTTAAGAATACAGTTTTCTAAATTCTGAAAACAGTTCTGATTGAGGAAGTGATCTCTCTGCAGAATGAATAAAGTTTTCGCACCATCCAGAAAGAATTTCAAGATCACAGTAGATTTCAGTATTGAGTTCCAAATCGGGGTAATTACTCGAGATTTGAGGACACCGCTTCAATCGGTCAGACTCTTCGCGCAATCGAATCGTTGAATATCCCCATGAGTGAAGTCGTGAACTATAGTGCAAATTATAGTTGAGCGCGGCGTAAAATTCCTGTGCTTCTACGTACCAATTGGTTCCATGGTTGTTCAAGTGAAGAGCGATTTGAGCAGCAGGAAGATCGCTAAATGCAATTTCCGCAACGCGTCGTGTGCATTCGTACATGGCTTTGATTGTTCTCATTATTTTGTGCTGAGCCGTAACCGCAAGGATGTTCTCGCCAAACGATCCCTGCATGATGTGGAAGCGCTTTCGCAGTGAATCGGCCAGGTCAAATCCTTCGCGAATACGTTCTGAATTGTAGCCTGATTGTTCAAGCTCTGTAGATAGTTGTTGCGATTGAAGCTGTGAAAGAGCTTGCCACACTGTTTCAACACTCCGTTCCGCGGTGCAAAAATCGTGAATCTGAATCATGGGACCTCCGTTATGATTGAGCCACTAGTATAGAATACACAATCGGATCTGTAAAGGGTATGTGTGAATCGTGAGTTTTTTGTGAGCGATATCGTTAATAAATGCATCCTTCACCCTGAAAAACGTGTGCATTTTCCACAAAACAAGCCTGATTAACTATGGCGTGAAAAACTCACTGAATTTGCTGTGGTGGGATATATTTTTGCCGCATGAATAAATGGAATGAAATAGATCGAAAATTGATTCTGGCAAGTGGATCTCCGCGGCGTCGCGAACTGCTGGCGCAAATGGGCGTTCTGTTTGAAGTGATTGTTGAATCAATCGATGACGAAGAGTCTTTTTTTCGCGAGTATCCCGTTCATGAAGCGATAGGGCGTTTGGCTCGAGCGAAAGCAAACGGTGTGGCACATAAAAATCCGTGGGCATTGGTTATTGGCGCTGATACGGTGGTGGTTCACAATGGCGAAGTTTTGGGGAAGCCCAAAGATCGCGAAGATGCACGGCGGATGCTCAAAGGATATTCCGGTGGACGGCATCAGGTTTTGACCTGTGTTTCGTTGGAGTGTATCGAAGAAGGTTTCCATGAATCACTTGTGTGTGAAACAGAAGTCTCATTTCGATCAATCGAACCGTGGGAAATCGAGTCGTATTTGGATAGTGCTCTGTACAGCGATAAAGCGGGTGCGTACGGGATTCAGGACGATGCAAAACTCTTTGTTGATTCGGTGAATGGATGCTATTTCAATGTGGTTGGATTTCCGGTTACTACAGTCATTTCACTCCTGCAAAAATATGAACAGTGGAAGAAGGGTATAGTACAATGAGTGATTCGCAAGAAAAAGGATTTATGGGACAGGCGGGTGTTGAACGGGTTGGTGACACGATTCATCGCGAACGCCTTACGCGAAATATTCAGTTGGAAACTATCGCTCGCGACTTAAAACTCAATGCTGAGTACATCCGTGGCATCGAAGAGAGCAACTACGGAGCACTTCCCGCTGTGGCCTATGTACGCGTCTATATTAAAACAATTGCAAAATATCTTGGTCTGAACGGTGAAGCTCTGCTCGAACAGTTCAGCAAAGAGATGAACATCGAGGTTCCTGATCCTGAACGGGAACGCCGTGACACCATTTCTGTAAAAGTGCAAGGGACAAAAAAAACAAATCCTTTTTTACCTCTTCTCTATATTTTAATCGCTCTTGTTTTGGTTGCTCTTTTGTTGAAAAACGGCAATCGCCAAGAGAGCGAAACAGCTGATCAGTTGTCTGCTCAGGAGAGTTTGAAAATTGAAATTCCTGCAGATACTGGTGATGTCGATTCACTTCCCAAAGGCGTTTCTGCATTAGTTGATTCTGTATCTGACAGTTCTAAGGCTCCGATGCCCACTGGTGACAGTGCAGTTGGAGAAAATTCGACAAAGAAAAATGATTCCGCGAAAGTGAACGAGGAAAAAAAAACTAAACTAGACTCACTTTCTGCGGCAAAAGAGCAAAAAAAAACTGAATTGAAGCCTGTAGATGAAGTCGTGAAGAACAAAAAAAAAATGAGCTTTCAGTTGGAAGGGAAAACTGATTCTTCGTATGTGGTTGTGTTTGCCGATGGCAAGAAAGTTTTTAGCGGTGTTGTTCACCGCAAAGATGAACACTCATTCATTGCAAAAGATAGCCTTAATATCAAAATCGGTCGCAACGGAAGTGTTCGCTACAAGCGAAATGGCGTTCCATTGAACATCGAAGGTGCCGGACTTAAAGTAATGAAAATCACCGATGGTCAGATTGAGCTGTGGCGCATGCACAAGTGGAATTCTGTTTTTGAAGGACGATGAGGTAGTGCGTGTATATTGATTCCCACGCGCATTGCGCCGAACTACCTTCTGATCAACTTAACGACATTTTGGGACGATCAATTGATGCAAGTGTTGCTACAATAGTTAATGTTGCAACAGATCTTCCCTCGTCTTACAAAATCGTCGAACAGATTCGTAAAAACCAATCGGCGGTTACGCTCTATGGATCTGCTGGTATTTCTGCCCCCGAAGTTGACGCTGTCGTTGGTGACTGGGAGCAAGAGTTGCGCAAATTGCTTTCTTTTCCTGAAATCGTGGCCGTTGGCGAAATCGGTATCGATAGCATCAATAGTTCCTATCCACCGATAGAACAGCAGCGGCCATTTTTTGTGAAGCAGCTTCAATTGGCGAAAGAGTTTGATCTTCCCGCAATAATTCATGCGCGAGGCGCCGAAGCGGAAGCACTTCTTACTTGCGTAGAATTGGGCGTCGAAAAAGCGCTCTTTCACTGTTTTACGGGAACTCTGGACGAGGCTATAGCGATTGTTGAAGCTGGCTATGTCATTTCTTTCTCTGGAATTGTAACGTTCAAGTCGAGCAATTACGATGATATGATTCGCTCTATTCCTTCTGACCAAATACTTTTTGAAACTGATTCCCCCTATCTTTCCCCAGTTCCCGTACGGGGGACGGTGAATGAGCCGGCTAATGTATCTCACGTGTATCGTTACGCTGCAGCCGTTCGCGGTGTGACACCGGAACACCTGGCTGTTCAGTGCCAAGCGACATTTGGAACCCTTTTTGCTTCAAATTGTTGAATACCGGGGCGTGCGTTTGCATTGCTTCCCGTTGATATATATTTCACTGTTATTGTAACAGCTCTGATTGAGAGGTCTTTGTGAGCGATTTTGATCTGAAAAATGACGACAAGAAGAATGAGAATAAAACCCCCGAATCGGATCGGAAACTTCCACCACCCGGTGGCAGTTCTCCTTTTCAAACAGCTATGGTGTGGCTTGCGGTAATTGTTATTGTGACCGTTTCACTTCATTTCTTAAACGAGTCTCCCACTCGTAAAACGGTTGAACTTACCTATTCGCAGTTTCAAAAGTTGATTGCTGAGCCTGGTCGTGTGAAAAAAGCAGAAGTGGTTCAAAAACCGGGCCTTCGCGCAACACTTAAAGGTGAAGCTACAAAAGTGGAGTTGCTGGCGGCAGTTGCCGGTCGCAATACGAAAGTCACAACACCATCTTTCACCGTGAATATTCCCTTCCTCGATTCTGAAATGCTGAAAAGCTGGGACTCGAAAGGGTTTGTTTATTCTTTCAAAGAAGAAAAGATGGGCTTTTCGGATTATCTTCCACATATCCTTCCATTCATTCTGATGATTCTGATTTTCTGGTTCCTCATGGGAAGAGCTGCAGGTGGTGGCCAAAAAGGAATGTTTAGTTTTGGGAAATCTCGTGCCAAATTGCAGGACGGTTCCAAAAGTAAGACCACCTTTGCCGACGTTGCCGGCGTTGAAGAAGCAAAAGCTGAACTTGCAGAAGTTGTTGATTTCTTGAAATCTCCAGATAAATACCGGAAACTTGGCGGAAAAATTCCCAAGGGTGTACTCCTTCTCGGGCCTCCGGGTACCGGTAAGACACTTCTCGCTCGTGCCGTTGCTGGTGAAGCTAAAGTGCCGTTTTTCTCTATGAGTGGATCTGATTTCGTGGAAATGTTTGTCGGCGTAGGAGCTTCACGTGTTCGCGATCTCTTTGAAACCGCAAAAAAGAACGCTCCTTGTATCATATTCATCGACGAAATCGACGCAGTTGGTCGTCAGCGCGGTGCCGGAGTTGGCGGTGGTCACGACGAACGCGAACAGACACTGAATCAGATGCTCGTTGAAATGGATGGCTTCGAAGAAAATTCGGGTATCATTTTGATCGCTGCAACAAACCGTCCCGATGTTCTCGACCCAGCGCTTCTTCGCCCGGGACGTTTCGACCGTCAAGTTGTTGTCGATGCTCCTGATGTAAAAGGTCGCGAAGGTATTCTTCTTGTACATACGAAAAATGTTCCCGTTTCAGAAGAAGTTGACTTGAAACTCATCGCCAAAGGAACTCCCGGCTTTGTCGGTGCCGACCTTGCGAATCTTGTAAACGAAGCGGCACTCATGGCTGCTCGATTCAATCAGACTCAGGTGACAATGCTTGATTTCGAAGAAGCGCGCGACAAAATTGTCATGGGAGCCGAACGCAATAGCAAAGTTCTCACGGAAAAAGACAAACGAATCGTGGCATATCACGAAGCAGGTCATGCGATTTGTCACCTTTTCTGTGAAAATTCGAATCCACTTCACAAGGTGACCATTATTCCTCGCGGACGTGCTCTTGGCGTAACCTGGTCACTTCCACAAGAAGATATTCTTCACCATACTCGTTCGTATATTCTTGATCAGGTCTGTATTTATATGGGTGGTCGAGCGGCGGAACAGATGTTGTTCGGTGAAGTAACCAATGGCGCCTATGGCGATATTAAAGGCGCTACAGAGCTTGTTCGCAAAATGATTTGCGACTTTGGCATGACCGATGAGTTGGGCCCAATTTCGTATGGGAAAAAAGAGGAGCAGATTTTCCTCGGCCGTGAAATCGCCAATCATCGGGACTATTCAGAAAAAACTGCTGAATCGATCGACGATATTTTGAAATCGGTCATTGTTCAGCAGGAAAAAAGAGCTATCGATATGCTCACTGATCACCGCAAAGAGTTGGATCTTCTTGCCGAAGCTCTTATCGAGCACGAACTTCTCGACCGCGAAGAGATCGATCTCGTACTTCGTGGCGAAACATTAGGTTCTGCGAAAAAGAGTCGTTCTACAGAACTCTATCGAAGAATTCGCAATACTGAGCCAGTTGTTGAAACAGACACAGTCGAAATCAGTGAATCTGCGAAGGAAAAATCCGGATCAGTCGATAGTGAAGAGAAAAAAGTTGACGAAGTAACTGGTGCATAATGCGTAGTTCCACATGGAAAGTTATGGGCATTTTAAATGCAACACCGGACTCTTTCTTTGATGGAGGAGTCTGCGGTACTGACTTTTCAGCAGCGATTGATCGCGCCGCCATGATGATTCATGACGGCGCTTCTATTTTGGATATAGGAGGAGAATCCACTCGCCCTGGAGCTCATTCCGTTTCTCTTCAAGAAGAGTTAGATCGTGTGATTCCTCTAATTGAAGCGATTACATCCCGTTTTGATATTACTGTTTCAGTTGACACAACAAAGTCCGAAGTCGCTCGTATTGCTATGAAATCGGGAGCTCATTGGGTGAACGATATAAGTGCGGGAAGATTTGATTTGCAGATGGCAGAAGTGTGTGCAAGTACAAATGCGAAAGTGGTATTAATGCACAGTCGCAAAACACCCGCCACTATGCAGAATCAACCATTATATGAGAATGTGGTTTCCGCCGTTCGATCAGAACTCTTGGAATCGGTGAACCTTTTTGTTCTGGCTGGTGTATCAAAAGAATCAATAGTTCTAGATCCGGGAATTGGTTTTGCGAAAACCACGAACGATAATCTATTACTTTTGAAATCGTGCGACTCGCTTCTTTCAACAGGGTTTCCACTCTTGATTGGCACTTCGCGAAAATCGGTTGTCGGAGCTGTCACTGGCAAAGAGCCTTCCGGTCGTTTAGCTGGATCATTGGCGACAATCGCGGAAACGTATCGTCAGGGCGCACGCTATTTTCGTGTGCACGATGTGGCTGAAACGGTTGATCTTTTGAAAATGATTGATGCAATTTATGGGGGAATTGATGACTGAACCACGCACGGAAAAACCTGATCAATCACAACGGCGGAAACGAGTCATTTTACTCATTCTCCTTCTTGCATTAATACTTTCTTTTTTTGTTGGTATTCAGGAGTTAATCTCTGGGAGAAACGGTTTCTTTGATCTCTTTCGTACCCCTACTGATAGCACTTCATCTAACGGCTCGATGAGCGTGAACGATTCATTAGAACAACGTAGACTCGACTCTCTCGCCCGCGAACAAGTCCGTCTCGATTCGCTATTACGCCATCAGGAAATGTTGGATTCACTGAAACGGCTCGCTGATTCTCTCGCGTCGGTGACCTATGGAACAGACTCACTTTCACGGGCGCGATTTGTACGGGATTCCATTGCAAAAGCGGGAGTACAAAACCAACAGAGTCGACTTGATTCTCTTTCGCGTGAACAAAAACGGCTTCATTTGCTTGATTCTCTTTCTCGTTCAAAATATCTCGCCGATTCGTTGACCCGTCACAATCGCGATCTCGATTCATTGAAAATGCTTACATCCAAAAAAGATACGATTGCACCGTGGATTTACCCTGATCCCAGTGGTGGGCTTCACTACAGCGCGGTGAAAATCTCCTTTGTCACAAGCGAACCCTGCTCTGTCTTTTTTCGTATATCTAGTGAATCGTCTTTTAAACTGTGGGATAAAATTTCTATCCCATTGTCATCGAGTGAAGAGCTCTTTTACTATGGTGTCGATCTGGCGGGAAACAAATCAGAGATCAAATCCAAAAAGTACGTGTTTGAAAAAGATCCTACAGCGGGAAGTTGTCCTGAAGGAATGGTATTGGTTACTTCGCCATCTGGTGGGTTTTGTATTGATAAGTATGAGTGGCCAAATAAAAAAGGGGCCAAGCCAATTTCCAATGTCTCTTTTTCTGAAGCATCTGATTCCTGTTTTTCCAAGGGAAAACGGCTCTGTTCAAGTGATGAATGGGAAACTGCTTGTGAAGGTAAATACAACTGGAGCTTTCCCTACGGTTCATCCTATGATCCTCACAGTTGTGTGACACAGGAGGCTAGTCGGAAAAAATCTGGTGAATATGGAGAGTGTCGCGGTTGGTACGCTGTGTATGATATGGTGGGAAACCTCGCTGAATGGACTGCTACTCAGGCAAGTCAGGACAAGCGGTTCAATATCGTTAAAGGCGGATTCTGGGAAAGTGGAAAAGGGGCAGACTGTCGTGTTGAACGCTACAGCTACTATCCTCAAAATCGTCACAATCCGGTGGGCTTTCGCTGCTGCCGAGATTCGGGAAACAAATAGCATGAGGAGTCATCGTGATTCGTGCATTACAAATAGTCGTTTTACTTGTTGTTTTAATACCTTCGTATCTTTCAGCTGAACAGGGTATTACCGTTCCAAATTCTGCGCCGCAAGGGTTCAAGCCACTCTTTGATGAACTTCCCGAAAGTTCGCCATTGAACAGCGTACGTCCTGATTTGATCGATACGGTGAAGCCTTCCTTTGTGAAGGACACGCTGATGATCGACTTTGAAAGCCGTCAAGTGACATTCAGTCGATTCGATACACTTTCCGGACTGCCACTATGGGAATTCCACTACGCAGAATTGGGCGATTATCTGACTGCGATGGAACGCCACACCACTCACGCGCTCTCCAAAAAAATCCTTGTACCTCAGGGGAAAAAGAAAAAGAATACCTCCGATGCACCCCTAACGCTTGCACTTCCCGCGCATCTTCCCGCATGGGCAACCCGAATCCTTGGGAAAGAACCACCGAAATTGTCGATCACCGGTTCGCAAAAATTCAAGATCGGCTACAAAAAATCGAAAGTTGGGGTCAACGGAGTGGTAGACACCACTCAATCGAGCGGGGATTTTCTCTTCCTTCCTACAAGTAATTTTGTCATTCGTGGAAGTGTGGGCAGACTTCTCAAGTTGGAAATTCGCATGACCGGAAGTTCTAGCAAAGAGGTGTTTGAAAGCGCCGATGATCAACTTCAAAATATCAAAATTGAATACAAAGAAGAGATTGCCGGGGAACTCGAAGATGATATAATTCAGGAAGTTGTTATTGGTAAAACAAATTTCAACATGCCTGGGCAAGGGCTTGCTGGATATTCGACAGGGAGCAATGACGGGTTGTTCGGAATCAAGGTTCGTTCGCAGATTGGGCCGCTCGCTCTGACCACAATCGCCAGTATAGAACAGACGGAAAAACAGTCGAAATCGATTGACTTGAATGGCAAAGATACGCCGATCGAAGTTGGTGAAGCAGCCATGAAAGAGAATCTCTATTTTTTCCTCGACGAAGTGTATCGCCTCAAATATCTCGGGCTATTTTCGGATCAAAGTTACTATAACACTTACCTCAAGTCGAAAAATTGGACCAGTGCACCTAAAATCAAAACAGTGGATGTTTACAAACGAATTATCGGTACGAATAAACCTACAACGGCAGGGAAAATCTACGACTGGGCACAGTATAAAACCTACTCTGTCTCAAATGGAGTTACCCGCGTCGACTCCAACACGGCAATCTTTGAAAAGTTAAAAGCAGATGTGGATTATCGCATCGATGATAACACTGGGTGGATCAGTTTTTCAAACCCGCTTCAGGATGAAGATCTTGTGGCGATTTACTACGAAGGTATCGATAGCGAAAACAAACTCTATAGCAAAGGTAACAAAACAGTTGTTGAAGATCTTCAAATGGGAATTAGCAAGCTGAAAGATCTCTGGGTCATGAAAAATGCCAAAAGCCAGCACGCGGTTGGTGACTCGACCTATGATCTTATGCTGCGAAATGTTTACTCGTTCTCTTCAAATTCAGCTACCCCTGACTTTTCAATCAAACGAAAGGTAGGGGAAAAGGAGTATCGCGAGAAAAATGATGCGGGTGTTTTTTATGCAAAAATTTTGGGACTTATGGATGAAAATGATAACTTCCTCTATAAAAATCAGTACATTTTCGATCTCACCAAAGGGTATGTGCTAATCCCGCCTTATAAAAAGAAATCCGATGCCGATACCGCATTCAATGCTCGCACGGCGTTCTATCCGTTTAGCAATCCCGAACTCGGTGCCACCGGCGGTGAACAGAACTTCGGTAGTATCATTTACGACGAACGAAGTTCTACGCCTTGGACAAACCGGTTTAGCATGATCACCACAAATAAAGAAAAAACAACGAGTTTCTCGCTCGATTTTGGTGTGATGGAACAGAGCGAAACGATCAAGGCTGGCGGTGTTCTTTTGGTACGCGATGAAGATTACACCATCGACTACAGCATGGGATTTGTCGACCTTATCTCAACCCGTGCGCGCAGTGCCGATCGCATCGAAGCTGAATATCAAAAAACCTCACTATTCTTCCTTGAAAAGAAAGTGTTCCTTGGGATCAACGGAAAAGTAAATCTCCCGGGAATTGGTCGCAACTCCTATGTGGGAACCACGTTCATGTGGCAGTTGATGGACACCAAAAGTATGATGCCAAAAGTGGGAACTGAACCGTTTGACCGCTTTCTTTTTGATGCAAATATCGAACTCGATTTCGAACCGGCTTGGATGACTGCCCTGGTCAATATGATTCCTCTGATTTCCTCTGATGTAGCTTCTTCGGCTCGATTCAGTTTTGAAATAGCTCGAAGTAAAACTACGAGTAGCACCAAAAATGACGGTGAAGCGTATATCGACAATTTTTCCACCAGCGCACGAACCTACACACTGGGAACTTCGCAAGAACAGTGGAAAAAGGCGAGTCCATCCTACGACTGGACCGAAGATGAAACATCGTGGGCTGAAAATCCTCCCGCTTGGAATCACTATTGGTTTCAACCTGTTGAAGGCGATAACCGCTCCAATGATGAAGAGATATTTCCTCCTGAAAAAGATGCAAATGGTCGCGAAAAAAATACCGATCAGAAGATTAATACGCTGCGCATGGTGGTACAGCCTTTTCCCGAAGATTCAACTCTTCGCGCAGGGGTAACAGTGCTTAAAAACGGCGTTCCCACCAGTGTGGTAAAACCGTGGGCAGGAATCATGCGCGGATTTAACGGATCACTGCGCAATCGCAAAAACGATCGCTATTTTGAATTTTGGGTGCGCAGTCCCGCGTGGAAAAGTGGCGCTTATCGTCCCGGTGAACTGATTGTCGATTTGGGTAAAGTGAGTGAAGATATTTCGCTCGATGGAGGCGTTCCCAACCGTGTGGGAGATTTCGAAGTAATCAATGAAATATTGACGGAAGCAAATGATTTCGGGGTTGACCACGTTTCTGACACTGCTGAAAGTTGGTTTTACCCTGAATATAAAGAAAACTCATATCTTCTTCGGCAGTTAAAGTATGGCGATCCTCTCTTGGGTAAGGTTCGAGTGAACGACCCGGGAAATGACAATTTCGAGCGATACACAAAAGATACAAAGGATAATGCACCCTTTGCAAACGGTACACAGAACAACTTAAAAAATCAGCAGTATGCCATGCCTGACAACGAAGATGTGAGTGGGGACGGGGTCATATATCCCGCCGAAGGGGATTTCTTTCGTTTTAAAATTGATCTTTCTAATGTGAAAAATTCAAAATTTGTATCGCGCACCGATGTTGCTCACCAACCTGAACAGGGGTGGATTAAAATTAAAATTCCCGTTGGGGACAATGCGACTTCGGACATGATCGACTCTACCGTGCGATCGGCATCGTGGGAAAAAATCGAACACGTGCGCATTCTTTGGCGCGGATTTGATTCGACCGTTGTGGCAAAAGCTGATTTTAAAGATACGCTGGAGTTCCATGGAATGCAGTTTGTGGGAAATCTCTGGCGTGAACAGGTCGAAGACAGCAGTCGCGTTGGCGTGGTTTCGGCGATCGTTGAAGATAGCAGAAATACTACCGGATATCGCCGTCCACCAGAAAAACCGATCGAAACTTCCAATGGGAAAGATCCCACAAATGACTACACACTTGTATTGGATTTTGAGGGAGTAGAACGAAATAAATCCGGCGTGGTGTTCCGCGATTTCTCGGGCAACCAATCCATGGATCTCACCAACTACCGAGATCTGCGATTCTGGGCGGAAGATCTCAACCGTGAAATAACCACATCGCGCAATAATTGGTTCGTATTCCGTTTTGGTTCCAATGATTCGACCTATTACGAATTTAAAACGCGGCGTCTGCTCAACGATTCGGGCTTTGTCTTTGACAATGTGGGTTGGAACAGCACCGATGGTATTGTGGTCAATTTGCGGAAGTTTGCAGAATTGAAAGATACGTGGTTCAAGATTCACGGGGAGCGAGTGAACAAGGTCGATACCGTCTTTGTTGATAATAACGGCGACAGCTTGCGAATTTTTACCAAAACAGAACAGATGCCAACGGCATCGGCAGTGAAATGGATCGGATTCGGCGTGTACAACGGCGGAGGATCTGACTTCATGAGTCGCGTTCGTGTCAACGGCCTTCGCGCTACCGGCATGGCTGAACGCGAAGGGTGGGCGGTTCGATCGGAAATGAATTTTGGATTTGCCGATTTCCTGAAAGCAAATGCAAACTTCAAATACACCGATGCTGATTTCCGCAGTATGTCTCAAGAGGTACATCTAAAAGGGAACACCGCCATGAGTGGTGGTGTGAGCAGCGAAATGCAGATGGCGAAATTCCTTCCCGCTCGCGCTGGAGTACGGCTTCCCGTGGGGGCATCGCTGAATTCGACACTCCTTCGCCCGGAAATGCGCCCGAACAGCGATATCTCTCTTCGCGATGAAGATAACTCTGCCGATGGTTTCAAAGATCTCGATGGTTCATTTGCCGATCTGATCACGGGGAACAAATCAAACTCGGCGGAAACAAAATCGGAAGAGTTCCAACAGACCTCAAAAGATTATCGCATCTACACCAGTTACCGCAAAACGGTGCCTTCGGAAAAATCGTTGGTGAATCTTACTCTCGATCGCTTTGGAACAGAATACGCCTATTCGGTGACTGAAAACAAAACGAGAAACGGTGTGATTCCTCTCAATGAAATGAGCTTAATCTCCAAGCCTGACGGAATGTACCACATCGCAAAAAACAAGAGCACTGCTCACTCGTTTGCTCTGGATTACGATCTTTCACCGACGACGAAATTTAAAAAGTACAGCGTCTGGGAACCGTTTAAGGATGCCAAAAGCAAAAAGTTGAATCGCAAAATTAAATCAATGAAACTGAATTTGGTGCCGCATAAAGTGAGTTTCGATCTGATCAAAATGAACTACAGCACCGATTCTACCTACAATTCGAATTTCGAAGCGCGTGATACGAACTATAAGTTTACCCCCACAGAAAAGTTGGGGATTTCTCACTATGCAGAAATCAACTACGAACCGATTTCGCCGTTCACATCGGCTACGTTCTCGGTGAATTCAAAGCGCGATTTTGACAGTTTCTTGAAAAAGTGGCAGAGTAATGGCGTGGATAATTTCCTAGAAAAAGGGCTGTTCCAGTTTGATCCTGTGTGGAAAGATTACGGCGTCCTCAACATGGAAAATAACCGCGATCACAAGACGCAGTTCCGTTTGACGCCAGATCTGCTCAACTGGCTTTCGACGCCGGTGACGCTTTCGAGCAACTACGGTCAGGGTGTGGATATTACCCAATCTTCCGCCACTATGAACGGTACGCTAAATAGTCAGTTCCGTTTTGAAACTACTCTGCGGACGCGGCGTCTTTTCGAAGATCTTTCCTCTTTGGGGAAAAGTGACAAGGGATTCAGCAAATCTATGAAAGCGATCGCTTCGGGATTAGATAAAGTGGATCTGGAAAATATTACCTTTACCTATAACGGTGGCATGGATGTGAACGCCAGTTATATGGATATCAATTATCTCGATCAGTATCTTCAAGGAAGTTCTGCTCAGTACTATCTCTGGACGCTCGGTTTGAGAGATCGCAGTTTTTCTGATATTGTCACGGGGAAAATGGATGACCGTGGTCAGTTTGGTGGAGTGCAGCATCGCGAAGGGTATTATGGCAAAGACGGGGCTCAGCTAAACAGCTCTGACCGTCGGTCGACAAAGCAGAGTGTAGAACTTCGCACTTCGATTAAAGTTCCCGATCCGATAGAGTTGACTTTCGACCAACTTTCTCTGAACTGGAAACGGGACTACTCGGTATTCCAAAAAATTGGAAAAATGGATACCACAATCACCTGGCCTGAAATAAAAGTTACCGGTTCAACGCCAATTCTGAAAAAGGTTCCTACGATCAATGCACAGTTCAGTTCGATCAATCTGAAAACAGGGTATCTCTACTCCAAAATTCAGAGTCGAAAATCGGATTATTTTATCGTTCCCGATTCGTCCGCTCGCGATGTAAACCAGAATCTCACATTCCGCTACGGACTCGACCCGCTGATCAAGATCGATGGGGTTATGAAAAAGTGGAAAATCGACATTGGCTATTCGATGGGATTGATTTTCGATACGACAATCAGTTCGGTGGAACGGTTTGTTGATACGACAGGTTGGACGATTTTTAATCAGGCTGGCAAAAAAGATATCACTTCCAACCATGCCTGGAGTGCCGGCTATAAGATTCCCGGAAAATCGGGGAGAACGCTCAAGCTGTTCCGCGATCGAGTTATCGAAATGAAAGGGGACTCGCGAATTTCTCTGCTTGTTGATTTCCAAAAGATCAAACATGCGAAAACGGACTTTTCTCAGAAAAATGAAGAGGGCACAGGCCCGAAAGTTGAAAAACCGTGGAACGATACCAATTTCAAACTGAACCCGCGTTATGAATACGATGTGACAAAAAATATCGGTTTCCTCATGTATTACAGCTTGACGAAAACCGTGGCAGATCCCGAAGAGCGCCTGCGCAAAAACAGCGAATTTGCCGCTGAACTGACAATCTCTTTCTAATTAGGATAGTACATGGAACAGAATAACGAATCAACCCGAATCAACCGCTACCTCGCTTCTTGTGGAATCGGTTCCCGGCGGGATTGCGACGCCTATCTCGAACAGGGGCTGATTCGCGTGAACGGTGAAATTGCCAAACCCGGCGATCGCCTTTTCGGTACGGAAGATATCACTTTTCGCGGTGAACCGGTAGAACCGATGAAAGCGAAAGAGTACTTTCTCTACCACAAACCCAAAGGCCCGATCTGCACCGCTCGCGATCCTCAGGGTCGCGAAACAATTTACGATTCGCTCAAGGCAAAAGATCTCGATGCACCCTATTTAAAATATGTGGGACGCCTCGACCTGGCTTCCGAAGGAGCACTGATTCTTACCAACGACGGTGACATGCTTCACGCCTTAACGCATCCGCGTTTTCAGATCAAAAAAGTGTATCAGGTAAAAGTCGAAAAGTTGATTCCCGATGAGACTCAGCGCATGATTGTCGAAGATGGTGTCGAATCGGATGGGGATATTCTCACGGTGGGTGCGATCCGGTACAAAGGTGCGGAAGATCGTTTTCACTGGTATGAATTGGATCTGTACGAAGGGAAAAATCGCCAGATTCGGCGCGTGTTCGAAGCGATTGGTTTGGAAGTAAAACGATTGATTCGGACGCAGTTTGCCAATATCAAACTGCGCGATCTTCCCGTGGGTGAGTACCGTCTTCTCGAAGAGCGGGAAGTTCAAGGATTAGTGGGTAAAGGTCACGAAGTGGATCGTCGCCCTGCAAAGAAACCCGCTTCGAAACCGCGATCGCCGATTCAAAAACGGTCACTCACGGGAAAACCGAAATCGAATCGGGAACGGGATTCTCGGAAATAATTCGTTGGATTGATTTGTACAACGCATAACGGGAACCGTCAATTGATGGTCCCCGTTTTTTTGTTTTGCTGTTTCGAACCGGCATTTTTTCGGTCGGGATTTGAACTTTGCCGTTGCACACTGCAAGCGCAGTGTCACCGGGTACTCTGCTACCGGGTCGCAGGCTACGCGTTATTCACCGAGTAGCAAAACACCGGGTCGCAGGCTACGCGTTATTCACCGAGTACCAAAACACCGGGTCGCAGGCTACGCGTTATTCGCAGAGTACCAAAACACCGGGTCGCAGGCACGCGTTATTCACCGAGTAGCAAAACACCGGGTCGCAGGCAACGCGTTATTCACAGAGTACCAAAACACCGCGTCGCAGGCTACGCGTTATTCACAGAGTGCAAAAACACCGCGTCGCAGGCAACGCGTTATTCACATAGTACAAAAACACCGTGCAAATTTTTTTGTGTAGGAATTGTGAACCGGATTCCGTCACCATTTGAACTGCGCTGTTTGTGAATGGGAAATGGATTCCTGCTCTGCATTGAAATCCTCAGCCTTCACCAACGTGTTGAAAGGGCCGAAAATTTTCTGCCCCTACTCTTTGCTAAAAACGGGAACCGTCACTTGATGGTTCCCGTTTTGGTTGTTCTCTCTTGTACTCCTCAAAATCGCGCTGTTACAACTCGATCATTTCCGCCAAAGTCCTTGATCACTCGAATTTCTGTCGCGCCCTGTTCACTCAAAAGATTCGGAACAGAAATCCCTTGATCATAGCCAATTTCTAGGTAGATTTTCCCCGAAGGTTTCAGGAGAGATGGTGCTGTCGAAGCGAGGTAGCGGTAGAAGTCGAGTCCATCTTCACCGCCGTCCAGTGCGCGCATCGGTTCGAAATCCTTTACCGATGAGTCTAGCTCTTCGGTGCAGACCAGATGGGGAATATAGGGAGGATTGGAGACGATAAAATCATACTGATTGAATTGAGCAACTGACTCAAATCGGTCACAAAGAATTGCCCAAACCCGGTCGTTGCTGAAATTCGTTTGAGCCGTGCGAACAGTTGATTCACAGATATCAGTGGTAACTCCTCGCCATAGCTTGCGTTCACATGTGAGTATTTCCGGGATTATTCCGCTGCCGGTACCGAGTTCGAGAAAGATTTTTTGATCTGAAGATTCGCTGTCGAGTATCGCCATAATAAGATGTTCTGTGTCTGGTCGAGGAATAAGCGTTTCCGCCGAAAGTGCAAATGATTTGCTGAAAAAGAAAGTCGATCCGAGAATGTAGGGGAGTGGTTTTCCCGTGAGCCGTTCGGTCAGAATCGCTTGAGCTTGTTCGAGAACGGCACGACTGACTGGCATGGATCGTTTGAGGCGAAGGTCGCTAAAAGTGAGGTCGAGAAGGTGTTCGGCGATCGTGTCTGCTTCGGATTCTGCAAACTCGTCGATCAGGGGGAATAGAAGCCGGGTGAGTTCTTCGCGAAATTCACCCAGCGTATAGGGCTTGGAGCTACGCATTGTCCGAATTTGCCATGCGATCTTGCATATCCGCCTGAGCCAAGGCATCGCTGAACGGTTGAAGCGATCCATTCATGATCTGGTCGAGATTGTACGCGGTAAAGTTGATTCGGTGATCAGTCACACGTCCTTGCGGATAGTTGTAGGTTCGAATTTTTTCACTGCGGTCACCGGATCCGACCAGACTTTTGCGAGCTGCATCATCCGCCTCTTTTTGTTTGCGCGTCTCTTCGTCGAGAAGTCTCGCCTGAAGTACTTTCATGGCGCGTGCTTTATTTTTCGTCTGGGATTTTTCATCCTGACAGCTCACCACTAATCCCGAGGGGATGTGGGTAATACGAATCGCCGAGTCCGTCTTGTTCACGTGCTGCCCACCGGCTCCACTGGCACGGAACGTATCAATGCGAAGGTCTTTGTCTTCAATGTTGATCTCTACATCATCCGATTCCAACAGAACCGCTACCGATGCGGCAGAGGTGTGGATTCTTCCCTGTGCTTCAGTCTTTGGAACGCGCTGAACGCGGTGGATTCCCGATTCGTATTTCAGTGTTCCGTAGACATTTTCGCCTGAAATAAGCAGAACCATCTCCTTGATCGCATCCTGTTCACCGTAGGCAGAACTGAGAACTTCCACTTTCCACTTTTTCGTTGCGGCGTAGAGTTCGTACATGCGCAAGAGGTCGCCGGCAAAGAGTCCCGCTTCCGTGCCGCCAGTTCCCGCGCGAATTTCGAGTATCGCATTGCAGTGGTCGGTTGGGTCAGTGGGAACGAGGAGGAGTTTGACGTCCTCTTCGAGCGCCGGGAGCCTATCTTTGCAGTCGGCAAGTTCCTCTTTAGCCATGGCGATAAGTTCAGGATCGCTCTCTTCGTTCAGCATCTGTTCTGATTCTTCTTTGCCAGACACTGTATCGATATATTCTTGAAGTTTTGGCATTTTATTGCGAAGGTCTGTGTATTCGCGACCAATTTCAGCCATACGTTTTTGGTCAGAAGCAAAGTCGGGAGCTTGCATTATTTCGCCCAGTTCTTCGAATCGGGCAATTACGGCGTGTACTTTATCAATCATAAAAAACCTTTTCTTAAAAAAAAAGGAATGTAGAGAGCTCTACATTCCTTGAATACCGATACTGTATGAACTACTGTTTCATACCATAACGAGCCATGAAACGGTCTACACGACCTGCTGTATCGATCAGTTTCTCTTTACCTGTATAGAACGGGTGGCAAAGATTACAGATTTCAACGTGCTGGTCACCGATAGTCGATGCTGTTTCGAATGAGTTACCACATGAACAGGTAACTTTTGTCGCTATATAGCGAGGGTGGATGCTTTCTTTCACTTGAATCCTCCAAATAGGGATTTCACATCTGATTATTAACGGCAGGAATATATGAAGTGGTGATACCCAATGTCAATACAATATGTTGATTTTAAATACATCGTTTTCTTGACTATCATAACTCATACTATGTATACTCATAGGTATTCTGAAGTAGCTGTTGAAAATCAGTACTATCTGCGAATTGTGCAAATATGGTAAGGATTAGAACTGTATGACAAACTGCACCAAAGATCATCGCGCGGTATTCCACAATGATTTCCCCACAATCGGTCTTCTGATCGAATCTCTTTCCGGTTCGTATCAATCGGGTATTTGGCCGGGAATCAGTGAAGTAGCTCATCGTGAAAACTACAATATAGTCTGTTTTACCGGTGGCGCTCTCATGTCTTCCCCGGATGATCCATGGGAAAAACAGCGCAACATTCTCTACGATATTGCTGAAAAAAATGGGCTTGATGGTATTTTGCTTTCCGGAACACTCTGCAGCTATGTGGATGAATCGGTTATTCACGATTTTGTCAATCGTTATATAAATATTCCTCTTGTTACTTTACTTCCTCTGTCAAAAGATGTTCCCTGTGTCTACGTAGACAACAAGCGGGGGATGGAAGAGTTGATTTCTCACTTGGTAGAAGAGCACAAATACACGAAATTTGCCTGCATAAAAGGCCCGGCGAACAATCCCGAGGCGGAAGAGCGTGTGAAACTGTTTCGCGACCTTCTCGCTCGGCACGATATTCATCCCGAAGAGTCCGCCTTTGCTGATGGGGCGTTCAATCGCGAATCCGGTGCGGCGGCGGTTGATAAATTCTATGGAACAAGTTGCAATCCTCAGTTTGATGTGATTGTCTGTGCCGACGATGAAACAGCCTTTGGCGCCATCGATCGCCTTCGCCAGTTGGGATTTGAAGTTCCCGAAGATGTTCGCGTCGTTGGATTTGATGATGCTGAAGAGGGATCGTATATAACTCCACCGATGACCACGGTGGCACAACCGTTAAAAGAACTAGGTGCTACGGCGTGTGATCTACTTATTAAGCGGATTCGAGGCGAAGAGATTCCCCTTGAAACGATTCTTGATACACGCCTTAAAGTTCGCCAATCCTGCGGCTGTTTTGAACATTCTGTGCGCAAAACCCAGATACGCAAAGCACTGATTGAAGCTGTTGCGGCTAAACGATCCCTTAATCCCGATAAATTGTATGAACACATCAGTCAGCGATTAATTAATAATCTTGAAATGTTCCATTTTGATTTTCCTCAACTTCGCGAAATTACCAATGCTTTTTGTGACGACGTTAACGACCAAAATAGTGATTCGTTTTTGCAGACTATTGATCGCATCGGTCGCATGAAAATCCTCCACGGAAGTAATCTGATCAAATGGAATTTCTTTTTTTCCACGTTGTGGCGTTACATTTTGTCGCATCTCGATCGCGAAACCTTCTCCTTTGCCGATGCGCTTCTTCACGAGGCACGGATCATTCGCGGTGACTTGGTGCTCAGAGCCCAGGGGTATCGACGCATCTCCGCCAATCGTGAGTACAATTTCATTCACGAAATCGGCGAACAGATTTCCAACACGATCGACCGCGATAAGTTGGTTCAGGTGATAGCGGAAAATCTTCCCGATCTTGGCTTGGATACGTTTTATATCTGTTATTATAACTCTGAAACTGATAATGTCGATCGTTCCCGCTTGGTTCTTCGGGTCGAAGAGGGTGAGATCATGGAACTTCGTCCCTGCGATGATGATTTCACCACTGCCGATCTCCTTCCTCAAGATGCGATTTCCAGTGGTGCTCGTCATACTATCGTTTCTGAACCGCTTTACTTTCACGATGAAATGTTTGGTGTGATCTATTTCCTTGTTGATTTTGTTGAATACGATACCAATATTTTCGAAGTTCTGGGAACATATATCAGCAATGCCCTTCATTCTGGCTATTTGATTGGCAAGGTTGAAGAACAGTCGCGAATCCTTCGGGAGCAGAACAACGAATTGGAACAATTGCGCCAAAAAGAGCATGCATATCTCGAAGCGATCAAGCGCGAACTTGAACTTGGCCGCAAAATTCAGCAAAGCTTTCTTCCTCAGGAGATTTTCCAGCCTGAAGGGTACTCGATCAGCGTAAACTTTACACCGGCGCGCGAAGTTTCCGGTGATTTTTATGATGTTTTCCCGTTCGACGACGATCTTGTGGGAATGATCATTGCTGATGTAAGTGGCAAAGACGTTAGTGCTGCCATGTTTATGTCCTTGGTAAAAACGCTCTTGCGTGTGTTCAGTGAAGCCGCCTATCGCGAAGGCAAGTCACCTCTTGATTCGGTGGCGATGGTGAATGAGTATGTGATCAAACATCATCAGCAACCGCGCGGTCGCTGTATGTTTGTCACCATGATCTATGTGGTCTTGAAACCATCCACCGGCGAATTTACCTATGTCAATGCGGGGCACAATCCTGCGCTGATCTACGGGAATGGAGAAATATCGGCGAAATTATCGCCCACGGCTCCGGCAGTTGGGTTGGCCGCAGGTCTTCCTTTTGCTCAGGATTCGGCAGTACTACGCACGGGGGATCAGCTCTATACCTATACCGATGGTGTGACCGAAGCGCAGAGTGCAGAGGGTGAATTTTTCACCATTGACCGTTTGGTGCGGATGTTGACCGAAAAGAACTACTCTACGTCAAAAGATGTGGTAGATCAAGTGGTTGAAGAGTTGATTCAGTTCACACTTGGCACCGAACCGTTTGATGATATAACGATGATGAGCATTTGCCGAAAAGGGTGAGATGCTTTTTTGTAGATTGAAAAGGGG
>JAIFMU010000096.1 GCA_020048285.1 bacterium | reverse complement strand
GGTGAGCTCGTCGAACCGCCTATATCCACGGATCCTTCGACAAGCTCAGGAACCGAATGTGTACATTTAATTCACACCGCATCTATAATTTCAAAAGCTACAGATAGAGACTGAGGAGATTTTCATGAGAGTTCTACTTACTGATGATTCAAAATCTATTCGCCTTATTATGCGCAAATATCTGATCGATTTGAATGTGACCGACATGCTCGAAGCGTCAAACGGACGGGAATGCCTCGAAATTCTCGCCGCCAACATGCCGGTTGATCTGATTATTCTCGATTGGAACATGCCCGAAATCGACGGCATGGAAGTGTTGAAAACTATTCGCGCCACAGAACAGTATCAATCGGTGCGCGTGGTGATGTGCACGTCCGATTCCAACCGCGAAGATGTGATTCTTGCACTTCGAGCGGGAGCGAACAACTACATCACCAAACCCTTCGACGAATCGGCAGTTCGGGAAAAAATCCTTCCTGAACTGCACCGATAACCAAACCGCCACCTTTCACACAGCGCACTTTTTCGCCATTTCCTCACTCCATTTCTAAAAAAAAACGAATCGAATCTCCTAAATTGGCGATCGATTCGTATTTTCTGTAGATCAAAGGAGTTTCTATGCGCCTCTTTATTGTGATTTTTGCCCTGGCCACGTCCCTGTTTTCTCAACCGCTGTTCACACTCTACCCCGACACCGATTTCCCCACGGCTATCACCGACGAAGGCGAAACGCTTTCGGTTGGCGGAATCATGGCGGCGGGAGATTCGCTGGTTCTCTGGTTTAAGAGTGATCGATCGGTGCGGTTCTACGACTCCACCGGCGAACTACTGTCCCGCATAAAACTTCCTTCGCTGGGCCGCGGATCGTACACTGGCGAAACGGCACAACTTGTGGGTGATTCAATTCTGTTCATGAACACAATCGACGGGCAGATCGAATTGTATTCGCGCAAGCAAAAAAAATGGCAACCGGCGATTCCCTTTCCTTTATCGCGATCAGAAATGCTTCTTCCCGAATCTTTTTCTGTGGTAAACGGAGCGATCCAGTTCCAGTTCCCCGATCTTTCAGCGCGATCAGCAGAGATTCCCGCACCTTCCCCGATTGAACTGACACCGCCATTTTCCACCTACAGCGGATCGCGGTCGGTCTCAATGGGATCAAAAACCTACTATCTTCAGATGAACGCCGATTCGGTGTGGATCGAGATGGCACCGTGAAATCATTGCTGCTCTTGGCCTGTATCTCTGCCACTGTGTCGGCAATTCCCCTCGATTCGGTCTTTGCTCGCGCCGATCGAGCCACCCACGTGTCGTGGGTGGCTTCGGCGGCAAATACCGATCCGTGGTTCTACGTCACTTACGGTTCAAAATGCACCGGCACCGATTCGATCTACCGCCATTCAGATTTTCTCGCCGGCAAGAGCTACAGATCGATCGCCTACTCATACGGCGGCGAAGATGCTCCGGAACTCTTTGCATCGCGCATTGCCAAAGGCGATCCCGCCGGTTCTCATCTCTGCCACTACAAAACGTTCGGCGATCCCACACCAAAAATCACCGGAACCGACTGCACGGGATTTCTCTTTTACGCCTGGGATTCCCCCCGCCAATCAAGTGCGTCGTTGGCAGTTGATTCGCGCTACCCCGTGGTTGCGCGCAACAGTGTTAAAGCAGGCGATGCTCTCGTGAAAGGCGGTTCCCATGCCGCACTGATTCTCAATGCGACCAATCCTGCAAAAACGCTCATTGTCGAATCGGCAGGAACGGGAATCAAACAGCGCTATATCGATATCAACAGCAGTTACTGGTCGGGTTTTATGATCAAGCGAAATCTGGCTATTGGAAATTCAACTCCACTGGCCAGCGAAACTGCAGTACGCCAAGCACCGTTCACCTTGACGCGTACTGCCGATCATCTTTTGCTCTCGGCAAACTACTCTGGACCGGCGATCCTCTGTTCAGTTCAGGGGAAAATCCTGGCAGAACTGCTCTTTCACAACGGAACCTGTTCTCTTCCCTTTGAACCAACTGCTCCGCTGATCCTTCGCATTGAACATCTCCGCCAAGCGATTATGGTTCCCGTAGGAAAATAGAAACCCGCGTTCACACTTTCGTTCCCGTCACAAGCCCCAAGGGCATACACGATGGTTCTCTTTTCAACGTAAACCCTTTACCCTTTTCTCGCGTCCCGTGAATCGCGGAATTTGTTCCGGTGGCAGGTATCGTTTTTTTGTATATTAGAAAGTAGTTGAAAAATCGACGCGGAGATGCTATGGAACAGGATATCTACGACTCAATACAACGCTCCCTTTCACAAGGCCGCCGACTCTACTGGGTTCTACTCGATCCAGATGATTTTTCTCTTGAACAGGGCGCCGAAGTTGTGCGCGAAGCTGAAGCGTGCGGAGCCGATGCCATTTTAGTCGGCGGATCACTGATGCACACCGATCACCTCGATATTTTTGTAGCGGCACTCAAAGATGCCTGCAAACTCCCGATAATACTTTTCCCCGGCGATGCGACCCAGATTACTCGCCACGCAGACGCGGTGCTCTTTCTGTCACTCATGTCTGGAAGAAACCCCAATTTCCTCATCGGCGAACAGGTCAAGGGCGCTCCTCATATTAAACGCCACAACATCGAACCGATTCCCACAGCCTATCTTCTGATCGAATCGGGAACAGTCACGTCGGTGGAGTTCATGAGCAATACTCGTCCGATTCCTCGCGAAAAACCGGGAATCGCCGCACTTCACGGGTTGGCCGCGCAATACATGGGGCAAAAACTGATCTATCTCGAAGCGGGATCCGGTGCAAAAGAGTCGGTTCCGGCCAAGATGATCGGCGCAGTAAAAAGTCAGGTTGAAATTCCCGTCATTGTGGGCGGAGGCATTCGCGATGCACAAACCTGTGCAGAAAAACTGGCCGCCGGCGCGGACATTATCGTCACGGGAAATCTCCTGCGCCTCGACGACGGTATCGAGCGCATGAAAGCAATCGCCGCAACAATTCGTTCATTTCCCCAGTAACCATTCACCAAAGAGTTCTGCATGAAATCGAAACACAATTCAGGATTCACCCTGCTGGAAGTAATGGTGGTCACCACGATCATCGGCATTATCGCCGCCGCATCGACCTACTCGATCGGCAACTTTATTAAAGAAAAACGATCTGAACAGCACGTGATGGCACTCTGGAGCGAACTGGGTTCTCTGCGGTCGCGAGCGATCAAGGATAATTGCCCCTATATTGTAAGATTGACTGTCGGAACGGGCAACATTCTTACCTACACAGTCTACAAGAATGATGCCGGTGATTACAATCTGAGCACTTCCACCGTTGAAACGAAGGGACTTGGACAAGCAAGTGGACTAATCACCGCAGGAAAAGCGACTCAAGGAACAACGGTAAATGGAACAGGGCTACCGGGGGGGCTACCTAGTGAAAACTTTACCGGTGAATGGAAAACGTTCACACCCAACGGAACAGCTATCACCAATGCGATTATTTTCCGCGCAGATGCGATCGGTTCAATCTCCTCGGGAACACTGCTGATCCAAAACAGCGCCGTAAAATCGTGCGGTTATGCACTTACTAAATCCGGCTCCGGCCATACGCTCAAACTCTACAAATGGGATGGTTCAAAATGGTACGAAATGTAAACCGTCGCGGATTTTCCGTGGTTGAAATAATGATCTCCATGGTGATCCTCTCTATTGTGGTGATGATCATGTCCCACATTCTCATTGCCACCAGTCGCGGCCAGAGCAAAGCCAACTCCGATGACGAAGGCGATGCGATTGCTTTGGAATATCTTGCAAAGATTCAGAATAAGGTGATTGAGCACAAAACGCAGGCCACGGCACCAACGTCGCTTAAAGAAGTTACGCGCGATGGAATTGCCTTTGATATCGAGTGGGTAATTGCGGATGGCACAGGCGGACTTCCGTCCAAGGCGACCGTAACCGTAAAATGGGACACTCAATCCGGCCCACAGACTTCGCAAATAGTTGGATATGTTGATTTGAAAAATGCTTGTGCCGACATTCCAATTGCAAATAATACGGAAATTACTGATTTGAATTATTTCACTCCCACTTCTCATAATCTCAATGTAGCTGTATGGCCATCCGGTACTGGTGATGCCACCCCAACCCCTCTTCCGACAGTAGCATTAGACAAAACTAAAGGATTTGAGATAATTAAGGTGCGGCCAGTGGATGCCCAATATTCCACCGATACGAAAATGACCTACGCCATTCTCAACTCTCAAGACCGCTTTGCTATTGGCTCTGACGGTATTATTAAAACGGCACGCGCTCTGACCAACAACGATGTGGGAACGCATAGACTCAAACTGCAGGTGTTCGACTGTTCCGGCGCAAATCCAACACAGAACAATATTGAAACGATTGAAATAACGATCAGTACGGCAACTGATGCTCCCGATGTAAAAGACACAATATTTGCACCGATTAACGAGAAGAAAAAGGGTCAGATTACAAGTACAACAACTGATTTTGATCTAGGAGATGGCCCTGTTACAGCTCAAAATATTCCAACTGGTAAAACCGTTGTGTGGGAAATAGATAACGACCCACGGTTTGGAATATCAAGTACAGGTCGTATTCATCTTAAGGTCGCATCAAAAGAATTGCTCAGTTATGAAGCTTCTGGAGGTGCACTTTCTGTACCGGTTAAAGCAAAATACAATACCCCTGCCGATGCGAAATGGGCAAAGTTTACGGCAAAATTCCCGTTGACAGATTTGCTAGAAAATCCAACAGACGTTTTTTTAGGGCCTAATAACGAAGAGTTTATCTCCATCCCGAAGAACACCCCAAAAGGCAACACTGTCTGCCAACTATTCATAATTGACGAAGATCTCGTACCGAATTTCACTGTGCTTATAAACACTAGTGCAAATGCCACTCTCTCATCTGAGTATTTTGGAGTTCGATCATCATCAATTACCACGGGTATGTATGAATTGTATGTAAAAGTAGATCTTCCAACCACTCCAACCGATGATCAATTTTCGATTTCTGTAACAGATGAAGATGCAGGACACACTATCACAAGAAGCAGAACCATAAAGTTTATTGCAAACACAACAGGTATTGACTGTTCATCGGTGACACCTTGGGTTATCGGTGGGTACGCATTAAATGCCGAGGTTAAGTATAATTCGACAAAGTTTCAAGCTAAACGAGCAATTTATAGTGGTACACCAATGGCCTCGTACAATCCAGCGCAAAACACAAATGACTGGCAGGAACTTGGAGGGTGTGCACCATGAAAAAACTATCAAACAATGCCGGTGTGACTATCGCGGAGCTGATGATCTATATCGTGCTCGGTCTCATTGTGGTGGGATACGCTCTCAGTGCCATGACTGATATGGCAAAGGGATATACCCGAACCCGCACGGTGATGAAAATGCAAAAAGATGGGCGCGATGCGATTCAGATTATGGCGCGCGAAATTGCCAACACGGGCTTTAAGTACTATATCCACGATACAACCGTGGCGGTGAAAACAACTGCGGGGACTAACTCGCAAACATTTTATACAACAAGGCCTACACGCTTTCCAGTAGTTTATACAACAAACAGCGATGCCGGTGCCACACAAGCATCTAATCCTCCAAAGCAACTCGTTCTTTCATCACAACTGAACTGGTTGCGCGCTACCTATTGTGGGAACTGGAATCGCACTGAAACAAACATTATAATCGGTGAAGACTTTGGTGTCACACTCCCCACAGATACAGCAGCGTCATTTCGCTTTCGCAATCAAGCGGGAACAAAAAAAAGTGATACCTTGGTTTTCTACGCTGGCGTTTTGAACCCGGCAGGGAATAGAATTCAAGCAGTTCACAAGGTTGTATACTGGCTTGATGAAGCGACCAAGACAATACAGCGAAAAGAGCAAATGCCACATGCCCCAGACTTGAACATTGATTCACGAGTTGCCGATGGTACAGATGGTGCTTGGGGCGATGCTTCTAGCCCAACAACTATGGCCCTGATCGATCGCGTTGTAGCACTTCAGTTCATGTTTTCCAAAGATGGAATCAACTGGGATAACGATCCGACGAAAGATGCTGCAGGTAATGACTTATTCGAACGCCACCTGATCAAAATGATCAAGATTCAGATGGTAGTTGAGTCGGACAAGACGCAGAAAAGTAACGCAAGCCCAAATATTCCAGCAAATACTATTGGCGATATCAATGCGATTATTCCTGCTAACAACCGCCTTCTGCGTACCTACGAAAAGATCGTGGAGATTCCCAACAACGGTGTGCTGATCGACTGATTATTCGCTATTGTTTCTTAAATATGACGGAAGTGCCTTTGTGTTCTTCCGTTTTTGTTTACAGTAGGTACGCCGGAACTTGCAGTAGGTACGCCGGAAAGTGTAAATGGTACGCCGGAAAGTGTAAATGGTACGCCGGAAAGTGTAAATGGTACGCCGGAAAGTGCAGTAGGTACG
>JAIFMU010000111.1 GCA_020048285.1 bacterium | reverse complement strand
TCCAGCAAGGATCGCTAACTATTTCAAACACGAAAAGATTCTGTATGCGGGGGTATAAAACATGTCATATTTGCCCCGCGAAGCAATATCAGGTCGGAACCGGTTAGAAAAAGTGCACCACCGGTTAGATCAAAGAACAAAACCGGTCTGGGCAGATGCCAAACCGGTTACTAGAAATCAGATACCGATTGACGATTCCGTTGTTTCGGTTACAGCCGTGGAACTCCTCTTTTTCGATCCATTGTGGATATAGGTGACATTAAATCGTTCTAAAATATCCGGCTGGGTTGCAAAGGCGAGTTTTGCCCATTTGCGCACTTCGCGAGTGGCGGTGATCAGATGCACAAAGGCCTGTTTTTCCCGAAGAGTCAACTCGTCTAGTTTTTCTTTCGGGCAGTTGATCGCCGCGTAGAGCTCTTTCAGGTCGCGGTGAAGTGCCAGCGACTGATCGAGCATCGATTTGTCGAACCGTTTATATGGCGTAAATGCGGTCAGGTGCTGGTTGAAGAGCGTGGGAATATCGAGAAGATCGGCGACAAGATCGTGTGGGCCGGTTCCCTTTTTGATCACCTTGAGCTGTTCGCGTGGGCCCGCAAGATTTTCAAAGGCCGCATCGCCAAAGCGGAAAAGTTCGCGACGGAGTTCAAAGGATCCCTCTTTTTTGGATGCATAGAGTTCCCGTTTCGCCGGAATGTCCGATATCATCATGTCGTGATTTGAAACCGCCACTGCATACGCATTCGCTCGGGGAATGAGAAAGTCGATGATTGTGACATCAAGCCCTTCCTCTTCGAGCTGGTTGCGGTACTCATTCGCCACGGCGGTGAGCATGGTTGCATCGGTGAGATACTTTGTTGCCGAGGCTACAGGCTTTTCAAACAGCTCTGCGGAGATTCTGACAAACTTCGGCAACTCTTTCTGATAATCTTCATGAGGTTGTCCCATGATTCCTCCTGATAATAGATTGAACATCTGTAATCTTACTGATTACATGCGCTTGAAAATAGTCTATGGAATTTTTTGAGTTTGTGATGGCGATTACAAAAATGAGAGAAAAATGGGACAAAAATGTTTATTCTCATTATTTTCAAAGTGAAATAGCTCGAGTTGGTGACTGTTGCCGTGTCGCTTTGTAGAGTAATCGGTAAGTGTCTCAATGTAAATCGAACAACTGATAAAGATTTTCGATTTCCAAAATCCGTGAGAATTTTTCCCGCCGAAATTCTCGTGGGTCTTGCAAATACGAGTACTCAGATAGGTTTTAGGAGAGAGTTCAGGGCTGTATAAAAAACAATGAAGTCGATGAACACGGGTATTCACACATCAATAATCAATTAGTAAACAATTCAAACCTCATGAGTAAAGCACTTCCAGTGCATCCAAAACAATCATGCAATCATATCAACCTACTTTTGCAAGATGCGGTGTGATTCATCCTATTTTCCGCCGTTAAAACCAATGCCACAGTTCGCATTGGTGCCGGTCTTCCTTCCAAACCGCTTCCTGTCCCAGTGGCTTTTTTTTGGGGGGGCTCGGCTGGGGCAGAAGTAAAAGCGAAGGAGGCTCGTCACCGGCCGCATCCTGCGGCATTTGTATTCTACTGCGGAAACTGGGATTATTTACTTCTTACTCCAAACACCAATTGAGAAGATTCCTGTACAGAATTCGTCCATCCTCGCTCAGTGTACCCGTCAAAAAAGGAAGAGTCGCCCGTCGTCCGCGAGCGACCGCCCCAAACATCGCGTCACCCGACTCGTACACGAATAGATATGCTTTCGCTGGATAATCTGAATGATACGCCAGAACATCCGCTGAGGGTGCGGGGATTCGCCACGTAAGATACTCCGCAGAGTCGTAGATTTGAAGCGGTGCAATTGTACTAACGCCAAAGGATTGGAGAATCGGATGATCCCCAAAGTTTGAACCATCAATCCTAATCGTTGAAAGAGAATCAACTCCTTCATTCGATGATTCAATCATGTGAAGATTGGAACACCAGCCCGATCCAATAACAACTACCGGAATCGAGAGCGTGTCAACAATTGAAATGAGCCCGCTGAATTGCTCCGATCCAGGAAGCAAGACCAGTGCTGAAAGTTCTGGAGAGAAGTGTAAGATGGTTCCGGTTTCGGTAGCATCGGCAATTTTGAATCTGAATTTGCCAGTGTCGGCTACTTGCGTAAAGAGCTCTACAGATTTGGTTGAGCTATTCCAATTATAGGGAGCAACGACCATCACGAGCGGTTTAATCTGTTTTGTAATCACGGAGTTGCTGTTTGAATCGATCACCGTTTCAAGGATCGCAGTTTCTGTCGCCAAATCGATAAACGAATAGGTTCCCACAGGAATTCCGGTAATCGTTGTAGAATCTACACCTTTCGCAAATGATGCTGAAAAGGGAGTTCCTTCGATATAGATATCCTGATTATTCTGAGTAGTTTCGCGACGAATAATCACCGTTTTTGTTGAATCAAGGAGAACCGTATTGAGCTGTTCGACAGTGTCGCGAATCGTCGAATTAATCGAAATGCCGAGCGCGCGATTTGCATTAACTACGATAATGGTAAATGATCCCGTATCAGGAAGTTCAAGAGTAAATTGCCCGTTGTAGTCGGCTGTTGTTCGGTAGACCAAATCTTTGCCAAAAGGTGAATAAGCTTTGGGATACGCGGTAATTTGAGCGTTTGGAACCGGTTTGCCCGATCGTTCTGCTGCGATTCCAATGATTCGAGGATTTCCTGTTTCAGTACCGTTTCCCGCAACAGAATCAGCCGAACCACAACCATTTAGCAGAACAATCACAAGTAGTAAAAGTTGAATAGTGAATTTCATGATTGAACCTCTTCGATTTTGGCTTTCGCCATGGGAAAGAGTGCTAACGTAAGATTATACACGCGATCGGCTTCGTTGTCATCTTCGGCGAGAAATAAAAACTCTTTGCGAAGATCGTTGAGCCGTTCCACCATGAGTTGATAACTGCGTTCGGAGAGACCAAGCGTTACGCCGGTGATATTGCGTTCCGATCGATCGATCTGATTCATCGACCGTTCCGCTAAGCCGAAACAGTCGCGATAGAATGTCTGAAGTGCGATTGATTGAAACTCCGGTCCTGTGGAGACGGTGGCATTGACAATCTGATACCGTCCCTGTTCATCGAGGAATATTAGACCAAGGCGAATGAGAAGTTCTACTGATTTTTTAGCTTGAATTGCGGAGATCTCTGGAATAATCATCGAAGCAAGTTTTTTGTAATTTCCTCGAAAATCAGTGATTCCAATGATCGAACGAACCACCGCATGATACCATTTCGAAACATATTCAACCTGATCGTCCGCGAGAAGTGCCATGGTTGGTGCTTTTCGGGATACTTGCTTTATCTCGACCATCTTTTGATAGAAATGCATTTTTCGATCCGTCGAATCAGCCTGATTGAACTCCACAAGCGTGTGAAAAAATTCCGCTTCCTTTTTGACCAATCCCATGGCCGATGCAATCTGAAGGGCACTTTTTGAAGAGAGATTCTTTTCGCCTTTGACGACGCGATAGATAAAATCGCGCGCTTTGAATCCCGCTTGATTTGCAAAGAATTGATAGGAGAAACCGTAGCGAACACGCTTCTGTTCTTCGATATAGTCGGCCATGTACTGCCGATAATCACTGTACATAAAAACGGAATTCATACGGCCGTTCACTCTCTTTGCAGGAACATTCTTGTTTATGAGTTGGGAAGTTCCGTTCCCCGATAGTGCTTGAATGATCGTTGCGTTTTCACAAATTGCCACCTGTTGTCTAATGTACATCATTTTGTTTACAAAGTCATACGAAAGATATACAAAAACTATAACAAATCTGCTTAGAAACTGGGTTATATAAAGAGTAATGTGTTGTCCAAAGACTACACATTACTGCTTGAAATGGTGAATAATAGTGGCAAAAAATGGTACGGTGAATGATCTTAGCGATACACGGTTTTGACCAAATAAAAAGCGGATCACAGAGATTGAAAAGGGAAAAAACGATGAGAATGACAACATCGCTGATTGTTGCCGGAGTTTTGATTGAGTTGTTTTCTTTTTTGTTGATTTCAAAGTAACAGAAAACCTACCACGAGGACTACCATGAAAATTATGAAACTGACAAATTCAATCTGTTTACTAACTTCACTTTCCGCCGTGGCATTTTCTGCAACGAGTCAGGACGTTTCCGACAGCATCTATCGATCAATGAATGATCTGGATGTTCCTTCGCTTACCATCCAGCGATCCAGCAGCGCGGCACTTCCTTCGCGAGTGGACAACTCCGAATCATCCTATTTCCGACCAATTTTCAATCAGGTGGGAAACAGCTGCATGATCGCCAGCAACATGGGCTATATCATGACCTACGAAAAAAATATTCTCGATCAAACAATGGCAAATGTTCCCGAAAACCAGATCGCCTATCGATACATTTTTCATTTTATCAACAACGGAGCCGATGCGTTTACCAACGGATGGGATGCACTGACTCTTCAAAAGGAGATCGGTGCAGCATCTGTGGCTGATTTCGGCGATGGATCAGATTACACTCACTGGATGAGCGGATACGACAAATACTATCGATCCATGAAAACACGGTACACCGGCTATTACCGAATTTCCGGACTTGATGAATCGGCGGTGGTTCAGATGAAACAGTATCTCTTTGATGCCGGTTCCGGAAGAACTCCCGGTGGTCTGATCGCTGCAGGCGGATACATGGGAAATGGGCTTACGATTCAGCCTATACCATCGGGAACTCCCGAAGCGGGGAAATCCATAATTACGAAATTTGCGAATCTCGATGGCGGCCACGCGATGACGTGGGTTGGGTATGATGACAGCGTTCGCGTTGATATCAATAGCGATGGAAAGTACACCAATAATATAGACATCACCTACGATGGAGTTGTGGATATTCGCGACTGGGAGATCGGTGCGTTTATCGTGGCGAACAGTTGGGGCGATTCGTGGCAGAACAAGGGGGAAATCTATGTCATGTATCGACTTGCCGGATTCGATGAAGGGTGGCAAGGCGGCATGAGTGGCTGGCGCGATGTGATGCAGTTTAAAAATGTTCAGCCAAAACTGACCGCGAAGTTCTTGATAACTTCGGCTTCGCGAAATTCTCTCAGAATTGCCGTGGGGATCTCTTCTGACACCGCAAGTCAGGCACCTCAGTATCTGAAATCATTTCAAGCTCTGACTAATACCGGAGGAAACTTTCCGATGCAGGGAGGAACCGGTTCTCAGGATGATTCAATCGAAATGGGATTGGATATTTCATCGCTTCTTGACAGCATTCCCGTTTCAAAATCGTACAAACTGTTCCTTGTGACTGCCAACAGCGGCTGGCAGAGTTCAACGGTGAATCGTTTTTCCGTGATTCGGTACAACTCTTCGACGGACACCACCGAATACATCTCTGACTCTTCGGATATTGCGATTGGATCAATGACCTTTGTTCCCGTTGTTGTCAAAGAAAAAACTGGTCAGACCGGCATTGTTCAATCTATCAAAACGAATCAGCCAACGGCGATTATAACCGCTGGAAAGTTGAACATTTCAAATGAGTGGATCGGTGGATCAGTGAAGATGTATGATCTGCACGGTCGTCTATTGCTGAACATTCCCGCACTGAACAGTCGAACAATTGCCCTTCCCGAATCGGCAAAGGTTGGCTTACTTCGGCTAGAAAAGAACGGAATCTCTTCGACAATGAAGTTTATAAACTAAAGGATAATCCATGAAATCGATGCTTTTGTTGCTATCCCTAATCACACTTGTTTGTGCTTCCCCTGTTCCACTTGCACAGCACTCGCAGATTACGTTCAAAGGCGAAATCTACATACTCGGCGGATACAAAGATTGGTTCGATGGCTACGCTGAAAACAGCGCGGTACTTCGACTGAATCGAACCACCGATGAGTGGGACACGGTGACCAGTTCGCCCGCGTTCGGAACGAGAAAAGGACAGGCTGTTCTGATCAAAAATGATACGGTCTGGCTCTTCGGCGGATCTTCACAGAAGAGTTCGGGGACGACATTTTTCAACGATGTTTGGCAATCGACGGACATGATCAGCTGGACAAAGGTGGGAACCGCGTCGTGGTCACCGCGATCGCTCTTTGGAGCGACCGTGTTCAACGGGAAATTCTGGATTGGCGGAGGGTATCACGGAACAATTGATCCATACTCGGATCTCTATTCCAGCAGTGACGGCAAAACGTGGAACCGTGAAATTGATCTTCCCACACCGCTGATGAGTCATGCGTTTACGGTGCTGCAGTCGCAGTTGATTGTGCTGGGCGGAACAACGTCGCTCTTTCCGACAGATGTTTCTTATAAACAGTATCGCACCACCGGTGCAAAATGGGACTCTTCTACAGTGCAGTGGACGTTCCCCGCTCGACCATAGCAGTGACGGATTACGTTGGAAACCCTGTGAAACCGATTCGACGTTTCAGTTTTTCGGATGGTTTGGGAACTATAATTTCGGAGCTTCGGTTCTGGGAGATTCGCTCTATGTAACCGGTGGATTTTCGGGGAATCAGACCTTTCCGACGGGTGGAACTTACTACATGGGAAAACAGGGAGCTGTTTCTGTTGAATCAATCCAATCCCCGAAAACATCGACAGGATCAATCTCTTTTTCAAACGGAACACTCACACTGATCGGTTTTGCTCGTTCAGGTTCGGTTAAAATCCATGACCTCAAAGGTCGTCTGCTCTTTGAACAGAGTGGAATCATTCCGCAGAACATTTTGATTCCGAATATGCACGGCATTGTCATGGTTTCTGTGGAAAGCTTGGCAGGAAGAGTTGCGAAGAAAGTTTCGATCGATTGATGATATTAAGTCGCGCCCCAAATATGGCACACATTGATATATTTTAGGGCATGGAAAAACTAAATTTAAAAACAGTAGAAAAAGTCGTCCG
>JAIFMU010000062.1 GCA_020048285.1 bacterium | reverse complement strand
CGAACCGCGGATTTCCGTAGGTTCGTTTCAGAAGGTGAGGCACCAGCTCTTCGATCCAGCGAGGTTCGATCGGGCCGACGGATCGGGCGAAAGTTCGCGAAGTTTCGATGATCTCCTGAGCCATGATCCACTCGGGACGGCGTTTCTTTTTAGCCAGCACCGAGCCGGGGAAAATGGTGACCGCACGGTTTCTTGTGGCGATATAGCCGGTGCCTTCCTTGTCCGTTTTGGCCACCGACGACACCAGCCCCGCCAGAACCGCACGGTGAATCGAACTCACCTTAACCGCTTCCTTAGCATCACCGAAACTGGTGTTGTTACGCAATTTCTGTTCGCGAAGAATTCCCACAATCTGCTTGTGAACTTTTCGCCTGCGTTTTCAGGTCGAGAAGGGTCTTGTGGTAGCTCTCCCAAAGTTTCAGAAGCGTGAGGAAATCGGATCGCAGATCGAGGAACTTTTCGTGCATTTTGTCCGCTTCGGCCTGAGCATCCTGCGGGCGTTCGCGGGGATCGACAATCGACAGCCCCGCCGCGACAATGGCAACCTCTTCGACCACGCCTTCGCGGTCAGCCTGAAGGATCATTCGTGAAATGTGCGGTTCCAGCGGAAGGCGAGCCATGGATCGGCCGAGATTGGTCATTTCACGCTTGTCGTTGGTCGCTCCCAGTTCGAGAAGCTGGGCGAAGGCATCGGAAATCGCTCGCTTGTCTGGAGCTTCGAGGAACGGAAATGTTTCAATATCACCGAATTTCAGGTTGAGAAGCGAAAGAATCACGCCCGCCAAGTTTGACCGGCGAATCTCGGCGACGCGATATTCGGGGCGAGTGATAAAATCTTTTTCGCTGAACAACCGGATACAAATCCCTTCGGCGACTCGCCCGCATCGACCTTTTCGCTGATTCGCTTCGGCCTGAGAAATGTCTTCCACGGGAAGGCGGTTCGTGCGAAGGTTCGGGGCGTAGCGGGAGATTCTCGCCAGTCCCGTGTCGATGACAAACCGAATCCCGGGAACCGTAAGTGATGTTTCGGCGATGTTCGTCGCAACAACAATTTTTCGCTGTGAAGTGGTTTCAAAGATCCGGTTCTGCTGAGCTCGCGTGAGTCGGGCAAAAAGCGGAAGCACTTCGCAGTTTGGAATCTTGCGACCTTTCAGCTTGTCCACGGTCTCCAGAATATCCCGCTCCGTGGGCATGAACATGAGAATATCTCCGCCCATATCGGATCCGAGAATCTGATCCACCGACTCCACCGCCTTTTCGATATAGGTCGAACCGGACTCTTCGATCGGGTCGTAGATGGTTTCGACCGGGAACATCCGACCGGACACTTCGAGGATCGGGGCGTTGTGGAACGCCTTGGAGAAGAGTTCCGTGTCGATGGTGGCGGACGAGATAATCACCTTGAGATCGGGGCGTTTCTTGAGCAGTCTTCGCAGGTAGCCGAGAAGGAAGTCGATGTTGAGCGATCGTTCGTGGGCTTCGTCGATAATGAGCACGGAATATTTGGTGAGAAGCCTGTCGCGGGAGATTTCGTTAAGCAAAATCCCGTCGGTCATGAAAAGAATCTCCGTCTTTTCGGTCTGCTTTTCCGCGAACCGAACGCGATACCCAACCGTTGTTCCCGGAACCGTGTTCATCTCTTCGGCGACCCGTTTGGCCGTGGAAGTTGCCGCGATGCGGCGTGGTTGCGTGACCCCGATTTTCCCGCGTTTCGCGAATCCCATTTCATGGCAGATCCGCGGAAGCTGGGTGGTCTTACCGGAACCGGTCTCGCCGGCCACGACAATCACCTGATGTTTGGTGATCAGTTCTTTGAATTCCTGCTCTTTTTCCCGAATCGGAAGGATCGTCGCGGTCATGGGTTCTCCACCGTTTTTTTGTATGGGGAGAAAATACGAAATAGCACATGTTTAGACCACTTCATAAGTGTTGAATTACTATTTTGTAAGAAATACGCAAAAGGATTCACATGAAATCGAAATACATTCTCTTTCTTGACGAGTGCGGTGACCATTCACTCACGAAAATCAATCCTGAATTTCCCTATTTTGTTTTGGCGGCGATACTAATCGAACGAACAACCTATGAAGAGCAGATTATTCCCGCAATGTCACGCCTGAAACTTCGCTATTGGGATCACGAAGGGATCAATCTTCACAGTCGCGATATTCGAAAAAGTAGTGGGCCGTTTTCATTTCTACAAATTCGGGAACTGCGGGAATCATTTCTCTCTGAAATGTCTTTGATGATGTCGTCGTGTGATTATCTCATTTTTTCAGCGGCGGTTAACAAGACTGACCATCTCAGGAAATGGGGCGATACGGCGGAAAACCCGTACATTCTTGCGCTGCGAAGTCTCATGCTAGACACAGTATTGTTTCTGAAAAGCAAGTCTGAATTTCAACTTCCGCTGGTTGCCGAAGCGCGCGGTAAGCGTGAAGACAACGAACTGGAGCAGGCGTTTTACAAATTGTCTGCTGATCACAAAGAGATTGATTTGTCGTTGGTATTTCAGAGAAAAGAGAATAATATCGCCGGGATTCAGCTGGCTGATCTGGCGGCTCATCCAATCGCGAGAACTGTTATTAATCCTCAGCAGGAAAATCGAGCATACCGAGAAATTGAATCCAAAATCGTCGGAAACAGAATCAGAGTTTTTCCATAGCCATAAAACAAAAACAGGCCGCTCCGAGTTTTCCCAGAACCAGCCTGCCGATCGAGTTTTCCCAATCCGTGAATAATATAGCTCATATTTAAGAGGAAGTCAACACAGGATCGTCGCGGTCATGGGTTCTCCATTTGATTTTTATCTGCGGAGAAAATACGACAGGGCAGGGATTTGACAAAACGATTAAACGAGAAACGGTGAACCTTTCTTCTGCATTGTCTATTACGGATCACCATCAGGTCTGGCCATTTTCAATACGGAAGAAATGGTCAGGTATACACTGAGTATGTGGAGAATCAAAAGAACCGGCTTTTTATAGAGTTTTAACCGCCAATACCCTATCAGCGAACAAACAATAACAGCTGGAATTACGAGCATATCAACAATGTAGCACGCATATCCCATATCCGAGACGGTTAGTCTGAAAAGAAGAAGGAAAAAGAACTGGCTGAGGCAGAGTATTGAAACACTGTTTTTCACTAATAATCGGCGGGATTCATCTTTGATCAACATGTGTATAGGAAGCAGAATAATCAAAATGATTGGCAGATACACAAGAGGGTATAAGAATATCATACTCGAATCCTCATTAACTTTCTTCTTCAAATCTCTCCAGAATACAGATCCTCAAGGGGGAAACAGAGTTCATAGTCATTCCAGACCAGATCGCCGTTGACAATTTCAAACTGCTGAAACTGTGAAAGATCGCGGTATTTCACCACGTCCGGATGAACTGATCGAAAGAGAAACTCGCGGAAGTCTATTGAAGAATGATGGCCATCTTCAAAGGTGAAAGAGATTCGGTAATTACCTTCATATTTGATTGAGACAACAGCAATTGCTTGAGCCTCTGCAATCATTTTCCGCAGCACTTCTTGAACTTCTTACCGCTTCCACAGGGACACTGGTCATTCCGGCCCACTTTCGGACTTTCGCGAGTGACCGGAAACTGCAGGATATTCGGAAGTTTCGGCATACCCTGTGATTCTGCAATCCGCAGATTGTGTTCAATAATGAACCGCTCCAGATCCTCTTTAGATTCAAAATTGGGCATTCCGCCGGGAGCGTTCATAAACATTGATTTACTCATGCCCGCCTTTGAAGGATCAAACATCCAATCGACAAATTTCATCCGAACCGATTCAAGATACGCAACAAACGAATCAGCTTTGGGATGATTGTACGCCTGTTTCAGGTATTTCCAGAACAGAATCAGTTCCGCAATAAACTCTTCCGCTTCAGACTTTTCCCGCATGGTCATTTTGCGCGGAATCGTGTTTTCAACAGTTTCGCGAAGATCATTCAGGGTGCAGTCGGCGATTGTTACCCCTTGATAATTGAACAGCATATCACAAAAAAACGTTGCCGTTGGGTCCGCAGATGTAGTTCCTTCGGCCTCGGCTGATTTTTCAAATTCCTGAGCCAGAATATTGATTTGCGTATTGATCTCATCGCCGTGAGAATCATAGTCATATTCGAATCCGGTGCGACACACATAATCAGTAACCGTAGAAAACATCATACACTCCTTTATACTCACTTCACTTATTCCTGCTGTAAAGATACGATACATCGATCAAAAAACAAAAATATTAAACGGGAAACAACGAATAAATCTCTCTGAATAGTTCAGACAAAAAGGAAGGCGATACCAATCGGGGTATGGCGATGTTCCGGCACGATTCAACAGTTATCCCAATCAACTGGTCGAACTGTTCCACACATAAATTTTCCACAAATTGCAATCGCCCGTTCTTCGCGCATAAAAAATCATATAGATTTGTTCTAACTCACTAGGAGTTACCAATAACCATTCAATAGTAGGAGTATCTTATGGCGGATACAGCAAGTGCCATCGAAGCGTTCAACATTGACACCAGCGGCGCAGTCGAGGGAGGCATTCTCGAGATTCCTGTGCAAACATTTATCACCGAAATGGAAGGAAAAGCTACCCTTCTGACCCAACATGCGGCGCAGTTCGAAGAGCGGGTGTTCGCCGATTCAAAAGAGTTGGCCACGCGGGTGATGAAACTGACCGCACTGCTTCGCGAACGGGAAGCGGGATGGCTTCGCGAAGCACAAACGCTCGACAGCGAAGTGCGGTTCTGGTTTGGCAACAAGGACAAACTCTACGCACTGAACCGTGAACTTCAGTCGCGCCTTCTCATTAAATTCAAACGGGAAAACGATCTGGTCACGCTGGCAGAACTGAAAGATATCGGGGCATGCGAAACCGATTCCGATGCGATCAGCGATGGTCGTCGCCACTGTACAATACTCAAAAACAAAAAGGCCGTGATCACCAATCAGTTCTATCAGGTAGAAACGGTAAACGAAATGATCGCCTTTTTGGATCATATCGACAAGGCGCGGACCGCTTCATTGGTGGATCGCACTGCTCCCAACGAACTGCGCATCCTTCGGGATAAAGCCTATCTCGCTCTGGTGGAGATCGACCGCGAAATCGCCGAACTTGCCGATGGTTGTTTTGTCCACGAACCACAGATTCGCGCTCAGTATGTGAGTGCGTATAAGCGGGAAAAGAATCGCCGTGCAAATAAGAATCGTGCGGAAAAGTTGAAGTCCGAATCGACTGATGCGTAACTTTTTTTGCAAGAGGTGATCTTTCGGGATCACCTCTTACATCATAGATCAATGCCACTACATCGAACCCCAAAACCACTACATCATTGTGAGAAATCACTACATCGAATAGCAAAACCGGTACATCATGACAGGAAACGACTACATCGAATAGCAAAACCGATACATCATATAGTATAATTGCTACATCGAATTGATAAGAAACAACGTGTTACAACATTTTAAATCCCTCAAGGGATAGAACCAAAGGAAGATTCATGACAAAACAGATCATCGCGGGGATACTTTTACTGGGATCGTTGGCGTTCGGGCAGAACATGGACAGCCGCGAAGGGGATTCGCTGGCGTTGGTCGCGATTAAGAAGGCGAATCCGGGGAGTAGGATTGATACTCTGACAGGGGCGAATGCGTGGGTTGAGGGGAATCCGATTAATAAATGGAAAGGAGTACGGGGAAAATCTGGACGAGTAGACACACTCGATCTTAGTGACAAAAAGCTAGTTGTTCTACCGGTAGAAGTGGGGAATTTTACGAAATTGATTTTCCTAGGCCTCTCCAATAATCAGCTGACCTACCTTCCCCGTGAAATCGGGAATATGAAAAATATAAAAGAGCTTTTTCTTTCGAATAATTCATTGACAAGCATCCCCGATGAGATCGGCAATTTTACGAAATTGGATTGGCTTTGGGCCGAGAATAATCAGCTAACGAGCCTCCCTGATCAGATTGGTAATTGTTCCAACCTAACGACAATCTGGCTCAACAACAATCGGATAACGGAATTGCCAACGGGCATCGGTAAACTCACTAGCCTTACAACATTTTTTATTGAGAAAAATGAGTTAGTCAACCTCCCCGTTGAAATAGGAAATTGTACGAACTTGACCTATTTCGAACTTTCTGACAACAAGCTTGTAAACCTTCCTGCTGAGATTGGTAAGCTTGTTAAACTCAAAGAACTAATAGTTTATAGAAATCAACTAAGTGTTTTACCTGTTGAGATAGGAAAACTATCCAACCTTGAAACACTTTTTATACCACATAACCGGTTAACAAGCCTTCCCATTGAGATTGGGACGTTGACCAAACTGACAACACTTGGACTCTATAGTAACCAATTAGTTAACCTTCCCACTGAAATTATTTCATTGACACCAAGTAAATATTTGAATCTCGACTCGAACTATCTTCCAGTGGCAACGCTGGAGACCACAATCGCCAACTGGGCAGACAAATACGATACAGATAAAAGCTGGCGAACCACTCAAAAAGATCCCTCCCCAATCCTCCCGAAAACCACCACAAAAATCACCCCGATCACGGCGACCATTTCCGGCACTTCCCTGAAATTCACCGGATCCGTTCCGGCGGGAAGTTCCGTGTCGATCTGCGATCTGAAAGGTCGCACGGTGGTTTCGGGATTGGTGAGCGGCAATTCGTTTGAGATTCCGAATCTGGCGCGGGGAGTCTACGTGGCAGAGATTCTGGCGGGATCGGTCGCGGTGGTTCAGAAGGTTTCGGTGGAATAAACAAGGGCGCTTGCAAAACGCCCGTACAGATGGTTTCGGGTGGAATCGAGTAGGAGGTGAGAAAAGGACAACCCCTGTCTCACCGACCTCTCACACCACCGTACGTACTTTCGTATACGGCGGTTTCTTCGA
>JAIFMU010000051.1 GCA_020048285.1 bacterium | reverse complement strand
CGAACAGTTTATCAAAGTAGATAAAACCGAGCTTGCGATCGATTTCACCTTTAACTAGGGGGAAACGGTAGGATCCGTTAAATCCGAGAATTACTTTGCCACTCGCAACAACTGAATCTCTCGGCATATAAACAGTGTCACGTTTTGATCCGTCATTTCTGTCAGGATTGATAATGTGTCGAATCGAGTCAGGCTGATAGTAGTAGGCATAACCCGGAACCTGTACAGCTGGAACATAGAGTCCAGGAAATGTTGCACTGTTTTTATCTGATTCCATGAGATACGAACCGTTGATTCCCCATTCAAAATCCACTTTTGGATTTAGAATAGAAGAGCGTGCGTGCTTTACGGTTCCTTTAAGAATATGATAATCAAAGGAATTATAGTTCTCCTTGATTCTTCCTTTTTCAACGACAATTGGCTCATCGGGATCGGTAAAGTTGGCGTGATCATATTCATACTGACCTTTGAGCACCAAGCGATGCGGAGAAATTGCATAGTTTCGAGTAAACTTCGTTTTCGTGTGAGATACAACAAGTCCATTGCGGAATGATTTAGATGGATCGTAGTTGAGATATATTTCATTACCTGATCCAATGTCAATTTGAACTTTGTAATTAAAATACGATACATAATAGTTAAACGATACCGGGCCCAAAGGATAACTGATTTGAAAATCGACCATTGATGGTTGAATTGAATAGCTTGTTGTTTCAAGAGTATCATACCCATATGAGTTATGAAGGAACTGGCTAGAAGAAGGAAGATTTCGTTTGAACCACGAAAATTGCATATCAAACGGGAACATCTGCGTCGACCCCATAATACCTAAATCAGTGGCAAAGCGTTTTGATGCTGACTTATCTTTGAAAATTTCAGATAACTGATTAAAATAGGATTGCGTGAGGAAGAAAAACAGTACTTGATTTCCGCGACTTTCACGCCAAAAAAGTGGATCCATCAATCCGATAATTGCACCGGTTTTAGTATGACGTACTCCTTCGAATGCATTGTCTTGTTTCCCAAGAATCTCTTCTGAAATTATTGTGGGTATTACTAGCGGTTTGCGCGGAAGGTGACTGTAACGCGATGGTATTCCACCAATAGTATTGGTATTTGGTATGTATCCAGAACGAATTGAAACCGTAGCTGCAGATGAATCAAGTACGGTAAAACTGTCGAGAAGTTCGATTGCATACCCACTTGCTGTGTAGGTAGAATAGAGAAGTCGCGAATTATCTTTCGATACATCGGGAGTAAATGCCCCACCCACTGCATTGGTTATGGTTTCAATATTTCCGTTGGCAAAATTGTAACGGTAAATATTGAAAATGTGGTGTTTGCGATCAGATGAAAAATAAAGATATTTTGAATCCTTGGAAAAGCGTGGCTCGCGACTGTCATACACCGAATCTACAATTTCCATAAACGTGTTGGAATTTAAATCATACCAACCAACTTTACGGTTATTCCGATCTAGATATCCGAGGGCAATTTTGGTTCCATCATTTGACCAGTCCAATGAATAGATTGAGTGAATCGCAGTTGTGTCATTCGATTGGGTAGGGTAAATCCGCTTCTTGTTTTTCCCATTACTATCACTCACCCAAAGAGATGCGCGATCACGGTTCTGATAGATCGATGCAATTTGCTTTCCATTAGGGGAGTAGACTGCTGAAAGAAGGTTTTCCATCTCAGTTAAGCGAGTACGATCTTTCTTTTTGTATTTTGGTTCTTCGATAGTATCAGCAGGGAGCTTGTAGCTATACAGATCCCACAAATTTTCAGACCAACGAAGATTTTCAATAAATGCATCTGGAGCACCCACTGAAGAGTAGAGGACGAGTGACGATTCTGGGTGAAGCGAGTAATTACCGTTGATAAGTGCTACTTCTTGGCGAAATGCAACTGAATCAGGAACTGTGTCGCGAAGATTATAACTATAGAGCCTCATGCGGGGGTGATCGCGAGTTTCATTGGATAGAAAGTAGATTTTCTTTTCATCATTGCTGAATTTAGGCCAATAATTGTTATATCCTGATTTGTTGATACTCTGTCCCTGCGTAGTTGTTCCTAGAGAAGCAACCTGTTGGGAATAATAGTTTTTTAGATGAAGTTTCCACTCAGCATAGAGCTCTTTGCCTGTAATCCCCAAAACTCGTTCAATGGCGTTGTCAAACACGAGTCTCCCAAATCGGGAAGACTCTTTGGTTATTGCGATAACTTTATCATATCCATAGGTTTCTGCGATGTATTTTACCAGTGCAAAACCGTGATTGTACGTTTTTTCATAGTTGTCAAATCGACCATTGAATACTGACATTTGATTCCATGTCAGTAAACTGTCTTTTAAGACTAATTGACGAAAAATCATATCGCGATGCGCATCCCATGAATCGCCCTTTTGCAATGAACTTTCGTACTGAGCTATTCCTTCAAAAAACCATGGAGGAAGAATTTCAGAAGGGTAGATGTGCAGTGCTTCGGTACGATTCGTTGAGTTGCTGTGAGTAAAATAACCAGCCTGAATATAAGGCATCCACGATGGCATTTTAAAACTACACGAAATGGACACGATATGGGCATATTCATGAGCGATAACATTTTCAAGCCAGTTAGGACTTCCGCGAAGGTTCCAGTCAAAATCATGAACCCAGATTCCGATCGTATTTTGAATTGAAAGCGCCCATCCGTTGCTGATAGCATCATCTGCGACAAGAACTTCCGTTTTATTCGGTAATGTTATACTGTATTTATCTCGATAGATGGAATAGAGACCTTCACATATACGAGCTACTTCTCGAGCTTGTCGTTCGAGATTATCTTCGTAGTGAACTTTGAAATGGTCAGTTTCAAAAGTGCGCGTTTTTTCGATAAATTCCTGCCGAAATTTACTGATATTTTTTTCGTCGCCCTCATCAGCCACAACAAACGAAATGCTCAGGAAAAGTAAAACCGCGATAGTGGATAGGATTTTGTTCATTTTCCCCCCCGAAGAACAGCCATTTTAATAAATTTGATGTCAGTTCCCGATGCAAAAGTAACTTCGAGGCGACAGGTATACGGGGCTGACCCCATGAATGAAAGATCCGTCAGAACGATTTCGTTTTTGCCACGTTCAGAAGGAATTTCACGTTCGTAAATCATACGACCTTCGGGAGTATAAATCTGAATATTTGCCCTGATTGCCTTTTGTCCAAGCGCATACCGAAAGCTTAAACGCCCCTCACTATCGAGAATACGCAGAGGATTCGGATAACTGTAAAACTCAGAAATCGTAGGAGTACTTTCACCTGAGACCGCTCTTCCCGACAGTGAAAATGTGCGTCCACTGTTTCCGCCACTCATGCCCCAAATAGCACTTTTTGCGATGCCATTTCCCAGACGCCAGTTGTAGAGATACCCATTTTCAGAAACTGCATAGAGTTCAACTCCACCTGTCGGGAGTGTAACCGCCACGGGCGAACTGTGAATTGGTGTACCTACTGTCAAGGGCCAGGGGGATAACTTTTTCAATCCCACCATGGAAGATTTAATTGTCGTGTCAGGTCGAATGGCTACTGGATTGCGCGCATCGATAAGTCCACCGGGCATCACATAAGGAATAACGAGTGAATCATTCTGAACAAGAAGTGTATCAAAAAGATTAAGGGAATCTAATTTAACAAGGCTATCGGCAACACCATCGGAAGTTTTAAAGTAGGCAACATACTTCCCTTTGTTCTGAAAATCTGTACCTGTGTGTGTAATTTTAGCTATTTCATAAGTTAAACGGTCACCCGTTGGCGTCGCAAAGAGTGTCAATATCGAATCTTTACTGCTAGCGACGGTTATCGGGGACGTTACGATAGACCGACGCATTGGCCAGTTCGATCGATCCATAATAATCGGCCAGTGAGGAAGTAATACACCTCTGTGAGAAAAAGCGTAAATTCCATTTGTGCCGGGAACAAGTATTTCAATCGTACCATCACCATCTATATCGGTCAGTGAAGGATATGCTCCATTTGAATAAAGGGATGTGCGACCTTTTCCGGTGTGGAAAATACCTGGAAAATCATTTGGAAAAGAGGTAAATGAAACGATTGGATGCGGCTTAAGTCGATTAATCGTAGGATCAAACTGAAGTAAAAACAGGCCTTGTTTTGAATCGGTGACAGCAATTTCAAGTCGAGAGTCTCCATCGAGATCACCTGAAACAAGTGCATAAGGTGGAAAAATGGGTGCTTTAATCAATGATTGAAGTGCCAATTGCGAAATGATCGTTTTTCCGATGATTGTGTACACAATTCCTGAACTAGTTGCTACAGAGAGAGTCGAACCAGACTTAGAGATAGCTTGCACAGATCCGGTATCATTGAGTGCAAGCGGTTGAACATCAGTCGCACTTCCAAAATAGAGTATTCCATTTTTGCCACCAACAACCCACTCAGAACCTTCGAGCGCAGTAATATAAGAGGTTAATTCACTTCCAATAAGAGTAGTTTTTTTGGAAATTGACATTCCTGCGGCAATCGAAGAATAAGAGAGAATCGTTCCTAAAGAAGAAGGAATGAATAACTTACCATCTACAACGGTAGCAAAGGTATAAGTACCTGGGATTGAGTCTGTGTAGAACATTGTATCAACTGATGAGTCTGCTGAAGATGTTGCCGTGAAAAACCTTGTAGAATCAGTAACTATTACGCCATTGTCAAATACTGAAAGACGCCCCACAGAATCGAGAATCACGAGTTGTTCACGATCGTCCCCTGAAAGTTTTGCGGTGAGAAGATCGAAAGGCGAACCAGTGGATACTCTGGTCGGTTTCATCGGCATCGCAATATCGTAGGAAACTGATGGTTTTACCGCAAGCGATAGTGTCGTGTCAACATAATTATAGACAAAGAAATCTTTGTACTCGCTTTTATCGTTGGAATTTCTGCCTAAGCGGTACCGTTCACGCAAGGGTGAACTCGTTGTATCAAAGGAAAATTCTAAAAAACTATTTCCGCCATCATTAGCAAGTGTCGCCGGGGAAGTAACAGGAGACATGGAGTTGCGAACTTCTTTAAATCCGCCAATTGAACGGGACTCCATGCGGTGTGGAAAAAGATCATCCGGTGTGCCATTACCGTAACTTGTGCTGAGATATCCTACGTATTTTGCACCTACATCAATTACACCATCAGCCTCTTCGAGCGCGACGCCACGAAATTTTGGATCACTATTGATCATATTGTAACGAATTCTATTGGCGATAATTGATTCATCGATATGCCATATTGCGAGACCTGAACCCGCTACACCAACATCTTGTGACTTTGAACTAAGAATGACTTTTCGCTTTTCAGAAACAGAATCTGCTGCAGCGATGAGATTGACGGAATTTTCGCTTTGAATGTAGGTAACTCCATCAATAGTATCATAATTGAAAACGGCAGGGTTACCAGAAAGATTGCGCTGACGATTTTCAACGAGCCAATATTCATGGTTGTTTAAAGGAATAATCGCCATCGAATTCCCACTTGATGTACCTAATGCATTAATTTTTGTGATGTTATCATTTGCTATGATCGGATTGTCCCATCCCATATAAAGACGTGTCCATGCACAGGGATTTGGGGGTATAAAACCGTTAGCTGCAGAATATCCTTCGAAATCCATTATACCAAAACGGCCGATACCAGTCACACCATCTGTGGTGGAATAGAGATCGGGAATGCCAATTTGACGGGCAAACTGATTGACGAGAATACCGTGTGTTCCATAATTAAGACTATCTTGATTTGATGTTTCAGAGATCATCATTAATTCTGATATTATACCCTTAGAACCGTTGTGCCCAGTGAACTGCATGCCCACTTTACCATTGACTGTGTCAATTTTATCTTGAAAAAGATTGTTTGACGGTTTGCTGAAATATTCAAACAAATCCTGATTGATGAAATTGTCGATCAAATCAGACGGTGAGTCGCTGTTGCGATCGGTTAATCCAGAAGCACCGGCGTGGATTAACAAAACCACAGCTTTACGCAGACGGGTTCCATTCGAATCGACCTCCCAAAGCGTACCCGAAGTTGAGTCCATTTCTACGAATGCAAAAGGGTTTGCAACAGTTCCGTAGGCGGTTTTTCCTTCATTAGAAACGGTGATCGCATCGCTGACAAACTCCATGAGCAAACGAACCACGCGCTGATTGTGATCGGCATAGGTTTCATTGTCATTTTTTGCTCCTGGAGAGTAGAGTGCCATTTTTCTAGGCAATTGATAGGCGTTGTTTTCACCGGAACCAGTGGGAAATATTGAGTAAGAAATAGACAGTGTATTGTTGGAAACTTTTTTGTAGTACGATGCTAAATAATCGAGTTGCTGGCTGAAAAAGATTGAGTCATGGGGGAGTAGATCGTATTTGTACCCACCGGTATTATACCACTTTACCTCTTTTTCGTCTTTGTGCGTGAAATTGGTGTCATTGGATTGTTTTATTCCAAATCGACCGTTTCCTGTAGTGTTTAAATCTTTGTCTGATTGAAATTCAACTCGAAGTGCAATTACTTTGATCGAATCCTGAACTGCTTTTCGGCCAACATAGCGGTA
>JAIFMU010000236.1 GCA_020048285.1 bacterium | reverse complement strand
CTAAAGTTGAACCAGCTAAAGTTGAACCAGCTAAAGTTGAACCAGCTAAAGTTGAACCAGCTAAAGTTGAACCAGCTAAAGTTGAACCAGCGAAGATTCCTGGAAATGGATCCGTTCAAGAGGAAGAACTAGGTCTCGAATAGGTTAAAAAATTGGTGCTTATCGCTATTGAATAGATGGACGGTCTGAATCTATTTTTGGGTGCAAAATTATTATTCCTATGATATGGAGTTACAAATGGGTTTTTGGTCCAATTTCACCTTTTTCGGAACCGCTCTCGGTATTGATTTAGGAACCGCCAATACGCTGATTTACGCCAAAGGAAGGGGTTTGTTGATCGATGAACCTTCCGTTGTTGCCATCGACCGCTCAAATGGTGAAGTTCTTGAAATTGGTAGTGATGCGAAATTAATGCTCGGGCGCACACCGGGTAAAATTTCTGCAGTAAGACCCATGAAAGATGGTGTTATCGCCGATGTAGATCTCGTGGAAGATATGCTCAAACACTTCGTCAAAAAGATTCAGCGCGGACCAACGTTCTCGTTGAAACCGCGAGCGGTTATTGGAGTCCCATCCGGAATCACCAAAGCTGAACAGCGTTCGGTGATCGACTCTGCCGAAAAAGCAGGACTCACAGATGTCCACTTGATTGCTGAACCTATGGCTGCTGCTATTGGAATGGGGATTCCTGTCCTTGAATCATCGGGCAATATGATTATCGATATCGGTGGCGGGACTGCGGAAATTGCAGTGATTTCACTGGGGGGTATGGTATGTGATATCTCTGAAAAAGTCGGTGGCGATGAATTTGATGCTTCGATTGTAGAGTATCTTAAAAAAACGTACAACCTTCTCGTCGGTGAGTCTACCGCTGAACAGGTGAAAAAAGAGATTGGTTCGGCATTCCCTCTTGAAGAAGAGTTGGAAATGGACGTCCGCGGTCGTGACCTTGTTGCTGGTATTCCTAAGACATTGCGTATCAGTTCTGTAGAAATTCGCGAAGCTCTCAATACACCGGTTGAAAAAATTGTGAAAGCAGTTCGCAATGCTCTTGAACAGACACCGGCAGAGCTTTCGGCGGATATTCTGGACAAGGGAATTATAATGACAGGTGGAAGTTCGCTTCTTCGCGGTCTCGATGAACGTATTCGTGAGGACACGAATCTTCCCGTTTCTGTTACCGATGATCCAATGACCTGTGTAGCCCGTGGTGCATTAATCGTTGTAGAAAATCTTGAAACTTACCGTCACGTGTTGCTTAACAGCAGCCGTAACGTACGATAAGAATCAGGAGGTACCGTGCATTGGCTCGTTGAGTATATTCTCTCCCATAAAAACGGTACCTCCTTTTTTGTTGCCATTCTCATCTCGTTGATGCTGTATAATAGCTCTGACACGAAAAAACATCAGGTTGCGCAAGTTCTTGGGCAGACGCTTTTTAGTCCTGTTCAAGTTACGATTAATCAAGTCACCAACATTCGCAATATTTTTAAAGAAAACGAAGATCTTCGAACTCGAGTCCAGTTGCTTCAGCTTGAAAATGCATCTATGAAAGATGTAATTTTTCATAGTGATGAGTTGATTCGGGGCATTTCCTACCGCGATTCTTCGACATACAAACTCATTTCTGCGCAAGCCGTCGTTCGCGAACCGACCTTTCTATTTCGGACGATTGTTATCGATGCGGGGCGAAGTGATGGCGTTCAGCCTTATATGCCTGTTGTTACTGTCGATGGCGTGGTGGGAAAAGTTATCCGTGTCATGGACCGAACGAGCCTTGTTCAGTTGATTCGCAAGCCTGATGAATACGTCAGTGTGATTCACCACAAAACGGGAAGTGTGGGTATTCTCAACGCTTCTGCCAATGACAAACTTCAGGTTGAATATCACAAGAATCAGGATATTAAACAGGGTGATACACTTTTTACTAGCGGTTATGGTGGAATATATCCGCCCGGAATGGCTGTCGGATACGTTGACAAGATCGAAGAAGCTCAGAATCCACTCTACAGTTTAGTAACGGTTCAATCGGCCGTTGATTTCGAATCAATTCGCCATCTGTTTGTTGTTGCTGTAAATACGCAATGGGAGTCTTATCAGATTGAACTTGATTCGCTCATGCGCGAGGTGGAAGAATGAGAAAAGTTATCATTTGGGTTTTCATAATTCTCTTTGCAATTACCCTTCAGACAACAATGATTCCTTATCTATCAATTGCCGGTGTCTACCCAGATCTTGTGGTTGCATCTATGATGGTTATCGCCCTGTGGTATGGCCGTTTAGCGGCAATCTGGGGAGGATTCTTTACGGGACTTCTTCTCGACAGTTGGGCACCGAATCAATTGGGATTGCAATCAATGGCACTTATTTCTGCTTCAGTTTTTGTCGGATTATTTGATCATAAGCGAATCAACTCCGGACCTATTGCTCAGTTTTTTCTCTTTCTTCTCGGATCCGTGGTGCACGATCTTGTGATTTTTATGGCAGTGGGCAATTACGGCACATCGCTGATCACCTTTATTCTCGGACAAGTTATTCCTCGCGCTCTGTTTACTGCAATGTTTGGAATGGCAATTGTCTTCATGGGACATCAGGTACATCCCTACGGAAGACGGTAAAATGAGCCGTGCATATTTTGATGAAAATCCCCACCTTCGTCTGAGTCGCAGCAAAACGCTTGCAATAGTGGCGTGTTTGCCATTTCTCGCCCTTTTTGCCCGTTTGTTTTGGATTCAGATTATTCAAGGGGCTAAACATCTGGAACTTTCCAATAAAAATCGTGTTGTAATCGAAACTATTCCCGCTTCTCGAGGGACAATATATGACCGCAATGGCGTCGTTCTTGCGCGAAACCGCCCATCCTTTGCAGTGACGTTACTTCCCTATACCGTTCCCAAAGAGTACGATCTTCGCGGTAAGCTCTTAAAGATCATGGATCACGAAGGAATTCCGCTTTTTGATACACTTGAACTTGATAAACTTCTCGAACAGACAATCTACCGAAAAACGAAAATCCATCGCCTTAAAGAAGATATATCCATTGACTATGTTAGCGTAATTCGGGAACATCTGTCAGAACTTCCCGGTATTGACGTTGTCAACGAACCACGTCGCGAATACCCGTTGGGGCCGATTTGCAATCATATGCTCGGCTATTTGGGTGCTATTCCAGAAGATGAAGCTGATTCGATGAAACTGCTTGGATATCAACCGGGCGATTTGATTGGAAAAGCGGGAATCGAACAAAAATATCAGGATATTCTTCGCGGGCAAGATGGTATTCGCTATATCGAAAAAACTGTTTCAGGTAGACGTCTCGGTGTGGTTCAGGATATGCCTGAGCAGAGGCCCGAACGGGGTAAAAATCTCTATCTAACTATTGATGCAGAACTTCAAAAGATCGCAGCTGAAGCATTTCCCGATACGATTCGCGGTGCTGTCGTCGCCATTGATCCGCGAAATGGCGAAGTCCTCGCAATGGTTAGTAAGCCGACTTTCGATCCGAATATTTTCTCTCTCGAACCGAAAAAACGTGCGAAAGAGTGGGCAAAAGTTGCTCTCGACCCAGCTCGTCCTCTGACAAATCGCGCTGTGAATGGTGTATATCCACCAGGATCTACTTTTAAATTGGTAAGCGGACTCGCCTTTGTCGATCATGGTTCCATGAAATCTACACAGTATATGGCTCGTCCTTGTGGTGGCTTTTACCGAATTGGAAATCGAATCGCTCGCTGTTGGTATTCTAGTGGCCATGGATACACTGACTTAGCAGATGCGATCAAGGTCTCGTGCAATGTCTATTTCTATCAGGGTGGATTGCTTGTAGGGGACAAAGTGATCAATGATTATTCGACCCGCTACGGCCTCGGGGTCAAAACTGGCATTGACCTTCCTCACGAAAAGGCTGGCTGGCAATCTGGCGAAGAAGCATACAATGAACGGTTTAAAAAGAAAAAGGGGTGGCGTTGGACTCCCGGCTTAGTACTCGACTTAGCAATCGGTCAACAACAAGTGTTTACACCAATACAACTGGCCGTTATGGTCGGGGCATTGGGGAACGAACGATATCGCTATATCCCCTATCTTTTGAAAGAGATTCGCGGCGGTGAAGGTTCTGTCGAAAAACAGTTTAATGGGAAGGATTCTATTCCTCTGAACTCTAGGCACGAATCGATTCTTCAGGTAAAAGAGGGAATGAGACGCGTGGTCATGGAAGGCGGCGGAACAGGCCATTCATCAAAGGTCCCCGGAATTATCGTCGGTGGAAAAACGGGAAGTGCGGAAAACCCACACGGAAAACAGACACACGGTCTTTTTGTTGCAGTAGCACCACTTGATAAGCCAATTATTGCAATTGCGGTGGTTGCAGAAAATGCAGGCCATGGCGGAACTGTTGCGGCTCCGATTGCAGGAACTATGCTTCGTTATTATTTCGAAAATAATCCCGAAGGAAAACGAGCTGTTCAAGAGTCTTTGAAACGAAATCCTCAGTTGACGCCGCCAATTAAAAAAATTGCACCAGTCAATAAAGATACCAGTGTTATAGCAAAAGATTCGCTGAACATCAAAAAGGATACGCTGTGAAAACGCTCTATCTCCGTGGCACTTTTGATCTTGCACTGTTCTTGCCAGTTGTTTTCCTCTGGATTTTGGGGAATCTACTCGTTTACAGTGCGACAAAGATGCACACTTCTGGTTTGCTCTATCACATCTACTATGATCAGATGATCTGGACAGCACTGGGCATTATGATTATTATGGGAGCGCTCTCTATCCCTACCCGGTTTTATTATCGTTTTGCTCCGGTAATTTACGTTTTGACACTCATTTTACTTGCGGCGGTACTCGTGGCTGGAGAGTCATCAAAAGGTGCTCAGTCATGCTGGCGAAATACTTTGCTAAAAAGAACATTTCACTCTATGATCCAAAAACTTTGATCGTGCCTATTTTGATTATTTTTCCTCCGTTTATACTCATTTTAAAACAACCAAATCTCAGTACAGCCCTCGTTTTTATGGCGATGTCACTTCCCATGTTCTATTGGGCAGGCATGACTCTTCTCGAAATATTTTTCCTCACTTCCCCAATTCTTTCGGTTGTATTGTCGGCTATTCCACTGATTCTTACATTTGGAACTGGCACAGCTCCTGGGATTGCCGGGGCAGTTCCTTGGACAATATTTTTTATCGTGTTAGTGGTGATTTTTTCGCTGACACGTCCTCCTTTGCCACTATTATTTATTGTTCTCTTTCTCAATCTAAGCGCAGCGTTAGGAACGAATATTATTTGGGAAAAGTTTCTTCACGATTATCAAAAAATGCGCGTAATTAGTTTTGTCGATCCGCAATCTGATCCGCGTGGTGCCGGATATCAAGTCATTCAGTCAATGATTGCTCTTGGATCGGGGCAGAGTCTTGGTAAAGGATACCTCAAGGGAAGTCAGGTGAATCTTTCCTATCTTCCTGACCAACACACAGACTTTATATTTGCGGTACTGGGCGAACAGTTTGGAATGGTGGGATGCGTGGGTGTATTGATACTCTTTATGTTTATCATTGTCAGGGCGCTAACAACGACACAAGTCATTCGAAATAGGTTTTCAAACCTGTTGTTGGTGGGATCCGCCGCGATTATTGCATTTCACACGGTGGCGAATGTCGCCATGGTGATTGGACTTATGCCGGTGACAGGACTGCCGTTACCATATCTCAGTTATGGAGGGTCGTTTACATTGACCGTTTCGATTTTGACCGGGCTCATGTTGAATGCACGGGCAGATGAACAAAATATCTGACAGAATGTACTGCAAAAGTTAGTAATACCAGTTACTGCGGAGGGTAGATGAGCGAAAAAATGCTTGAAGTGACAGGACTTACGAAGCGATTTGGAAGTTTTACTGCCGTAAATAATCTCTCTTTTACGGTGAATCGCGGTGAAGTTTTTGGATTTTTAGGACCGAATGGTGCGGGGAAATCCACTTCCATGCGAATGATAACCAATTTTATTCCTGCCACGTCCGGTGAAGTGCGAGTGGATGGCATATCCGGCGCTGAAAACGATCTGCTGATGAAAAAGAAAATCGGCTATCTCCCTGAATCGACACCACTTTATAATGATATGTCAGTGGAAGAATACCTTCGATTTGTGGGTGAGTTGCGCGGGCTAAAGGGCGCTGTCCTCAAGCGCCAAATGAACGAAATGATCGATGTCTGTTCACTTACCAAAATGGTGAAACGGCCAATCGGTCATCTTTCAAAGGGATATAAACAGCGCGTAGGCTTAGCTCAGGCGATGATTCACGAGCCTGAACTGCTCATTCTCGATGAACCGATTTCCGGGCTTGACCCGAATCAGATAATAGAAATACGAGAGCTAATTCGCGAAATGGGCAAGAAAAAAACCGTCATCTACTCATCGCATATTCTTCCCGAAGTAGCTGCGACATGTGACCGCATTTTGATTATCAACAACGGTGAACTGGTGACTATTGGAACTCCTGATGAAGTTACCCGTCAGTTTACTGGAAAAACAACTTTCCTCATGAAAATCGTCGGCGATCATTCACAAATGAAAACTGGATTCGAAAATCTTGCCGAAGTCATTTCGGTTCAGATCGTTCCAGAAGATTCTGCGGTACATGTAAAAATTGAATGCAATGCGGATGAGTCATTTGGGGAAATTCTGTTCGATACCGTTGTTGCTCGGGGGTGGAAACTGCGTGAATTGACACACTATGTGACTACTCTTGAAGATGTATTTACTCAATTAACCGGGAGTAAGGAATGAAATCGATTCTTACCATTATGAAACGCGAATTTCACGCCTACTTTTTATCGCCAATTGCGTACATTTTCCTGTCGCTTTATTTGGTGTTGACAAATTTCCTCTTTTTTCAGGGATTTTTTATTGCTGGTGAAGCGTCGATGCGGAACTATTTCGAACTCCTTCCGTGGCTTCTGCTCCTTTTTCTTCCGGCGATCACCATGCGAAGTTGGGCTGAAGAGCGCAAAAACAGAACGCTCGAACTGCTTCTTACATGGCCGATAAAAGATAGCGAAGTTGTATCGGGAAAGTTTTTCGCATCTTTCCTCTTTCTCGCGCTAGCACTTCTGTTGTCTGGGACTGTACCGATTTCCGTTATGCTCATAGGCAATCCCGATGAGGGAATTATGATAGCGAGTTACATTGGTGCACTCTTTTTGGGGGGAGCATACATTGCTGTGGGGATGGCGGTCTCTTCATTTACTGAAAATCAGATAGTTGCGTTTATCGGGACGGTGGTGCTTCTATTAGTGGGAATTCTACTCGGTCACGAAGGTGTCATTGCGTTTGTGCCTTCGTCGGTAGCTCCTATCTTGAGTGGGTTGAGTCTCGAAGCACATTTCAACAGCATCGCTCGCGGCGTGTTGGACAGTCGTGATATTATTTATTATCTCTCTGTCATAGGATTAGCTCTGTTCTTTAACACTCAGTCGCTTGAAAGCAGAAAGTGGGAGTAGTATGAAACGCCGTTTCAGTGGAAAATCACTGTATATACTCTTTATTCTCTTTGTCGTTGGCATTGTTTTGATTATTAACATTCAAGCAAATCGACACTTTTTCCGCGTCGATTTGACCGAAAATCGCCAATATACTATCGCTCCGGGTACGAGGGAAATTCTGAAATCCCTGAACGATTACGTAACTGTAGAGATTTACTTTTCTGAAAATCTACCGCCGCAGTTTCAAAAAATTAAAGATGATGTTAAAGACGTGGTTACGGAATTTAGCGTGTACGGCGGTAAACATCTCAAAGTAGAATGGCAAACACCTCGGGAAAATAGTGTCGCTAAACAAAATGCCGTTTCACTTGGACTTGAACAGATCCACCTTCCTGTGGTTGAAAAGGATCGCGAAACAATCGTTAAAATGATTGCCGGTGTGGCAGTTCGCTACGGGGGCAGGAGTGAAATCATTCCGTTGATCAAGGGAACTGCAGGCTTTGAATACGAACTGATTAAACGCATCTCTCTTGTTTTGAAACCTGAACGTCCGCGGATCGGGATACTTCGCACAGAAAATTATTCTCAAGATGTGGCGAAGGAGTATTTCAAAGACCTCTTTGCGGTGATGGAAGCAGATTATGCTATTGATTACGTAGATCTTACGCAAACTTATCCAATCGATCAGAATATTCAAACGTTGATCGTTCCTGGTGGCGATGCTGATTTTTGGAACAATCCATACTCCTTGGCGGCGGTTGATCAATATTTCATGAAAGGAGGAAAGCTAATAGTTTTAGCGAATCGCATCGCGGTAAATCTTGCAAAAAGCGCCGTTGGTGTTCCTCAAAACTCTGGCCTCTTTGAAATGTTGAAACGCTGGGGCGTCGATGTCAGTTCTGAAATGATAGCAGACTTTTCATGTGATGTTATTCAATTACAACAGACGATTGATGGGAAACCACAAAGTTATCCTATGGATTATCCGTTCTTTATGAAAATCACCGAAGAGGGGATGGTTAACAATAATCCAGCCCTCGCCGGCTTTCAATCGCTAGTGTTCCCGTGGTGTTCACCCACGCGTATTGTGGCAAATCTTCCTAAAACGGTAAAGGCAGATACGCTTTTGATGTCGAGCAAAACTGCTTTCGTTTATGGCGATCCGTACACCTTAAATCCTCGAGTATACTGGGATAAACGGTTTGCCGCGGCAAAATCGGAAGGTCGCGTCGGGCAGTTCCCTGTGGCGGTTCATCTTACTGGAGAATTTAAATCGCTCTTTGCCAGTGATAGTTCTACTGATCAGATTGTTGGTTCCACCACCGGTGGAAACCTCGTAGTAGTGGGGAACTCTAATTTCCTTACCACCGGAACGGTCAGTGCGATGTTCGCCAAAAATCTTGCCGATTGGCTCACCACAAACGACAAACTGATCTCGATTAAGAATCGTCAGTTGGTGGATCGTAGCTTTAAAACGAGCTCACTCGTGAATGAAAAAGTTCGTGCCATGACTTATCGCATTGTAAACATTACTCTTATGCCAATTCTTCTCCTTGTTGTAGGATTGTTTATTTATACAAAACGCAGAAAAGCTCAAAAACGCGAGGGTGTACTATGAATATCCAAAAGAAAGTAACCATTGCCGGAACCATTTTCGTTCTTCTTGCCGGAGCAACAATTCTTTCTGAACTGTTATCAGTGACCGGGAAAAAAAGTGCCACTGGTCTTTTCTTCCGCGATTTGGATATCGCCGTGATTTCAAAAGTGGCGATTGGCGATTCTGCAACGGGAGTAATTATGACAAAAAGTTCTGCTGGTTGGATGGTATCCGATCGAAATGGTGGAAAAAGTTATCTCGCAGATCAGATCAAAGCGAAAACTGTCCTCGACAAGATCAAAATGATGGAAAAAGAGCAACTCGTTTCCGAGAATAAATCGAACCATGATGCGCTTGAAGTGACTGATAAAAAAGGGATTTCCGTGTCAGTATACCTCGGTGGAAGTACGGCTGTTCACCAGTTCTATATTGGTAAAAAGAGCGAAAATTTCCAGTTGAATAACATCCGACTCGCCAAAGAAAATGCGGTGTATCTCGTTTCGGGAAGTATTCGCTTTGCCTTTGTTACTTCTATGAGCGAATGGCGAGACCGAGCGATCTTTAATCAGCCTGAAGATTCTATCGTTAAGGTTGCTCTCGGTGATGGCTCAGTCATTGAAAAAATACAAGGGCTTGGCGAATCCTATTGGGTGGTTCGATATGCTGGGCAAGAAGTTCGAGCGAATCAGGATAACGTGAAAAGTTATCTCACTTCAATGAGTACACTGACCTGCAGCGACTGGGCTGATGAAACCATGCCTGACTCTTTGTGGAAACTAGATACGGTAACGTTTGCTGTGACCTTCTACATGGCAAATGGCACTTCGGAAACGATCACCTTGGGGAAAAAAGAAGAGTCCGATCGCAATCGCTACTATCTGAAAAACTCTTCCAAAGAGGATCTCTATCTTGTAGTTAGCTCCGGCGCAGAAATACCCTTTGCTTCTGCAGCGTTTATGGCGGCTCCGCCACTACAGCCCCAAACGGCTGCTCCAGCTCCAGCGGGACCGTCAAAGTGAAACTATTTGGAACACTGTTTCCCTTTGTGGAATCGGGAGAAGAATCGCTTCGTTTGGGACGTTATGTCGCAAACTATGAGTTCCTTACGGCGCTCTTGAACTTTAGTTCCTTCGATGCGTTTCACTTGTATTGCTTGACACCTTCTCACTTTAATGCGACAGTGAATCGGTTGTCTCAGGATCCGGGGATTTCTGATGATGCAAAGGAAAAGGTACAACTTTTCCTATTTGATTCCTTGGAACAAAACCTTTCGGACTTCGAATACCACTGTTTTCACCTTGGAGGATGGGGCTACTTTTGGGCGGGAACGGTGGCTCTGCGCAACCGATTTGCCAAGCAAATGTTCCCTGTTACCGGCGTGATCCATTCTCTCAACAGCAGTGAAACTGTTGCCGATGCGTTCAAATTAGCGCGGTCACCTCACTCAGTATTTGACGGTGTTATCTGCACGAGCAGTTCTGGACGCGAAGTTTTACGCAAAGCCACTGTTCTTGCATCCGGTGAATCACACCCCTTTCGCGGGGATATGACCGTTATCCCCTTGGGGTACGATGCGCGATTTGATACGATTCCATCTAAAGAGGTTGCGCGAAAGACGCTGGGTTTTAAACCTGATGATCTCGTTCTTCTCTATCTTGGTCGGCTTTCTCCTTCTACAAAAGCTGATCTTTATCCGCTGATATCCGTATTTCGAACCCTCGTTGATCGACATGGTGAACGGTTAAAACTGGTTTTGGCAGGCGGTGTAAATCCTGCAGAACTAAGACTTCACAAAGATATGGTTCACGATTTGAACCTAGATTCAAATGTTCGCTTGATGATCAATTTTGAAACTGATCAAAAAAGTTCAGTCTACGCTTCGGCAGATATTGTCGTGGCACCATCCGATAATATTCAGGAAACCTTTGGTATTTCGATCATTGAAGCTATGGCTTCGGGGATTCCAGTGGTGGCATCCGACTTCGATGGCTATCGCGAATTAGTGGATCACGAAGTGACCGGGTTGAAGGTTCCCACAATTTGGATCGATTCTCATCCTCTTGAACCGGTTCACGAACTGCTTGATTCAGGGTCGCTTCAGTTGTTGCTCGCACAGGCGATGGCCGTTGTTCCGGCAGAACTTGAACGTTCCTTGGATCGACTCATTGCCGATGAACCACTTCGCCTTAAACTTGGCGCAGAAGGCATGCGAAAGGCGCAGAGCACCTATCGTTGGGAACGGGTGATTCAACGGTACGAAGAGTTGTGGGATCGTTTGAAGCGCGGCATCGTTGCAGAGCCACGACCTGAAAACTGTGAATCTCCTTTCGCTCCTCGGTTTACTCATCTTTTTTCTCACTACCCAACGGCCCTTCTCAGCGATTCAATGGTTGTT
>JAIFMU010000053.1 GCA_020048285.1 bacterium | reverse complement strand
CACGGACGACTTTTTCTACTGTTTTTAAATTTAGTTTTTCCATGCCCTAAAATATATCAATGTGTGCCATATTTGGGGCGCGACTTAATAGTAAAATGAAAAAAGGGCAGTCACGATTGAAACTGCCCTTTACATACTACAAAGTCGCCTACTACGCGATATTGGTAAACACTTCCGCCACGTCATCGTCTTCGTCGAGTTTTTCGAGAAGTTTTTCGATTTCAACCATCTGATCTTCGGTGAACTCCACAGGGTTGGTTGCGAAACGTTCCCGTTTAGACTTGGATGGTTCAATGCCAAGATCGTGAAGTTTTGCTGCCATAGCGCCAAAATCGTTGTACTCCGCAAGAACAGAAACTTCGCCATCGTGCTCTTCCATCTCGTCGAGTCCCGCATCGATCAGTTCCATTTCAAGCTCTTCGAGATCCATAGAAGCGGGTTTTTCAAAAATGAATACCGATTTCTTTTCGAACATGAAATTAAACGCACCGTTGGTCATAAGCTGACCGCCGCACTTATTGAAAAACGATTTGATATTTGCCACGGTGCGGTTGTTGTTGTCGGTAGCGCATTCACACACGATCAATACGCCGTGCGGCCCTTTTCCTTCGAACACGGTTTCAGTATAGTCCACCGCATCTTTTCCAACAGCGCGTTGAATTGCGCGATCGATATTTTCTTTTGGCATGTTTTCAGCTTTTGCATTGAGAATCGCTGTGCGCAGACGAGCGTTCATATCTGGATCAGGTCCGCCCTCTTTTGCTGCAACGGTAATTGCTTTTCCGAGTTTAGGGAAAACACGCGACATTTTTCCCCAGCGTTTAAGTTTAGCCCCTTTGCGGAATTCAAAAGCTCTTCCCATGATCTCTCCTTACTAAATTTCATAGACATCGTTCACGCTAAAATAAAAAATGGCACCCCAATCTTCAAATAAACCTTTCGAATCATTAAACGCATCATTTTTTTGAATAAACACCGCATAAATGGTGTTTTTTTCGAGAAATTATGATAGAGTATCTGCCTGATCAGCAACGCAGTAACAGCGTGTAGTAACAATGTATATTTATTGAGTTCAACATATAACTAAGGATTTACCATGCAATTCATGAAACAGTTCACCATGATTCTTCTTTTGGGGACGACACTTTTTGCGGCAAAATCTCCCGATTGGGTAGAAAACAAACCGGTTATATCTTCGAAATATGTCGGCGTTGGCGTGGCAACAAAATCTCAGTATCAGTCGAAAGAGGAGTGGATCAAGGCGGCGGAGTCGCGCGCACTTGCCAATATCAGCGAAGCAATCTCTATTACTATCGTAGGAAATTCCAAGGTCACCACCACCGCCACCAACGCGGATGTACAGTCGCAGATCAACGAATCGATCAAAACATTCACCAAAGCCAACCTCGAAGGGTATCAGTTTGTCGAAAGCTGGGAAGACAAAAAAGAGTATTGGGTCTACTACACCTTGGACAAAGCGACGTGGCAGGCGATCGAACAGAGACGCCTGCGCGAAGCCGTCGCGAAATCACAATCATTTCTCGACAATGCGCAACGCCAAGCTGACGAAGCTAATACCGTTTCAGCAATTCGCGGGTTGATTCAGGCCTACGGAGAACTGATTCCCGTTTTCCACCTCGATCCGCGATTCACCGTGGGAGGAGCTCCGGTTCCCGCGACCGCACATTTGGACGACAAACTGGTATCGCTCCTGAACACTATTTCCGTAGATATGAAAAAACCGCTCTACGCGGGAACAAAATCGCAGTTCGCCACCAAAGAACCGAAAATCACCCTCCGCACTTCCAAGGGAACAGTGGGCGCATTCCCACTCCTGATCGGCGGACAGAAACGGTTTAGCGGCAATGAAGGTTCTGTCGGGATCGGCAAATCCTATGTAGAAAATAGCACTCCTTCGGCATCAGGAGAAATTACCATTCCTATCGCCACGGACTACGAACAGTTGATCGCGGCAAATCTGGCGAATCCAATTATTCTTCAGTGGCTTTCAAAACAGAAATGGCCTTCGGCGTCGGCGTTGATTCGGTTCACTAAAGCAGCAATTTTTGTCGAAACAGCCGAAGCAACCTATTCCGATGTACCTTCGGAAGAGCTCACCACAGCGCTCAAGTCTAAAATTGTAGAAAGCGGTTTCACGATCGCCAAGTATCCCGATGAATCGGATTTTCGCGTGGTGATCAATAGCAGTTCACGAGTGGGCGGTTCCATGGGAAATCTCTATTTCTCCTACGTCGATCTTTCGTGGTCACTATTCAATCAAGCCGGCGATGAACTAATGACAGAAACGGTTCCATCGGTGAAAGACGGCGCACTCAGCTATGACGATGCCACAATCAAGGCGTACAAAAAAGCCGCACTTTCACTTTCAACTCGAATCTCATCTTGGATTCAGGAGAATCAAAAATGAATCAGCACCGCAATCTTACCCCATCAGAAATCAACACACTGGAATCACGGGGATGTTCTTCGGAAAACTGGAACACTATTTTCGTCCACCCCGATTTCAATCCGCTCTTTTGCAAAAATGTGGAATTTTCAGGGCGTGTCACAATCGGCATTCTAGGTGAACAGACCTACTCGATCAGCGGTATGACCAAGCGATCTGCCATAATCGACGCCACGATTCACAATTCCACTATCGGCAACCACTGTTATATTCGCAACGTCACCTCGGGAATCGCCAACTACCAGATTGGCGACTCGGTTTTTGTCGAAAACGTACGCCTAATCGCCATTGAAAGTGAAACGACCTTCGGCAACGGCACGCTCATTCCAATCATGAACGAACAGGGCGGAAGAAAAATCCCCATGTTCACAGGACTATCAGCTCAAATTGCGTACCTCTTGGCATTTTATCGCCATCGCCCTCGACTGATTCTGTCGCTCACAGCGAGTATTTCTGCCTATGTCGATTCCGTGCGCAGTTCCACGGGAACAATCGGTGAACACACAAAAATCATCAATTGCGATTCGATAACCAACAGTGCGATTGGTTCATACGCTTCACTCAAAGGGGTAAAACGCCTGAACAACTCCACGGTGAACAGCTGCAATAATGGCGCGGTTGAACTGGGCGTTGGAGTAATTGCAGACTCGATTATCATCAATGGGAACTCAAGAATCGTCGATGGCGCCATTGTCGACACCTGTTTTATCGGCGAAGGGTGCGAATTGGCCAAACACTTTTCCGCAGAAAAATCGCTCTTTTTCTCGAATTTCATCGGCCACCATGGCGAAGCGTTTGGCATTTTTGCGGGACCGCATACAGCGACTCACCACAAATCAACCCTGCTTATTTCCGGGTACATGTCGTTTTTGAACGCCGGTTCCGGTTCCAACCAGAGCAATCACATGTACAAATTAGGGCCGCTTCATCAGGGAGTCATCGAACGTGGATCCAAGACGTCCTCCGATTCATACGTTCTCTGGCCGGCTCATATCGGCGCGTTTACGTTGATTATGGGGCGCCACATGAATCACCCGGACATCGCCGACCTTCCCTACTCCTATCTCATTGAAAGCAATGGCGAATCTCTTCTCGTGCCGGGGGTGAATTTCAAATCAGTGGGAACCATTCGCGATGCGGACAAGTGGCCCACTCGAGACAAGCGGGTTACTAATTCCGATCTGATCACCTACGATCTGCTCACCCCGTACACCGTGGGGAAAATTATAGAAGGGTACGACTGTCTCGACGCAATTATCGAAAGTGCCCATCACAATGAACGTCAGATTCGCTACAACGGAACAATAATCCCGATCTCGGCGGCAGAAAAAGGGAAAGAGTATTACCAGCTCGGTTGTATCAAATACATCGGGAATGTCTTGGTCAACAAGTTGCTCGAATCAAACTTTTCATCTTTGAATGAACTGAAAGATGCTCTTTCTGTGCGGTCAAACGAAGGCACATCGCGCTGGATTGATTTGGCGGGAATGACAATCCCCGAAGAGTCTGTCACTGCGCTTATTGCAGAAATAGAATCGGGGAAAATCCGGTCAGTGGAACAGATTCACTCGTTCCTGAGTGCTCCTTTTCAACAGTATGCGGAACTTTCGTGGAACTGGTGCCGCGTTCAGCTCGAAAAACGATGTGGACTCGCCATGGAAACAGCCACGGTTCAGCAGATTGTCGCATTTCTTCAGAAATGGATCGATGCCACACAGAAACTGGATGTCTATTTCCTCGAAGATGCGGAAAAAGAGTTTTCACAGCGGACGAAAATCAGCTTTGGGATCAATGGTGACAGCGATGTACGCGACCACGATTTCGCCGCCGTTCGCGGGTCAATCGAAGAGAATGATTTCATCCTGAAAATTCACGCTCACAAACGAGCAAAAACAGCTCTCTTTGAAACGGTTTGTGCAAAACTCCAGAAAGGTTGTTCATGAAAGCCTATTCTACCTATCTTTTTGATGTGGATGGAACTCTTCTCGACACTGCTGAACTGATCTATCAATGTTTTAAATACAGCTGTTTCCATTTCAAAAAGATCACACTGGAACCTCAGCAGGTAATGCCCTATATCGGATTGCCGTTTCGCCGCCAACTTGAAACCTACATCGGCCCCGTTTCCGACACACTCTGCGATGAAATCTTTGTGGAGCACATGCGCTTTCAAAAAGAGAACTATAGCAGTTATCTCCGCGCGTTCGATGGCGTTGTGGAAACTCTCACTGCTCTTCGCAATGCAGGCAAACGCCTAGGAATCGTAACTTCGCGGAAAAAGGATACTCTTTTTACATATCTCAGTGAAACTAACATCCTCGACTTTTTTGAAACTATCGTCACTCCAGAAGATACGGTGAACCACAAACCGTCCGGTGACCCAATTCTCAAAGCGATGGAAAACCTTTCGTCAAATCAGGCGAGTTCTATCTATATCGGTGATTCCGTGTACGATATTGAAGCGGGATTCAACGCGGGAATCGATACGGCATTTGTGTCGTGGAGTATGGTTCCAAGCACCGAATGCCACGTTGCTCCCACAGTTGTCATTGACTCGATTAGCGATCTTCTGAAATAATCCACTGAACAGTTTTCTATCGGTTCTCGAACGCGAACAAACAAAAAGGCTGAACAGATTACTCCGTTCAGCCTTTTTTAGAATGTTTTCACATTCTCTTACATCGGGATCAAACCGGATCCGCCGGCGTATCCAGAATTACGGTGACGGTAGAGCATCGCTTGTGAAGATTGCAAAGCGCTTTCACCTTCCACCATCACATTGAGTTGATTCACAATCTGCGCAAGTACTTGGGCTTGAGCACTCAGCTCCTCCCCTGCCGATGCAGTCTCTTCAGAGTTGGCAGCAGCGCTCTGTGTCACCTGCTCAAGTTGATTTATGGCACTACTAATTTGTTCTAATCCATCCGCCTGCTGAATACTTCCCGATGAAACTTCGCTGAGAAGCTGTGACATCTGTGCCACCGTTTTCGCTATTCCTGCAATCGAGGACTCTACTTCGATGGCCACAGTTACGCCATTTTTCGAACTCCCCTGCATGCCATCAATCAGTTCTGATGTGCTTTTTGCCGCTTCCGCCGAACGAAGGGCAAGATTGCGCACCTCTTCTGCCACCACCGCAAATCCACGACCCGCTTCACCGGCGCGGGCCGCTTCGATTGCCGCGTTCAGAGCGAGAAGATTTGTCTGCATGGCGATCTCATCGATGGTTTTGATAATTTGAGCAGTCTTATCGGATGAACTTTTGATCTCTTCCATGGTGACGGCCATATTTTTGACCACCGCAATGCACTCGCTGCCCGCTTGATCTGCCGTTTTGCCAAGACTATTAGCCTCTTTCGAGTTGCCCGCATTTTGTTGCGTCATGGCAGACAGTTCTTCAACACTGGAGGATATTTCTTCGAGACTGGCCGCTTGCTCGGTAACCCCTTGCGAAAGCATTTGACTAGATGCTGATAGTTCTTCTGACGCAGAAGCAACTTGATCCGACCCCGACGAAAGCGATTTTACAATACTTCGCAGTGACCCATTGATACCTCGGCTGATTGTAATTCCCAATATGAGAGCCAAGATGACGGCAAAAAGTGTAAATATAGAGGTGAGCAAAAATGCGGTCGACGATGCGATCTTACTCTGTTTTTGTGACAGTTCTGCTGCCGCAGCATTAATCGAGATAAGTTTATTAAGCAATGATTCAGCTTTTGCAAATGACGCACCGTTGACGACTAAGGCTTGGTGAGAGAGCTTTGCATATATTTCAGGCGAAGGCGCACTCCAATAGGCCTTTGCCAGTGTGGCATACTGCTTGTGATCGGCAATCCAACTCTCCCACGCGGGTTCAAACTCTTTCCACACTTGCTCCTCTTCAACAGTCATTGGAAGTGGTTTGTAAATCGCAAATGCCTCTTCTGAGCGTTTGAACGCATTTTCAAACCGTTTAAATTGGCTCTCACGTTGATCAGGCGTCGCATTTACTGCCAGCAAGGCATTTTCACCAGCATCAACTGCTGTTTGTGCTTCACTGATAATGAGTAACGACTGTACCGATGGTAAACGAACATCGGCTATTTCTGTAAGCGAATGATCCAGTACCCGCACTGCCATAATCCCGATAATTCCAATGATAAGCGTGATGATTGATACTCCGACAAATGATGTTATCAGTTTTTTCTCGATTGTCCAGTTTGCGTTGCTCATAGGTATTCCCTTGGTTGTTTGAACAGAGTCCGATAGTTGAGATCGTGTATGATACAAATAGAAAGACGACCGAATAATTTCTCTGTTCGGTCGTTTTATGATCAATCGTCTTTTTACATCGGGATTAAACCGGTTCCGCCAGAGTATCCCGAACTACTTGGGCGGTAGAGCGTCGCCTGTGAAGATTGCACCGCGTTTTCACCTTCCACCATCACGTTGAGTTGATTTACGATCTGCGCGAGAACCTGAGCCTGCGAACTGAGTTCTTCACCGGAAGAAGCTGTCTCTTCAGAGTTGGCAGCAGCGCTCTGCGTCACCTGTTCGAGTTGGTTGATCGCCGAACTGATCTGATCCAATCCGTCCGCCTGCTGAACGCTAGCGGAAGATACCTCGCCGAGAAGTTGCGACATGTGAGCCACCGTTTGAGCAATTCCAACAATCGACCGTTCGACATCAGCTGCGGCATTGACGCCATTTTTCGAACTGGTCTGCATTCCATCGATAAGTTCTGACGTGCTTTTTGCCGCTTCCGCCGAACGAAGGGCAAGATTGCGCACCTCTTCTGCCACTACTGCAAATCCACGACCTGCTTCACCGGCACGGGCCGCTTCGATAGCCGCGTTCAGAGCGAGAAGATTTGTCTGCATGGCGATCTCGTCGATGGTTTTGATAATCTGAGCTGTCTTATCGGATGAACTTTTGATCTCTTCCATGGTGACCGCCATATTTTTGACTACCGCAATACACTCATTGCCCGCTTGATCAGCCGTTTTGCCCAGATTGTTCGCTTCCTTAGAGTTTTCTGCATTTTGCTGAGTCATGGCGGAAAGTTCTTCTACACTGGCAGAAACCTCTTCGAGACTGGCAGCCTGTTCGGTAACTCCCTGTGAAAGCATTTGGCTTGAAGCGGACAACTGTTCAGAAGCAGAAGCCACTTGATCTGATCCTGAAGAAAGCGTACCGACCACACCACGCAGTGATTTGTTAATCCCACGGCTGATTGTGATTCCAAGTACCAGCGCTCCAATTACACCGAAAATCAGCCCCAAGACACTGAGCGTGAGAAGAACCTTGCTCATCTGTTCATTCTTTTCCACCATTTTTTCTGTGGTGGCGGCATTATTGGTAATCATTTCCTTGATTGTGGCGGAAAACGTATTTGAGATAGGAATCATAGCTTCAAATTTTTGTGTATAGGTTACCATCAGTGCTGCGACCTGTTCAGCGGTGGAAGCGCGGTAGATCTCTTCGAGAAGTGGGTCAATCACTTCCGTGTACTGATCCTCCCACGCGTGATAATCTCTTTCAAGATCAATCACAAGTTGTTTTCCTTTTTCCGATTTTCTCGGCGTATCTTTCACGATTTGCAAATCTTTCTCCGTCGCGTGCCAAATCTCTTTACGTTCTTCGAGAATTTTACCCAGTGCCTGTTTGAAATCAGATTCCTGCGACTGTTTAAATACGTCAAGCCCCTGAGCGCGAATCGTTAACCGCCCTTGATTTAAACGGTTGAGTGCCCGAATGTCTCCAATCCGTTCTGTACTCACCAATTCCAAAGCCTTTGCTAGTGTGCTGATTCCATACACGCCGACAACGCCGATCAGCAGCGTTATAATTGAAACTCCCACAAACGATGTGATCAGCTTTTTGCCGATTGTCCAGCTTGCGTTACTCATAGGTTCCCCCTGTAGGTTTTATAAAGATGCATTGTTTTCGATGTATTCTCTAAAATTGTACGGTCATGTTTTCTTGTTTTCAACAAACATCTGAGTAACTTGTCAATTTACTTCATTACTCTACTTATTAACATCATGTTACAAAAACAGATTGTCCATATTCAGGACAAGAGAGACAATACCATCCCCCATTATTGCCGCACCTGTGACCGATTTCATTGAGTTGGGTGGTAAATCCAACTTCTTTTTCACAACCTGACGAATTCCATCCACAGCGGTAACGACAAAAGCTCGTCGTTGCATTTGATGGTGAAGAATAAGTATCGTATCTGTGGACACGACATCTAGGGGACGTGAGGTCTGATCAACAATATCACTTAGCCGTTCCACTGAAAGTACTTCATCTTTAAATGTCAGGATATGTCCTTTCCCATTGACACTTTCAATATTGATGCCGCGAACACTAATAGTGGCTTCCACCGCATCAAGCGGCAGGATAAATCGTTCAGTGTCTGTACGAACGACAAACCCATGAATAATCTGCGTTGTCGCGACTGCGGGAATTTTAAGCGTAAACGTCGTTCCTCGTTCGGCCATCGTTTCGGTTTCTATTTCACCACCAGCTTCGTCGAGATTTTGCTTAACCACATCCATCCCCACGCCACGACCGCTAATATCACTAACCGATTCGGCAGTGGACACACCTGATTGAAACATAGTGGTAATAATCTTTTGCTGATCAAAATGATCCGATTCGCGAATAATCCCCAACGAAATCGCTTTTTTGCGGAGAGCTATAAGATTCAACCCCGCTCCATCATCGGAAATTTCAATGTGCACGACTCCATTCACTTCTTTCGCCGAAAGAGAAATACTGCCCTCTTCAGACTTTAATTTTTCCCGCCGAACCTCAGGAAGTTCAATTCCGTGATCCGCGGCATTTCGCACCATGTGAATCAATGGGGCTTCAAGTTTTTCAATGATTGTTTTGTCAATACGCAACTCTTCACCAGTGACAACTGTTACAATTTTTTTACCAGTGGCAACGGCAACATCATTGACAATTTTAGGCATTCTTTGAAAAAGCTGTCCAATCGATACTTTACGAATTTCCATAATACTTTTTTGAAGATCCCGCGAAAGGACACTAAATGTTTCTGTTGTTTTCCTCAACTCCTGTACTAAAGCTATCCGCTCGATTGTTCCCGCTTTTGCACGGGCGGTCAGATTGGAATACATATCCTCAACAATAACCAATTCACCAACGTACTCGAGAAACTTATCTACAGACTCTTCGCTAATTCGCATTGTTTTTTTCGATTCCGCACTTTTTTTAATCGGCAATTTATCTGGACCTACCACCGAACGTTCCCGAGCAATACTTGGGGCATCCTTTTTCTCAAGAGACAAATTCCCCGCGCGCAACTGGTACTTTTCAATCAAGGTACCAAGTAACTCCGGTGTTTTCTCAAGAGAAAGTAGGTCGTTTACAAAATCAGTATAGGAATTCGCAACTTTTGAGTGATTTCCACAAATCCCCGTCGACAAGAACAACCGTATGTCTCCCTCCACTCCGGCCGTCAGTTCAGCCACCGATGCTTGAATCCCTTCGTTCCGGTAGAGTTGAAATACATCGATAACCACCGTTGTTCCAGCGACTAACAAATCAACAACAGAATTGTCCAATGGCATTTTCCCAGCGCGAAGGCCATCAAAAACTTGTTCTATCGAATGACTCAGATCTTTTATGGCAAATAAGGAAAAATAGGCGGCATTTCCTTTGATCGAATGGAATACGCGAAACAGTGATTGCACTGTCGATTCACTATATCCAGAATCTTTGAGCGACAACAATTTTGAAATGACAAGATTTAGATCATCCAGTGCTTCATCTATAAAACCGACAAAAATTTCGTTACTTACCGCATAATTTTGTGAAGATTCCACTATATCCTCCCCTTGGCAGACTGCAACTCTGCCAATTTTTCTTTCCATCGTATATGCCACATGATAATCCGTTCCACCGCTTCTTCTAACTCAGAAAGGTCATCCAGTGGCTTGAAGACACAGGTGTCCGCACCATACCGCATACACATCAAGGCATTTTCAAGGGTTACGTATCCGGTAATCATAACGGCCCGAGTCATAGGATATTGATCATTGAGAATCGGAAGTAATTCAGTTCCTTTTTTCCCCGGCATCATGATATCACTGATCACCACTTGTACAGCCGTATGTGACAATAACTCAACCGCCTCATCGACTGAACTTGCAGTGAAAACATCATACTGTTTTTGTCTAAAATGGCGAGATAACAACTTTCTTATTTCTTCCTCATCATCGACAATTAGCAATGTTCCACTCATATTGAATCTCGTTTCAAAAGGGGTAAAAGAATTTCAAAACAGGCGCCTTGTACAGATCCATTATAGGCGCGAATCTCCCCGCCGTGATCAGATACAATTCCTTCGCAAATAGATAGTCCCAAGCCGGTTCCCTTACCAATCTCTTTGGTAGTAAAAAAGGGGACAAATATATTATTCAAACTCAAGTCGCTAAAACCCGGTCCGGAATCGGTAAGAGTAACCCGTACATAGTCTTCAAGTAGTTCATACACAATGGTAATAGTTCCACAATCCTGATCCTCCATAGCATCACAAGCATTGACAATCAAATTGACAAATACCTGCTCTAATTGTTGCATATCTCCGTAAATCATGCATTCAAATGGTTCAGAAAACTCGACGAGAGTTTTTTCTTTTACGCGGTGACTACACAACTGTAATGCCTGTTCGATAATCATTCCCAACGAACAAAGGTGACGTTCAGACGACTCTTTTCGAGCATACATTTTTAAACTATCGACAATTTTTTTGATACGAATAGAACCATTAGAAATGCTTTCCATAGATGGTTCAAATTCGTGGTAGAATAAATCGGCTTGGCTGTTTTGTATCCCCGCTTCTCGAGCTTGTTCAATTAACGATTTAAGACCGGGCCAGCAATCGGCAAGAAATCGGCAATTCCCCATGATAAAACTCAAGGGGTTATTGATCTCATGAGCCATGCCAGCACTTAGAAAGCCCAAAGTCGTCAGACGTTCTGCATGAAGCAGCTGTTCAGCTCTCGCTTGAGCTAATTGCTCCATATTATCAGCATAATTTTGTAACTGCTTTTGCATTTCAAAGAGTCGAATACCTGCGCGCACACGAGCAATGAGCTCTTCGGGATCACATGGTTTTTGCATATAATCGTGGGCCCCTGCATCAAAACCCTCAATCAGATCATCCAATCCGTATTTTGACGTCAGTAAAATCAGATAAGTATCGAATGAAGCTTTCTCTTTAAAATGGCGGCATATTTCGACGCCGGTTTTGCCGGGCATGACCCAATCGAGAATCGCCACTGAAAAGGTGGGATCATATTCCAAGGCTGCCAGTGCTGATGCTCCGTCAGAGAATGAAGCGACAGAGTAACCCCATTGCACCAAAATAGACTCGAGAATTAAACGACTTGTTGCATCGTCGTCAGCGATAAGAATTGTATACTGTCCTAAGCTCATATCATCACCTCAATCCATGTACTCTGCGTACTCTTTTTTCATACAATCGGGGCATATACTGTGAGAAAACAGCGCATTCGAGTGATCAGTAACATACTGCTCCACCGAATCCCAGTAATTTTGGTCATCGCGAATTTTTTTACCAAAAGAGCAGATCGGAATAATGCCTTCTAATGTTTTAACTTTTGCCAGTGCACTTTCGAGTTCCGCGACCTTGTCAACTAATCGCCGCTGCAAGGCAATCATTTTTTCTCCGACTTTAATGCATGCTAATAACTCCTCCGGTGAAAAGGGCTTTGTGACATAGTCATCAGCACCAGATTCAAATCCATGAACAATCTCCTCAGGGCGGCGTTCATCGGTACACATAATGAGGAAAAACGGCACGACACGTTCAATAGCACGTAGTTTTTTACACAGTTCAAGGCCATGCATACCAGGAAGCATCCGATCGATGAGAATGAGATCAAAATATTCATTAGCAACTAGTTCGAGAGCCGATTCCGCCGATTCGGCAATTGAAACATGATAATGCTGATCTACAAGGAGATGTGAAACTATTTGTTGAGTGATTCGATCATCTTCAACAGAGAGTATCCTTATTGATTGTCGTACTTCTATCATAAATCCCCCTCACTCTTTCAAAAAATGATACGATGAAATTGACATGATTGCAATTGATTGCTTGCGTTCCTGAATATTTCAAATTGATTATTATGCGCCATTTTGTCCCTTTTTCGGTTTAAAACGACTCATAGAATCACGATTTTTCTTATGGCAATTTTTAGTTCAATACCGTAGAATACAATCAATTATTAAGTTCACTTCCAATCCTCGTTTTGGAGAATCAATGGACGTTTTACACAAATCAAACAATCCCAAAGCCTCTACGATTGCCCTAGCCCTGTTTTCAATCTCCTACATACTCTTACTTATTTACACAACATTCCATGTTTGGACTCAAGGTGTTGAAAAAAAAGAGCGCGCCGCCTTGGACATAGCCACGGCGGTACAACTCTCCATTGATTCCGATTCTATAGCTCACTTGACCGGCACTCCCGCAGACCTTCAGAGTGACAACTTTAAAAAGATCACTTCAACGCTACAAAAATCGATCAGTTTTCAAACGGATGTACGTTTCATCTATCTTCTACGAAAACAAGCAAACAAACTGATACTACTCGTCGACACCGACCATGAAAGCGGTCAACTCTCTACACACCCCGGAGCTATCTATGAAGAAGCTGCCCCGAGCTATTTTACGGCATTTCAATCTACAGAAGCGATGGTGACTCCGCTGGTAACCGATCGATGGGGATCTTGGCGGTCGGTACTTGTTCCAATTAAAAACAGCAACGATTCAGTCGTAGCGGTTCTTGGCGTAGATTACCCTGCTGAAAAGTGGTACTACGACGCAATAACCGTTACTTCACAAGCAGTAGCAATTCTGATCGTCATCCTTTTACTCATTGGAACAGTGTGGGTAATTCTCCGCAAAAATGCTCACCTTCAGGCCAGTGTTCACCTTCAAGAGCTTGCAGAACAAGCACGTTATGAAAGTGAAATAAAGTATCGCGCCTTGGTTGAAAAAGCTGGAGAAGCGATCATCGTTGCCCAAAAAGGGAAATTTATTCTCGCCAATCCCAAAATGGGTGAACTGCTCGGCATACCGGTAGAACAATTGATAGGTCAGGGATTTCTTGACTACATTTGGGAAGATGATCGACCGCTTGTCTTCGAAAATTATCGCAAGCGAATGATGGGCGAACCGGTGGAAGATTGCTACGATTTCAGAATCATTGGCGCGGATAAAAATCCCCTTTGGGTCCATATCACCGTGGCTGTCATTCAGTGGAATGGCGAAATTGCTTCGCTTAACATGATGACCGATATTTCCGCTCGAAAAGCGGCAGAACAGGCGGTGAAAGATTCACTTTCCCTGCTCGAAGCGGCACTGGAATCAACAGCCGATGGGATTGTTATTGTCGATCGGGAAAACAATATCACCCAATACAATCAGAAATTTTTAGAGATGTGGGAGATTCCCGAAGAGCTAGCGGTAATCGGCGAAAAAGATCAGGTTCTGCCCTACATACTCAAGAAAGTACTGGATCCACTTGCCTTTTTGGAAAAGATAGAATCTCTCTATTTCAATATCGAAAAGACAAGTTTTGACACAATCGAACTAAAAGACAAACGGATCTTTGAACAGTACTCACAAGCGCAAAAAGTGGGAACAGACATTGTGGGGCGCGTGTGGAGTTTCCGCGATATCACCGAACGCAAAGCCGTAGAAACACAACTACTTCAGGCTGAGCAGAAAGCACTCGGCGCAAGTCAGGCTAAATCAGATTTCCTCGCTAATATGAGTCATGAAATTCGCACCCCCATGAACGGCGTCATCGGCATGACAGGCCTATTGATGGACACCGAGTTATCCGAAGAGCAGATTCGCTATGCCGAGACGATTCGTTCAAGCGGAGAAACGCTTCTCATGATTATCAACGACATTCTTGACTTTTCCAAGATTGAAGCGGGAAAACTTGAACTGGAAAATATCGATTTTAATCTTCAGACCATGCTGGATGATTTCACCGATTCTCTGGCAGACACAGCCTACGACAAAGGAATCGAATGGATCTGCCACGCCGATGGCGATGTTCCCGTGATGATCAACGGCGATCCGGGAAGAGTTCGGCAGATTCTCACCAATCTCGCCGGAAATGCGCTGAAATTTACTCGCGCCGGTGAAGTTTCCGTTCATATTTCACTGGGTGGCAGTTTTGATGATCAGGTATTCCTTAAATTTTCGATACACGACACAGGAATCGGGATAGCGGCAGAAAAACTGGAAATGCTCTTTCAAAAATTCTCTCAGGTCGATTCATCCACAACGCGTCATTTTGGCGGAACCGGCTTGGGTCTTGCCATTTCCAAACAGCTCACGCAGATGATGAACGGGGAGATTGGCGTGGAAAGTGAAGAGGGTGTGGGATCGACGTTCTGGTTTACCGCTCAGTTTACAATGCAGGATAACAGTGACATCGACATTCCAGAACCGGCAGAACAAAAAGAACTTGCGGGAAAACGAGTGCTTATTGTGGACGACAATCGCACGAGCCGAACTATGATTGCCGAGTATCTCGCCAACTGGAATATGGTCACCGAACTGGTCACCGATGGTCACGAAGCAATGGCGGTTCTCGAACGTGCACAAAACGAACATTCCCCCTTCGATCTGATTTTGGTAGATCGCGTAATGCCTGTCATGGATGGCGAAGAGTTGGGAATTGTCATTCGGAAAAATAACGACTTTGATTCACTGCGAATGATCCTCATGCCCTCCATGGCGGTTCGAGGCGATGCGAAACGGTTCAGTGAAATGGGATTCAACGGCTACCTTCCCAAGCCGCTGAGAAAACGGGATCTGCTCAATGTGATCCGCATGGTCATGTCCGATAATGCCTGTGCGACATTTGACCATAAACAGGTTGTGACAAAACACTCCGCCGCGGAAATTATCGATGCGGAATCGCGCAAACAGGCGAAAATTCTCTTGGCTGAAGACAATATGGTGAATCAGATGGTGGCACAGGGAATTCTCAAAAAACTGGGATACTCCTGCGATGCTGTGGCCGATGGCAACGAAGCGGTAAAAGCACTAGAACTAATCAACTATGATATTGTTCTAATGGATTGCCAAATGCCAGAAATGGATGGCTACGAAGCGACCATTGAAATTCGCAATCCCCTTTCTGCCGTCTTGAACCACGCAGTTCCGGTGATCGCTCTCACCGCTCACGCGCTACCGTCTAATCGCGACCGCTGTTTCGACGCCGGCATGGATGACGTTCTCACCAAGCCCATTGATCCCGCAACGCTGGCAGAAAAACTGCGTTATTTCCTCAGCGAAGAGCTCTATCGTCACAAGAGTTCCAACGGTGGCCGCAACGAAGAGCACTCGTCGAATGACCATCCGATCAATCTCGAGGAGTTTACGAAACGACTTGGCGGCGATCAGGATGTGGTAACTGAAGTATTGAAACTCATCCCCGATTCGATCAGAGAAAATATCGACATACTTACCAGAGCCGTCGAATCTCTGGCATTTGACACAATTGCCCGGACAGCTCATTTGATAAAGGGAATTGCCGCCAATATCGAAGCGCATCCTCTTCGGTCTGCGGCTTCACAATTGGAAGACGAAGCGAACGAACAAAATAGTTCCGCACTGAAAAGATTGGTCGAAACTGTGCTCAACCATGCCACTGCAGTGGTTGAATCGGTTGAATCAATTTTGCGCAATTCTCAAACATAATGCCCAATGCTTTGACGTTTGGTGCACTACCGTCTCGGTGGAACTGCACCACCGCTTCTCGCAACCCTAAAGCCTGCATCGGTAGTTTCAACTCCACTCTTCGAGAAATATTGATGTGGTGTGAAATTGATGCTCTGCTAGTTCTAGTCGGTGAGCTTGTCGAACCTATTCCATTCGATAGGAACAGGGGGCCAAGAAGTAGATCAATTTTACACCGGAGCATTAACAACCCTTTCAATCAACACTCCCCACGAATTGACCTCCCTGTACGCACAGAACAATTTCCCCAATCGGCAAATTCCACCATATACCCATTATTAAAGCCATCTGCCTGTACGCAAAGTGAAAACAGAAATGTTGTTCGAACGAGTGAAATCAGTTGTTCATTTATTCATAATGAGCTAGATTAACTTCATGGAAAAAATATTTAGATATACCGATTTCCGGCAGTTCATCGCCGAATACTACTCTTTCATGAAGAGTACTAATCCGTCATTTTCGTACCGGTGGTTCGCGAATAAAGCGGGGATCAGTTCCGCAGGACTCTACCAGCGAGTGCAAAAAGGTGAACGAAATCTCACCGAAACGACCACGGAACAGTTCATCGTGGGGATGAATCTTACCGGCACCGAAGCGGACTATTTTCGTGCGCTCGTTGGATTTAATCAGGCTGAAACAGGTTCGGAAAAACAGCGATGGTACACGGTGATGCTTTCCATGGCTGACTTTGTGGAACATCATCAACTTGAAACCGACGAGTACAGCTACCTCAGCCGATGGTTCCATCCGGTGATCCGCGAACTGGCGGTGATGATCGATTTTCACGAGGATTATTCGATCATTGCCAACGCGGTGATTCCAAAAATCACTGAACGACAGGCGAAAACAGGTATCGAACTTCTCTGCCGACTTGGGTTCCTTGAACTTGCTGAAAATGGTCGCTATGTTCAACGAGATCGAGCAATAACCAGTGGCAAATCTTCAGATTCGATTCTTTCACTGGCGCGACGATCATTCAACCGTCAGATGATCACCATGGCGGCGGAATCGCTCGATCGATTTCCTCTTGAAAAACGGTACGCGTCCGGCATGACCGTGGGGATTTCTGATTCGTGCTATGAAGTAATTCTTCAGGAGATTTCGGCGTTTCGCGAACGGATTGCTTCGATTGTGGATCGCGACCGCGGAAGTTCAAAAGTAGTTCAGTTCAATGTTCAACTGTTTCCGGTAAGCACCGAAACGGATCGTGAGAACGAATCATGAAAGCATTAGCCATAACAATCGTACTCTTTATTCTTAGCTGTTCAGATTCGCCAAACATTGCCGGTGGATCCACGTCGGTGGAAAATGGATTCGTACTAATTACCGCGACGTACGAAGGAAAACCGATTTCCGCCGAAGTAAAACTGATTCCATCGAACTACGATCCGCTTTCCGGAGGATCGATTCGATCACAATTCAGCGATCTTTCAGGGAATGTTCGTTTTGATGCGGTTCCCAAAGGTGACTATTCCGTTCTTATTGTGAAAGATTCAGTCGGTGTCTTCGAAAGCGGCATTTCGATCAACGATTCGGCGAATGTTACCCTTGGAAAAATGGGGTCTCTCAAAGTTAAGGCCGACCAGAACACCACCGCTCGCCTGATCGGTTCACCCTTTGTGGGCGTGTACAATCCAGTTGATTCGACGATTCTTTTCAACAATATCCCCGCCGGAACTTACCCGGAGCTCAAGCTTAGTGGGACCGCAAGTGGTTCAGCAGAAAGTGTTGACGTTCTCACGGGAGAAACGGTTCTTATTGAATCGGTTCAGCCGGAACTCTCAATTCTGAATATTCCCCTGAATTCGAAACTGAATGGGCAAGCAATTCTCTCTGTGTCGATTGACCTTCTCGGAAGAGCGTGGATCGCGGCGGGAGCTGCCGGTTTTTGGTATCACGATTCTCCAAACTGGCAATATATGCCGCTTCCCGATTCACTCAGTTGGGCGGATACGATTTCAAAAGTGCGGGTCTGCCCGAATAGCGTTACCGGCGCGCTCGGAATTGTTCATCTTCTGGAAACTTCGCGCGGACCGATTCTATTTGAAGATGGTGCCGCCATTGACCGAAACTCCGTCGATCCCGTGGTGAAAGGAAATGCAATCACCGCTTCCGCCATGAGCGATTCGGGAACTTCTGCGTGCGCGACCGACACGGCGGTTTGGTTCCATCGATTCGGGAAACTCTGGGAGAAAATCTCATTTACCGGAACACGATCGCTCTTTTGCGGAACCGACACGCTCTGGATCGGAACGAAAACCGGAACCGTGGTCGCCCTTGATATGAGAACCACCGATATGAGCTATTACTTCGCCGGTTCACAGGCGGTGGATGCCGTGAGTCTGATCAAGGGAAAACTCTATCTTGGAACAAGTTCCGGTCTGTATGAGAAAAAAGGAAACTCCTTCGAACTGATTTCTGGCGCTCCCGATTCGATCAACCAGATTGTTCAGGACAGTTCCGGCGTGATCTGGGCGATTTCGGGTAAATCATCGCTAATGAAATACGATGGCAAAACAGTCCAGACCTTTTCGCCGCTGAACGGTTCGCTGGATCTGCGGGAGATCTGCGGAACAGGAAACGGGATTACGGCGGCGTGTGGCGTTCAGGGAGTGTACCGGTTCTGGTAAGATCGTTCTGCCGGAATTCTATCAATAGTTAAGAAAGTACTGCGACAGCGGAGGATATATGAAACAAAAAATGATTTTCGGAACAGCCGTTCTAGCGATCGGGCTGAGTGTTCAGGCAAAAGAGATGAACATCTTTGAAAAATGGCGATACAACCACGATCGCAAAGAAGCGGTCAAAGAGTGGCAGACAATTATCAAAGGTCGTGATGCAAACTATCAGCAGGCACTTATGACTTTCGAGAATTTCAAATCGAAATTTAGTGCCACCAACGAAGAGATTCAACAGTTTCGCCACTGGAAAAAGTCCGTACGCAATACGGTTACTCCCGATGGAATCATCTTTGATCCCGAAACCTATATCGATGAACTGGAGCTGTTCCGCGCCTACAAGCCGGCGATTCCCAATCCCGAAGAGGAGCCGGTATTCTATCCCGCTCCGGCCGCCGCAGGTACCAAAGTTTTCTATCAGATTCCCAATGGATCGAGCGCCGGTGACTGGAAATCCATGGGCTACCGCGGCAATCCCAAAGCTCCCGGTCAGGGTTCCACCGGAAACGGCGCGGTGACGGGAATCGCCATCGATCCGAACAATCCCGCCATCGTCTACACGGCGGTACGCAACGGGGGACTATGGAAATCAATCAACTACGGCGTCACCTATACACCGCTCACCGATTACTTTACCTCACCTCAGGTCGAAGGCGTTGCGGTGGGAACGAACAATTCGCAGGTGGTGTACCTTTCTCAATCGGGGCGGATCTGGTTCAGCGATGACGGTGGCATGAGTTGGGAGGATCGTTCCAGCGGATTTAGCGGGTCGGCCGATGAGATTCATGTGGATCCTGCCGATGCAAATCGCGCACTTGCCGCTTCGGACAAGGGGCTGTTTATCACTGCCAATGCGGGAATCACCTGGACGAAACTTCTCGACGGCATTTTCCGCGAAATCGAAACCACTTCGAACTGGTACACGCTGGTGACAACGAAAGATCCGGCCAGTTCCGGCGTTCTTCAGAATCCCTCGTTTTTAATCTCCACGGATCGGGGAGCCACGTGGACAGAAAAAACCGTTTCCAATTCGCAGGGAACGATCACCCGCATGTATCTGGCGGTGAAAGAGAAATCGGTTCCTGACAGTTTGGTGATCTATTCATACTTTATCAAATACAATAGCACGAATAAATCCAACTTTGCGGGATTGTGGAAATCCACCGACCGCGGGAACACCTTTGCGGAGGTAAAAAATCCCGACTACGCCTATCCGAACGGAGTGGTTCAGATTTCCGGAAATGCAACCAGCGGATTTTCTGAACTGGACGAATCCTATGGCGGCGTCAATCCCTACTGGTCTTCGTCGTGGGTGGGGGAATTCGGCGTTGATCCCACCAACGAAAACAATCTGTTCACCATGCGCGAAAAGATGTGGTGCTCCGCCGATGGGGGGAAAACATGGGCCATGGGACCTTCATACGGGAGCCATGCCTGGGCGGATCGACGCTTTGCCACGCCCAATCCAACAAAAGATTCACTCTACTTTTCCGATGACGGCGGCGCGTGGGCAGCTCCGTTTTCAACGCTCTTTCCGTGGAACGGCGACGGCAAATCGGTGGTGAGTAAAAACGGAAATATCGCCGCACCGGAGGGAACCAATCTCACCACAAGCACCTACAACAAAGAAGTGTTCATGACCGGCGGGCAGGATGTGGGACAGGTGTTCCAGCGGGATGGTAAATCGTTCCACACCGCATTCGCCGATGTGTACCGCGGAAAAATCAGCCCGACAAATGACGAACTCTACTGGACCGGTGATTACCAACTGAAAATCACCGCCGACTCGTCAGTTCAGCTCTACAATCAGGTGGAACCGGATCATTTTAATCCTCTGCGGATCTATGGATTTAGCAAAGCGGGAGTTCTGTACCGCACCAAGGCGAGCGAAGATGCGTGGAAAGCGCCGGTGGGACGAAGTTCTGCCTTTGGCGAACCGGTCGATCTCAGTTCAACCGGCGTAACTGCGTGGAACAGTTGGACCTTTTGACTGAAAATCTTTCTTCAGACAAACCGACGTGGACACAGGTTAGTTCCGCTCCGGCAGTTAGTCGCTATCGAATTGCTACGCATCCATTTAACGAAAAACTGGTCGCAATCGCAACAGATAAAGCGGTTTGGATTTCACGGGACAAGGGAGTTTCCTGGGAAGAACTTTCGGGCTTTCCAGCTTCCGGCGTGATCAATCTCTTTTTTGATCGAAACACTGCCGAAGGTCTATACGCGGCGAACTCCATGACCGTGTGGTATCGCGATGAAACACTTTCAAACTGGATCGAATTCAACAAAGGATTGCCACTTCAGAACAACTCCGAAATGGAAATTCGCTACTATGCCGATGGCGATTCACGGCTCTGGATTTCTAAATACGGAAGAGGAGTGTGGTCTTCACCGCTCTACTCGTCTATGAAAAAACAGGCACTTATCGCGGACTTTACGTTCCACGGGAACTCCATTCAGAAAGCGGTGTGCAGTGTAGGAGACACGGTTCAGCTGAACGATCTCACGTCGGGAACCACCACGTCACGTGAATGGAAAGTGACCGGCGCCGGCCAGACACTCACCGCCGGAAACGATTCAATGCCTAAATTTTCGTTCACTGTTCCCGGAACCTACACGGTTTCGCTCAAGGTAAGCGGAACTTCTGGATCGGATAGTATTTCAAAGATTGGGTATATCCGAATCACTGACAAGATCAAAAAAATCGATTCGATTCCTTCAACTGGAACTGGCGGCGCGTGGTATTTGGGGATTAGCGGTGTCACCGTGAACGGTCTGAAACACGGATCAAATGGAAACACGAATCTGTTCTATGAAGATTTGACGGGGCAGACAGCGTTCACCAATCTCTCTACCGATTCGGCTACAGTGGCAATTTCGCCAACGCAAAACGATGCGACGTGGGGAGTCAGTTACGCGAAAGTGTATGTGGATTTCAACAATAACGGATCATTCGATGCCTCGGAACTTGTGTATGCTCCGGCAGGAAAAAGTCAGGGACATGTGTTCAAGTTCCTTGCTCCCGTTTCGGTGATCAAAAATGTTCCCCTTCGGATGCGAGTGATCGCCAACCGACTCTCTCAAATTTCGGGAGCCTACGCAAGTCAGATTGATCAAGGTCAGGCGGAAGATCATACGATTATTTTCACCACGCCAAAACCGGTTTTAACGGTGAATGCTTCAGTAATCGGAACCGATTCAATCAGCGTTAGCGGAACAGTTACTGGTGCCGGAACCGTGGTTGATCAAGGATTTATCTACTCCGCGTTTAAACCAACGCCGCAAATGACCGATGCGGGCCGCGTCTCTTGCGGAACCAAAACGTTCACCGCAGGAATCGGTTCGATCACGGCAAACCGAACGTACTATGTTCGTTCCTACGCAATCGATGAATCGGGAACCTTCCTTTCCGAAGTTGACACGGTGACGCCAAAAACGTTCACGATTCCTCTGTTGGAAAGCTCGGCTCCGACCTACGATCCGGCGACCAAACAGTGGAGTGGCAACGGAAGAATAAACGGTTCAAACGGATCGGTGGATTCTCTCTTTGTCGAGTATGGAACCGATGGTAAATTCACTACAACAACGCAAATTAAATCGATTTCCGGTGTGAGAAATCAGTGGGATTCAGTCTCCGTGGCGCTGGCAACACTTCCGCGGTACAGTGCGGTTCAGTATCGCCTTCGCGCCGTGGTTGATGGAAAACCCTATATCAGTACGACCAAAACGTTCAACTCCGAAAAGGATCTCTACGCCTACTGGACCTTCGACGAAACCGGAACCACCGCGTTCGACTATTCGGGGAACAACCGCAACGCGACGCTCGGATCAACGCTGACCAGAACTTCCGACAACCGCGGAGGATCGGCACTTCAGTTTGATTCGATTGGCGATCTTGCCACAATCGGATTGGCAAATCTTGCTCAACCGTTTACCCTGATGTTCCGCGTGAATCGAACCGCCGACAATTCGATTGGCAATGCAACGATTCTCGATGGCGGATCACGTCGAGTCGAACTTGAAACGTGGAATAAAACCCGCAAACTCGGTGTTCAGTATCAGAACAATTACGATCGCGCGTCAACGTACTCTGCGCCGATCAACGAATGGCACACTATCGCCATGGTGTGCGCCAATGATTCGATAAAACTCGCCGTCGACGGAACCTATCATTCGACCTTTGCCGCGGCAGGATATACACTTCCGCTGAACACCTTCGGAAGAAACGGTTCGTCGATGAATGGTCTTCTCGATGAAGTGAAAGTGTACAGCCGTGCGCTGGATTCTACATCGATTGCCGATGCGATGAAAATGGTTCAGAAAGTGAGTTTCGATCCGATACCAAATGCGAAAGTGGGCGATCCAGCTATTGCATTGAATGCGACCTCTTCAAAAGGAACTGCCGTTCGGTTTGAACTGGTCAGTGGAACTTTCGCGGTGACTCTTGCCGGTTCCGCCGTAACCATTCTCGACTCCGGAACGGTCACCATTCGAGCGATCGCCGATGGATCAGCGGAACTGCTTGCGGATACGGCACTCCAGACATTTGCGATTATTCCTGCTGATATTGTAGGGATTCTGTCGAAAAAACCAGGGGGAACTCTCCCACTGTTGATCTCGCCAAATCCAGCTCGCGTTGGCATTGATGCGGGAATTGCCTTCACGGTAGCAGATCCTGCGATGAAAACCGGTTCCGTGATTCTCTTTGATGTCGTGGGAAATCAGGTCAACCGCATTGAATTCACCCTGAACGCTGGCGTGTGGGTCGCCAACTGGAACCTGCTGAACTCCGCCGGAATCGCTGTTGGTTCCGGATCCTACAGCGCGGTGATTCAGATGATCACCACCGATGGATCTAAAAAGTCGGTGAGAAAAACGGTCGGTGTTGGGAAGTAAATTTTCAGTGGATTTGTATGAAAATGGCTGTCTCGTTTGAGGCAGCCATTTTTGTTTGAACAGTGGGATTTTTTTCAACTCGCAAGACCACGGCAATAGTAATAATAATCGCCCTTGTCTCACGCCAAAATTTCGTTCAATTCTCAGGAGCAATAAAGTAAATCTCCATTATATTCAATTTGTCAATTTGAACCATTGTGGCATTAGAATAGTGTTGTATCATCAACCTCTTCATATTTTCCGAGGCTCGCGAGTCTTTCTTTTAGTTCATTACTCATAAACAAAGAATTGAGACTTAGAACAGATGTTCCATTAACAAAGATAACGATCCTTTTACTTATATTACTAGATAACATCATTCCTGTCCAAAACACCGAGAATTAAATTTGAAACCCTCTTCCTCACAGGCTGATTCCGACATAATTTATTCAAACAACAATGAGCCC
>JAIFMU010000047.1 GCA_020048285.1 bacterium | reverse complement strand
ATTATTATGGAAATGGGTATTATGATTCTTACTGGGTTGGATGTACCGGCATGGGGCCAGGAGTAGAACTCAAAGGTGTTGTTCGCTTTGGAATCGGCAAAGCAGGGTTTATTCACTATGTTCCGAATATAAGTTGGTGGGGACGTTGGGATGATTACGGGTATGTATCCGTCCGCTGACCCCATCTCCGACTTACTTCGAGTCGTGTAGACTTCTCCTGTAAGAGAGCGGAGTGAGTGCTTTAAAATCTTCAAGAGTTGAAGCGGCCGGGAGTTTTTCAAGTAGCCAGAGTAGATATTCGTACAGATCAACACCGAGCATGATCGCACTTCCGACGAATGATGCCATGATCCCGATCTTTTTCGCGCCGCTTTGCGAACCGGCAAAGAGCCAATTTTTACGTCCTAAAGTAATCGGTCGAATCCGATTTTCAATCTGATTGTTGTCGATCTCCAAACGACCATCGTAGAGATAGGTGATAAAAAGTTCTTTCCGTTTAATCACATACGCGATCGCTTTGTACACCGGATCTTGCGGCGTATAATTGAACTGGTTATCTTCCAGAAGCTTGAACAGTGCAGTCACTTTATCACCAGCTTTTCCCTTGAGACGCATCATGAATCGAGCGGCGTACTTTTTCTGATTGATCGCATCTTCCGACTCGCCGACAGAATCGAGATCGATTTGTTCCCACTGTATTTTTGCAGCTCGTTCAATTGCATAGAGTTCACGAATCTTTGCAACAATGACGCTGCAGAATTTTTTATCCTGGCTTTCAGCCTCAACAAATTTGCGGCGAGCGTGAGCCCAACATGCAAGATGAATAATATCAGGGCGTAGTGCAACGTTATCATAGCTTGAATAGCCATCAGTTTGAAGATATCCCGAAAAGTTTTTGAGGAATTCCGTGGCATTTTTGCCCGCACGCGACGGATCATACTCGAAAATGACCTGTCTCCCATCACTTCGAGGCCAAAAGTAGCCTGTCGCAAGTTTTCCATCGCTCTGATCTTTCATCACTTTGAGCGGAGTTTCATCCATTTGAACATACCCGCTCGAATCGATTTGCCTTCGCATCGCTTCGATCACCGGCCCGAGCATTTCTGCGACTTGCTGCTCCCAATCGCACATTCTTTGCCGCTTAACTTCGCAGCCACAGTGATTGAATAGTTTTTCAAGTCGGTGAAGTGGAAGGTGAAGGAAATATTTTGCATAGATGATCCACGCCACAAGAGATGCGGCAGGAATTCCGCGATTGATCAGCTGAGGAGGAAGTTCTGCTTGAGCCACGCCGGCTTCGGGATGTTTTTTGCAGGCATATTTTGGACGAAGAAGAAGAGAAACAAAAAGCACGGCACGCTGATATTCGAGTTTTTCCGTGCGATCTTCGCCAATGAGATCCATCGGTTCGCCGCAGATCGGGCAAGCCTTTTCTTCTTCGCTCAGATCAAGAGTTGTTTTAACCCGTTTTAGTTTTGAAGAAATTGGATTGCGGGTTTTATTCCCTTTTGAATCAGTTTCTGTTTCAGTGGGAATCGGATCGGTGGTAATTCCATCTTCGGTGAGTGCCGCGACCTGTTCAGCAAAAAGGTTGGTCTGCGAACCGTCATCGTCGACTTTACGTTCAGAACTTTCACCAAAAACCTGCTTCCTCAGAAGCTCATTTTGATGTTCCAATAGGCGAATTTGCTCGTCTTTTACGACAAGCATTTCCGCCTGTTTCCTTATCTGTACCGATGGTTTTATCTCTCTTATTTTCATGGGGATAATATACATTTTTACACCGCACTAATCAAGTAAACAAGCGGGTTTCACATTGATTTTATCGGCAATTCGAACCTCTTTTTTCGATGGTCTGGATCACCGACAACACCTTCGAGAAGCATGACCAGTCCGGCGTAGTCGAGCTCCTTTTTGGGTTCACAGAATCGCCCCGTTTCAAGCCGCTTTGCCCAGATTGCGTAGCCTGACCGATCCCAATACAGGATCTTAACTTGGTTGCGATTCTTGTTAAAAAAAACAAAAAGATACGGTGAAGTCGGGCTCATTTCAAGCGTATTTCTCACCATTCCTGAAAGTGCATTGAACGAACTTCGCATGTGGACAGGCTGTTCACAGACAAATGCTTTCAAGTTTGCTGTAAATGAAATCATGCCAACCCCCGAATAATTGCAGTCAACTGATCTGGCTGAATCGATGGCGGAATTTCAATCGTGAATGATCGATGGATAATCCGAATCGGCTCTGATGAGATTTGAGCGAGCGATATTTCACGAAATGAACGGTCGACTTTGGCACGCGGGTTGGAACTTTGTTTTTTCACGGAGTCTCCTTTTTCTGTTGGCTTCAGAAATAGATCACCCCGGAATCAGAAAACAGATGGGCTGGAGCGGACGGATACCAATATTGCTGGAATCATGAAGTCTATTCGGGACATCATGCGTGAAGATACTGGTGTAAACGGTGATGCTCAAAGAATCGAACAGCTTGGATGGATGATCTTCCTGAAAGTCTTTTCTGATAAAGAAGATGAACTTGAACTGGTTGAAGACAACTACATTTCACCGCTTCCGACTGAGTACCACTGGAACAGCTGGGCATCAAACAGTGAAGGTGATACAGGCGAAAAGCTTCTCAAATTTGTTGATGATGAACTCTTTCCAGCACTGCGAAACATCGATGTATCGGGCAACCGCAGAGCCTTGATTCTTCGCGAAGTATTTGTCGGCAACCACAACTACATGAAATCGGGAATCTGTCTTCGTAAGGTGCTGAACAAGCTCAATGAACTGAATTTCAATGTGGCTGAAGATCGTCATCTATTTGGTGACATTTACGAAGGAATGCTTAAGGAGTTACAGAGTGCGGGTAAATCGGGTGAATTTTATACTCCTCGTGCGGTGACTCAGTTCATGAGTGATATGATCGATGTTCAGCTTGGGGAGAAACTGCTTGATCCAGCATGTGGAACGGGCGGATTCCTCACTTGTGCCATCGAACATCTCAAAAAGCAGGTGAAAACACCAGCGGATCGTGAAACACTTCAGGATTCAATCATTGGCTGGGAGTATAAACCGCTTCCGTATCTGCTTGCCACGACCAATCTTATCCTCCATGATATTGAAGTTCCAAATCTTACTTTTGATGATACACTCAGCAAGCCATACAACGAATATCGTGAAAAGGATCGTGTTGATGCGATTCTTGCAAATCCTCCATTTGGCGGAGTTGTGGCGAACGGTAACGAAGGAAATTTCCCGCAGAACTTCAGAACCAAGGAGTCCGCAGACCTGTTTTTAGTGCTCATGATTCATCTGCTGAAAAATGGCGGTCGTGCATCAATCGTATTGCCTGATGGATCACTTACGGGTGAAGGTGTCAAACAGCGGATTCGTGAAAAATGGCTTACTGATTGCAATCTTCACACCATTATTCGACTTCCCAACTCAGTATTTGCACCATACGCAACGGTGGCAACCAATCTGTTGTTCTTTACCAAAGGAGAACCGACCAAGGAGATTTGGTATTACGAACACAAACTTCCTGAAGGTCAGAAATCCTACAGCAAGACCAAAACGATTCAGGTGAATGAGTTCGATCCGATCAAAGAGTGGTGGAACAATCGTGAAGAGTCAAGAGGAGGATGAGATTGAACATACATCGGCTGAACTGCTGGAAATGCTTCATAAGTCATTCAGAAAGAGTGATGATCTGCTTACTAAAATAAGAAATGAGTTGCATTAGCATGAATGTAAAAATTGGAGATTTTCTTACACGAATTAAAAGACCTGTTGAATTAGATCCCGAAACAGAATACAAACAAGTTACAATTAAACTCCATCATAAAGGTGTAGTTCTTAGGTGTCTCAATAAAGGGAAAGACATCAAATCGAAAATGTATGAAGTTATGGCTGGTGACTTTATATTATCTGGCATTGATGCTCGAAATGGAGCATTTGGAATTGTTCCAGAAGAACTTGATGGAGCAATCGTAACAAATGACTTTTGGTATTTTGATGTTGACGAAACGGTTATTTCCAAACAACTCTTTTTAGAACTAACTCAAACATCTTGGTTTGATGAAATTTGTCGACTTGGAAGTGATGGAACAACACAGCGAATTCGTCTACAAAAAGATCGTTTTTTCAATCAGGACATTGTTCTACCTGAAACACATAAACAAATTGAGCTTTTAAACAAATTGACAGATTCAAAGCGACTAAAGAAAGAAATTTTGAAGCAACTTACGATTCTTGATAAGTTTCATTCTCAGATTCTAAAAGAAGCATTTGAGGAGTTGAAATGATAAAAGATATTTACGACTCTTTCATGAAAGTTCAAGGGTGGGTATTAGCAATAATTGGCATTGCTGTCAGTGCTTTCACTATCTATTTGGCTCCTAATGCTACAATTCAGGTGCGAATTATACTGCCATTGATATGCATTTTTATAATTGTCATCATCGTTCTTGTTAATACTTTGTTTACGCTTAAAACAAAATATTACTCTCCGAAAGTATGTCGGTGTATTGAACCGTATAATCGCCAAATACCTGCTGATAGTATTCTTCTAATTGAAAATTTTATGCTGTTCACAACTGGAACAAGACTGCTGGTTTTCTATAAAGATGATGACTTTGAGAAGGTAATTGGTCAAGGTGTTGTAATTACGCAACAGAGTGATGCCAAAATGCAAGTAGGTATATCTTTAATTGAAGATGAAAAATCAATCATCACTGATCTTATAAAAAACAAACGAGAAACTTTATCCAAGATCATACTAAAACCATTTGCAGAAGGGCGTATTTAATGTCAGAAATAAAAGTTGCTAAAGTGATTGATGATTATACATTTGTAATTAACAAAGGTAAAGAATTTGGTCTCAAAGAAGGTCAACGTATTCAGGTATATGAAATTGGTGATGAGATTGTCGATCCCGATACAAATGAGATACTGACTCAACTTGAAATAATAAAAGGGATCGGTAAAATTCAACATTGCCAAGATAAAATTTCAACAGTTAAAAGCACGATGCTTTCTGACCCTAAAAAAATTATTATCAAAAAACAGTTAGGAAATAATTTGGGGAGTATTGCATCAATGTTTGCGACTCTTTCCGTTCAGAATCCCGACATTGTAGAAGAAATTGTTCCAGCAGATGCGTTGCCATTTGATGATGTAAAAGTAGGTAATTTTGTTAGATTGCTGTAAGACAATAGAGATCCAATCCACCAAATCCCAGCGTGAAGCGGATCTTCTCATGCAGGCAGTTCTTAAAGAAGCGTTCGAGGGGTAAAGGGATGGAACCTCACAGATATGGCAAATACGATTTCTACAAACTAGTCAAGCCCCAAACAGTTGATGAGTTGTTTGATTTCCTTAAAAACGAGAAGGCGACGAACATATTCAGAGGACACGCTTCTGCTGAGTGGGGGATGGAGTGTTCACTTGAACGGGTTATCAATAAAAGTCGTTCCACGAGTCGTAAAGATGAGGGTGAAACGATGCATAACCTATTGGTTCAAATTGATATTACTCAGAAATATGATGAACTGATTCACCTGTACGATACCGATGCTGTTGAATATACTGAGATATGGGACAAACTCTCTTTTATGCAACACTACGGCTTTCCCACAAAACTTCTGGATTTTTCATATTCTCCATTTATTGCACTCTATTTCGCTCTCGATGTCGAAAGCGAACAGAACACTTCCGCTGTATTCTCTGTTGATATTAAGGAATTTGAGTTTATCAATAAGGTCTTTATTGAGAACAAAGCGGGTAAAGAGTTAACACCAAGCGAGCAATATGAGTTTTCTGAGCTTGAAGGGTATAATCTTCTGTTTTTGAAAGAACCCAGTAAAAAGAATATTCGACTGCAAAATCAACAAGGATGTTTCCTTATATCGACTCAGTTTTCACCAAAAATGACAGACTGTTTTAATGTGTACGGAAATCAGCGAGTCGTCAAATACGAATTCCCTTCTGAATGGCGATTTGAAATCCATAAAAGACTCGAAAGAATGAATATCAGGAGTACAACACTTTTTCCTTCAAGAGAAGGTGTAATCGAACAAATCAGAAGAGATTTATTCATGCGGTCTGTTATAAACGAAAAGTTCGAGGGGTAAGCTTGTGCAATTAAGTGAATTCTCATTGGACTGTTTGAAGAATTACGCAATTGGTGATGGTGTTCCAACTCGCTATATGTCTGGACCAGAACTTGTAAAGTTTTTCAATTCTTTTGGCTGTCGCGATGTGTACGGACAAGGATTTCCAAGCCGTAAAGATTTTGCTTTTCACAAATTATGCGAGCTGAACGGCACTCCACAACTCAGACAGGTTATCGAAACATTAGCAGATAGTCGGCGGTGTGATGATCCTGAAGCTGTGGCCACTGCTATAAATGAAATCATCAAGCACGATGGATTCAAGCTTGAGAAAACAAGCACTGACATTTATAAACTATCTGGATATGACGAGGTTGATCCTGTTGAAATCGAAGCACATTTTGCAGATATAAAAGCTCAAATTGTCGAGAGTATCCGCAGTGCTAAGTTTTCGATTTGGGTAGCGATGGCATGGTTCACAGATAAAGACCTTGGAAATGAACTTTGGAAGAAGCATAAAGAAGGACTGAATGTTCAGGTTATTGTAAATGACGACGAAATCACGCAGAGAAATGGACTTAAATTCGATCATAAAGATATTGGGATTGAATATTATTCCGTCGCTCCAGATTCCCCTTGGGGCAAAAAGATCATGCACAACAAGTTTTGCGTAATCGATCTAAAAAAGGTAATCCATGGTTCATATAACTGGACAAACAACGCCAAATACAACAATGAGAACATCACCATCACAGATAGTCGGGAACTTGCCGAAGACTTTGCGGGACAGTTCATTGAGCTGAAGAAGATGGCAATGGAAAGATTGAAGGGGATCTAATGGATGCCAAAGTAATCGCTTCAATAGTTACCCTTATCGGAATTCTCATAACGGCAATATTCAACAGCATCGCGTACTGGCGAAAAAAGAAGTTTGATGAACGAGCAAGTGGCAGAAAACTTTTCTATTATTCTCTCGAACTACGTCACTGGCTTCAGTCAGAATTCATCAAAATTGGTGCTCACACCAAACTATTCTATGATTACTATATTGCATCTCTTCAGGTAAAAGGATATGCAGTAAAAGATGTTGATTTGGAGCCATTCACAGAGTGGGCAAATACTACTCTGTCAGTCATTGCCAATCAACATCCTATAGAAATTACTGAAGACCTCCTTAAATCGTATGATACCACCTTACTTGAGTTTGCAACGGTTTCACCGTTTGTTGCGTTCCAGCAGGAAGGTTACAAAGGACTCAAGAGAACGATAACATTTCTAAACGATTACAAATCAAAATGTAAATCAGAGCTACTTGCACAGTATGAAGCTCAAGAAGTTCATCACCAACTAATTACACTTATGGAGAATGTTTTTTCAAAACACGAAGCTGATATTTTGGAAGATTTTGATGCTGGATTACTTACACTGGCAAAGTTCTGTGGATTTGGTATGAAACGGAAGCTCAAGAAATGGCTAAAACGGAGAAATAAGTTAGAACTCACCGATGAATTGAAAGCTGGAATTGATGAATTGGTGAAGAAGGTTGATGAGATGATGAAGTCAAAAGTATCAAATGATACTTATATCTAACAGATTGCGAGGTCAGCCCAACGGTGATGGTTATAGATCTTCATCAATGATGTTCTCCCTATCTTCCATTTCCTGTAAAACAGCATTAGGAGTATCATTGTAACAAAGTATGTTACAACTAAAATGGCTATTATTCACATAATGTTGCGTTTTAAATATCAAGTCCATATATGATCTAATCAGAATTTGGTGCACAGGATGAGAAAATTTGATCGCAAATAATTCTAATGTCGGTAACCAATCATACAATGAACGACATTGGTCAAGAGTAAATATATCTAAACACATTTTACGCTGTTTTGCAGTATATGAATGTCGTTTATGTTCGCGATAGTTAATATGATATGGATGACCATATTTGCCAATAATTAAAGAAAGCCAAAGATGAATCATTGGTACATCACAAAACAATCCTACTGCAGACCTTGTGTTTTCAATAAGGTTGTATTGCATGTCTTTGACAGTATTCATTACATCACAAGCAAATGCATCATAATAGCCCTCTTCAACATTGGCTGCTAAGGAATAAAGCTTAATTGTATCCAAAATTTTTTCATTTGTGCCTTTAATATCAGTTTGAAAATATCCTCTGAAGGGCTTTAGATCTTTCTTGATAGTGTTGTGTGCAAAATGCAAATCACTAAATTGATCAGAGCATAAAATGAAATCAAACCCCCCTGTTTTATCACCAAGATTTTCTAAATCCTCTCTAAATAATCTTGTAATAGCATTTGTATAACAATCTTCTTTATTAAATATTAACTGTTTAATTTTAGGTTGTCTTAATATGCGTCGCAGTGGATGTATTAAATTTGAGAAAAGGTTTAATGATTCTGAAGAAAATTGTGAGTATGCCATCTCAAAGTTAACATTAATGAAAGCTTTACATTGATCAAATTCATAATGTCCATTTGCCTCAAAAGATTCATGAAATTTTCCACCATTTTTAGACCCTAGTATTGAACGATGAAGAAATGGTTGTTTTTCGAAAAAGCTTGTAAGGATATCAATGGCATCATCTGTTTTATCAGGGTAGCAAGAATTAATAACTAAACAACCTAAGGGTTCAAGTACATCGTTTTCAATTAAAACATCAATAGTACCAGTTAAAGGATTATTGTCCTTTGAAACTAATGAATTCATAAAATCTAAGTAGATGATATCAAACTTTGCTGGATATGTAGATACGAAATCCTTAATGGATCCATAAAAAATATTAACTAAACAAAATTCCTCTTTTAGTTGTTCTATTGCTTGATTATATGCCCCTTTGTCCTTTTCAATAGCCCAAATATTCTCTATTCTTATTCCCTTAGAAAGAAGATGAGAAATATCATTAATTGGTTCTGGACCACAAAAAAAGGCGACTTTTAGATCACTGGGCTGTTTATTACCATAAGTGTAGTTATGAAACTCCATGAAATCTGAGAAGATATGATTAGTAGCCTCTTTTTCATCAGGAGTTAAGTAGTTATTTGCTTGTTCTATTGCTTTAGAATAAAATTCATATAAAATATCGTGTGTTACAATTGACGATCTGCTTCGATTATATGTAAGTTTCGCGATCGTGGAATCCCAAATCTCTCTGCGGGATTTTTCTTTAGATTTTTGAGTATAGGTATTCGACATAAGTTTTCTCTCTTGTGCAAATTCATCCAAAATATCAATTGTGCGAAGTGTTCGAGAACAGAGGTAAGACCAACGCACTTTGCTATGATTTTTTTACATTAGTTTTGATATCAATACAGCCCAATCGTTAGGGCTTTGATGAGCATCTATCTGTTTAATAAGCTGATTAAAAATCGAAACGACAGTCGTGTCTATGATAATATTCAAGTTGTTATAAACTTCTGATAGTAATTGCTCTACATCATCTTTAGTGCATAAGTGATCTATTCTACCATGTTCAAGACTGCTTTTAGCAAATAAGTGGTAGTTTTGGAAAAGCATTGCTTCACCACCATTGAAAATACTAGTAATCTCTAAGTCATTTCTTAATGATTGTGAACGATTTTGAATTTGCCTCGTTATTCGTTCTCGAAATCCACTATCTGTATCAATGTTTTGCAACAGTCTTAATCGAAGAGATTCTTTTTCTGCCGTCAGTTGTCTATTAATATCATCTATTTGTACAGTTTGATCAAGGTCTGCAATATGTTGCAGAATCACGCTCGACAATGAGTAATTTGAAGATAATATTGTTGATTCAAAGGTATATGATTTCCATATATGAGCATCGACACCTAATGTAGTACTAAATTTATTGGCTAAATTTTCTTTTTGTTCATCGGTCATAAAGTCTGCATCGACAACGATAAATGCTTTGTCCCAAATTGATTGACTAGCACCAATACTACCTAGAAATTCTTTGTAATGTTTCACCTTTTTTATCAGTGTATCTAGTCCTCTGAATGACCAATAAACACTTTTCTTAATAATACCAAATTTTCCCATAATGGATTGTAAGTACTGCCCATCATCTTCGCCTTCGACCAAGAAAAGAATTTCAGCATCAAGTGCATTGAGAAGATCCAATGATGATTCATTTCCAAGGCTTTGGATAATATTGCTAT
>JAIFMU010000035.1 GCA_020048285.1 bacterium | reverse complement strand
TCAAAATCCAGAATAAAATGGTCACACCAAGCAGAATCCAGAATGGTTTGTAAGATCGAGAAAAAGAGATTTCTCGGATTTCAAGATTGAACGGTGTGCCACTCTTTTCTGCGGGATGGTTGCTGAAAATCAGTGAGGTCACTGCGGAAAAATCGGTCTTGCTGAATCGTTCGCGATGGGTGTTGTTCATCAGATACCAAAACACCGGCGTTGGAAGTGATTTCAGGGGAACAGTGATTGTCGATTTCCCCTGGGAGACCGTATGTTCAAGCTGAAGATACCGGTGTGAATTGGTGTTTACAGAATCGGAAAACCCCTTTTCAAAAACAGTCATGGTAAAATTAAATCGCGATGAGCCGCTGTCCAGTTTAATCGTAAGGTACTCATAGGTTGAAAAATCAAAGGATAACTTTTGAGCGGGGGTAATGATTATACCGGCGATCGGCTGAGTGCTCTTGGTTCCGAGCTCGGCGGCAAAATGAAGTCCCTTTTCAGTGAGAGAACTCTGTTTAATTGTACTATACCCAACGCTGTCCGGTTCGGCGGTGTAGGGTTCGGTAGCAAGAGGAATTGCATCACCAAAAAGGTTCACTCTCTGCGCACTATAGATACCGATGCCAAAAATCAGCACTAAAGGAATCTTAATTAAACAGAAGAGTACTACCTTTGAGATAGCCCCATCATTGATCTCTTTCATACACTCGGCCCCCATAAACAGCTTTTAGAACCAGTCGTAAAATAGGTTCTGTTCATCTTTTACCGGTACCAAAACAGAGCCGTACATTTCGTCGAACAGATTGCAGAACACTCGCATGTTCCATTTAAAACGTAGTGAGAAAGGAGAATGTCACCTCATTTTACATTTTTCAAAACGTGGTATTTTTCCAGCAATGAGATGAAACATGAATGAAGAAAAAGAGAAAGTAGGGGACACAAAATGGATCTCATCACTTTCGGCGGAACATAGATTTGAATAGTCGTGGAAAGATTGCCCCATCGGTTCAAAAGTGGGAGTCTACTTGCACTTCTCGTATCAAAAGGAAAAGCTATGATTCGAATGTTAAAACGCCACCACGAACTGCGGGTTCCTGCGGAAGAGACTTTTTCTGACGTAGTTCACGGCTTTGTTCGCCAGATGAAAAGTGCTCCTCGCGCATCGATCCCGATCACTCGCATCGATGAACACACGGTTCGTTCGGGAAAAACCATGCGTATTCCCGCAATTCGCAGTCGCCCTGAACGAATTCACAACGGAAAACGATCAGCCTTCTTTGGCTAAGTGATGTTTCCCATTCCTGCACCTAATTAGCACCTCATGGCTCAGTACAGCGAGGCCCCGATAACAGCGAGCCTCACACATGAACAGCTAGCTCCGGCCCACTTTCACAAAGGTCCCATCCTGAAGTTCTCTGAATGCCAGAGCTAACTCCTCGCGGCTGTTCATGGCAATCGGTCCCTGCCATGCGATCGGTTCGCCAAGGGGAACTCCTCCGGCGATAAAACAGCGCGACGCTTCGTTCGATGAAATTGTCACCGAGGAACCTTGGCCGAGAAGATTTGCCGAGTGAGGAGCCACCGTTTTCCCGCCAATTTCAGGCAAACCACCAATGCCGACGACGAAATAGTTTTTCTCAGGATTCAGTGGAATCGTCACTGCACTGCGTGGCTCCAGTTCAATGGCGTAGAGTTCCGGTTCTGTCCGCGAAAACTTTACGGGCCCTGTGATCCCACACTGATTTCCGGCGATCACCGCCATAGTCACGCCCGAGGCAGGTGTCACCACGGGGATCTCCGATGCGGGAATATCGCCATAGTCGGGATCTGACATTTTTTCTTCCGCACTGAGATTGAGCCAAAACTGCAGTCCGCGGATCCCTTGCGGTCCTGGGTGAGGCATTTCAGTGTGGATAATTCCCGAAGCCGCTTTCATCCACTGTACTCCGCCGGGGCCAATGGTTCCTTTGTTCCCCAGTGAATCTTCGTGAGCCACTTCGCCCTTGATCATGTAGCTGATCGTTATGATTCCACGATGAGGGTGCCAGGGAAATCCCGGCCCTTGCTGTGTGGAATCAGTGCCAAAGCTGTCAAGCATCAGAAATGGGTCGAACTGCTGCACATGTGGCAAGGAAAGAATTCGTTTTAACGATACGCCATCGCCATCATGAGTGTCTTGCCCTATCACCGTTCGTTCTATTTTTCGTTCCATAGATTCTCCTTGTTGTGTTTATTCTCTAACAATAATCGATTTCCACCTGCGAGGGAACTTTTTTCTCTACTATTTTGCTCCACTTACCAAATAGCACGTATCCCTCGCCAAGGCAGATTGGAATTGTGATATTGTTGCTCACAAAAAAACAAGTTTTATAGACTGCATAAAATCTATGCGATACAGCGATGATTGAATTCGGGTTTTTGATGATATTTCAGATTAAGTCAATGCTTAAAGAACATCTTTGGGGCTTTTGTGGTTGTGTTATTGAGTTCAATAGAGACAAATATCACATGTTGTTAAAAAGATGATCCCGTGATCGTGTCGCATACTTTTACTCAAAAGTGTCTAGTAAAACTTGAATGCCGGTTTGGCGAGACTATTTAAAACTTCGCTTTTTCCCCAAGAGAGCCTATCTGTTTGCCCACTTTGCATTAAATGACTTTTGACAAGTTTCTTTGCGGCGATTTAAAACAGAGGAAAAGATGATCAAATTTCCCGCTAGCTATACAGATTGCGCTAAGACAAATCAGTTCAAGTTTGTGATTATAATTGATTTGTGGTAGAAGAGAATCGTTGAGTCACGAAATGTAAAGGGAAAAATAGGTCGCGATCTATTCAGTTTTACCTACATTATTCTACGAAACAAGAAACGTTCCCCCCTTGGAGGTTGCCGAATGATTACCAAAATTGCTCTGAAGATGATTATTCTCCTTACCCTGTCAGTATCGACGCTTTTCGGCGCCCATGTAATGACCTGGGTTCCATCCTACTTTATTGATGAATCCAAAGCAATGCTCAATGCAGATTTTGGCGGCGTAGGAATGAAAGACGGAGTAACGCATTTAGCACTGCAGTTTTGGGGTCCAGTGGGAACCAGTGGAGCCATAGGGTATGTGGCGAACGGTGGTTCCACTGCCAACAATGCCGATGTGGATTGGTTCAAATCATGGGGAGCTACCAACAACGCGAAAGTACTTCTTTGTATCTACAACGGCGCAAACGGATGGGACTGGGCAACGGTGAACACTATAATCAGCAATCCTTCGTCGCGAACTACTTTGGTGAACAATCTCGTAACTGCCATGAAAGATCGCGGATTGGATGGTGTCGAAGTGGATCTCGAAGGGCCGCAGGTCACCGATGGAACCGCCGGACAGAACTTTATCACTTTTATGAAAGAGCTCTCGACAAAGGTAAAAGCTGAAGGAAAAATCGTCACTGTAGCAACTTTTTCTTCCCAGTGGCATACGCCGGGAACTCAGCATTGGAGTTCGCTGTTCCCTCTAGTGGAACTGCTGACAAGCATGGGGTATCAGGAAACAGGAATAGGAGCCGCAGGGGATCTCTCATATGCGGGACAAAAAAATCTTGCCGGTTCAGCCAATGCGTCGAAACTTGCGCTCGGCATGCCTACGTACTACGGCGGATCGTGGGCGGGTGGAACCGTTCAGCAGAGTGTTGACTGGGCAAAAAACAACGGTACAAGTGTGGCGATCTGGGACTGTTCACTGGGCAATGGCGATGGTGCCGCAGAACCTGCATGGCGAACCGCCGCAGTGTGGAACTCTCTGAAAGCAATCAAAGGAACCGGCGGAATAACCACTAAATACACAATCACACCATCTGTTTCCGGATCGGGAACCATATCGCCGGCGGCGGCAGTAACGCTGAACGCCGGATCTTCGCAGGCATTTACGTTTGCCGCAAACGCCGGCTATCAGATCGATTCTATCCGTGTGAACAGTGTGAAAGTGGCCGGAGCAGGCACGACTTCCTACTCTATAACCAACCTAAATGAGAACAAAACGATCACCGCTTACATCGGGGCGATTCCGACCTACACTATAACCTCATCGGTGAACGGATCCACCGGCGGAACAATATCACCGTTGGGTTCGACGAACGTGGCAAAAGGTGGTTCACAAAGTTACGTCTTTACAGCCAATAGTGGCTACCAACTCGATTCGGTCAAAGTGGGAACTGCAAAAGTCACCGTTGCCAATAACAGTTACACACTCTCAAATATCACCGCGAACAGTGCGATTGTCGCCTATTTCGGCGCGAAAAAAAGTTACATGGTCACCACGGCGGTCACTGGGTCAGGAACCATTTCCCCGGCGGGAACGGTCTCCCTTTTTGGCGATGAGTCGAAAGAGTTCACCTTTACGCCATCAAATGGATTTCGGATCGATTCGGTAAAACTCGATGGCGCGAAAGTGACTATTGCAAACAATCGCTATACAATCACCAACATCACCGCGAACAAAACGCTGGCAGTGTGGTTCGGAGAAATTCCCGTGACCTATGCGATCACGGCGACATCCACCGGAACAGGATCGGTGACACCGTTGGGAACCACGACCGTTTCCAAAGGGGGATCACAAGTCTACTCTATCGTAGCAAACAGCGGAAGTCGTCTCGATTCGGTCAAAGTAAATGGCCTGAAAGTTACGACTTTAGACGGAAGTTATACATTCAGTTCGGTGCAGTCAAATCAGTCTATTGCCGCATGGTTTTCGGTGATTCCGAGCTACTCTGTAACTGCTTCGTCGGTAAAAGTAAGCGGAGGCAATGGATCAATTTCACCGACGGGAACGAAATCCTATGCGGAAGGTACCGACGCGGTGTACTATTTCACCGCCAACACCGGCAGTCGACTCGACTCGGTGAAAGTGAACGGCATTCGCGTGACAATCGTCGGAACATCCTATGCGATAGAAAAAATCAGAGCCACCACAACAATCGTCGCTTATTTCGGCAAAATTCCCTCCACGACCTACACCATTACCGCGATAGAATCCCCTAACGGAACAATTTCGCCATCGGGATCAACCGTGGTAGCGCAGAACGGTTCGCAACAGTACACGTTCACCCCGAACAGCGGATTTGTACTGGACTCGGTGAAAGTCGACGGGAACAAAACGGCGATTGTTTCGAACACGTATACGTTTTCCAATGTGGTGGCAAATCACTCGGTGGAAGCATTTTTCGGTGCAGCTCCATCCTATACAGTCAAAACGTCAGTTGTCGGAAAAGGAACAGTCTCTCCTGCGGGAACATCGACCGTCAACAAAGGTGACACTCTGAAACTGACTTTCAGCGCCACCAGCGGCTATCGACTCGATTCTGTGAAAGTGGATGGCGCGGCGGTTGTTCTTACCGGAAGTAGCTATTCGCTCGATTCGATCCGCGCAAATCACACGGTTGTGGCGTATTTTGGTGTGAACACGGGGATCGACACAACAAATCCTTCGGCAAACCTGATTTCCTGGTCAACCTTTGTTCCTCACGCGGATGAACTGGGATCAGTGGCAGATACGGGCACGGCATTGATTGGTGCCAACGGCGCATCGCTGTTCTACTCGCTCAAAAAGAGCAACTCCGCCACTGATTTGTGGGCGTGGGCTGACCTTTCGGCAGAACTTCCTGTGGGACCAAAAAACAATCTCACTGGCGTAAACTATATCAAAGTGACCTACGCTTCCACCGACACCATGGCACTTTTGCTCAATCAGAGCAATCTCTCTGCTGAGGGAAGTTCCTACCGTGCGACACTGCCGTCCACTGGCGGCTCCTTTGTGACTGTTCTTCTGAAAATCACTGACTTCACTCAGCCGGACTGGGTAGAAACGGCAACGCCGCTCGCTCTTTCAGCGGTTACCTCGGTGGCGTTCCTTCTCGAAGGTTCTGAAAGTGTGGAAAAGTATGAACAGCTGAAAGTAAAAGAGTTGGTTCTCTACAACTATGGCGGATTGGAAAAAGCACAGACCTATCGTATAACCGCCACCGCTTCCGAAGGGATTCTTCTTACTCCTGCCGGTGGTGTCGATGTAATCTATCAGAAAAATGCCGATTTCCAGTTCGAATCCTTGCCGGGATATGTTGTTGATTCGGTTCTGGTCGATGGCATCAGAGTTCTCGACAGCGGTTCCTACCAGTTTGCGGCGGTTATGGAATCGCACACAATCGAAATCTTTGGATCGAAAGAGAGCGGAACAGCTATTCTTACCGTGAAAAAGAGTGTCGCTGCTCCCATGGTTCTGAAAAATCCCGTGTGGAGTCGCGGTTCAGACCAACTTCCCGAACTGATCGCCAAACTCCCCGCAAAAGCGATTGGAACAGCGTTGACCATCGCGCTCTACGATGCCTTGGGGAACAATTTGATCCGGTTTACCCATAGAATCACTAGCGAAACTGAAACAATTACCATTCCGGTGAACGAGGTTTTCGCCGCTTCGGGGTTCTACCTTTTGCTAATCGAAGGTTCTGACGGCAATGGTTCATCGTTTAAAGAGAAAAAAATGATCGGTATTAAAGAGTAATCAAAATCAAAAGCGATGGAGGCTGATTCGGAAACGGGTCAGCCTTTTTGCATGTGTGCCACGCATGTCAAATATCTAATGGGTGAAAGTCCCTAACGCGAGTGTCGGAGGAAGCGTATAGTGAAACGCAAGGGTGTCTGAC
>JAIFMU010000192.1 GCA_020048285.1 bacterium | reverse complement strand
ATATTCAGAGTGACCACTCCTTCAAGCCCTTCGGTGAACATGGAACCATCAAGATTTTGGTACATCACTTTTTGACGGCCATCCTGCGTGAACTCTTTTTTATAGGTTTCCTGAATGTAATCGGAAATTCTCGTGTGGTAGCCGGTCAGATCTGCCGCAATGCCAAATCTTTCGCTGAACGTTTTTGCAAATTGCCCGTTCAGCGTAAACGACCACGATCGTTCAGCGTTCAGTGTGTCGTTGGGTTCCAACGTGTACACTTCGGAAGTGATCGCCGAATGGTTTTCACTGAAAAGATTGAATGTCCGAAATCCTCTCCCTGCCGAGGCGCGCCAAATAAAATTTTCCAACCCATAAAACGTGGCGGCAAAACGAGGAGACAAAATCGATCCGTGAACATTGTGGAAATCCAGTCGCGTTCCGGCCATAAAATCCCAACTGGCCAGCGGTGTCCAAATATCCTGAACATAGAGTCCTGGAATGTTGTATTCGTGAGTACCGATAGATCGGTTGTCGCTGAACGCATCGCGAGTAAACGATGTCCCCGCCAAAAGATCGTGTTTTTCCAGATCGAGCGAAAAATCGTTCACGAGACAGAGCAGATTCTGTTCAGCTTTCAGATCGAGATAGCCGTACCAACTCTCTTGAAGATGCTGGAGAAAACTGATGCGCGTTTCATTTTTGAGTCGGTCGGTAATATCCGATTTCAGCCCCGCTTGATAGTTCACTCGCTTGGATCGAACATACTCCTGATAGACCGCTTCCTGCGTGATCGTATTCCCCCACGAATCAACCCATGAAGAATCGGGAACATACGATCCGATTGTGGTACGGTTGGCCGATTCTGTTCCGCCAAAACGATCTTCAAAACCGACATTGACATCAGCAGTAAGTTCTACCTTTGAATTGAGCCACTGGCTCGCTCGAGTAGAAAACCCAACCCGATCAAATTCTGCCAGATCCATCATGGGAGTTTCATCCATATTGATTCGCGGCGAGGTGTTGTAGTTAAATGCAGTCTGAATGCCGGTTCCCGATGGCATGATTCGAGTCGAAAATGCCCCTTCGTAGTTTTGTTCGTTGTGACTTCCGTAGCTCAACTTAAGATATCCCGCTGTTTTTTCGGGAATTGGGCCGTGAACAATATTGATCACTCCGGCGATGGCGTTGTTTCCGTGCTGAACGCTGGATGCACCTTTGATAACATCAATGCGATCAATGGTCACCATGGGGATCTGTTCAATTCCATAGACAGTTCCCAGTCCCGAAAAGAGCGGAAGACCATCGACCAAAACCTGTGCATAGGCACCGTTCAGCCCCAGTAGACGAATCTGAGCGGTATTGCAGACCGAACAGTCGATCTTTTTGCGAACCCCCGGTTTTCCATCGAGCAAATCCATGATATTCGACTCGGGATTCTGTTCAATTTCAAATCGCCCCACCGAATCGACCACGGAGGTGCGCTGTTCGCCCTGAGGAACAAGCACATCAGCGGAAACAGCGATTGTTTCCAGATCGTGAACCGTTTCAGCAGAAAGAACAGAAACAAGGATTGCAATTGCAGCGGCTCTTTTCATTACTGAACCTTCCGAAAGGTTTTGTTCATGGCATTGTCCGCCTTAAACGCCTGTTTGAAATAGGTCAATGATGCAACATTACTTGTGGCATTAATCCGAATTGTATCCTGCCCTTCAAACTGCGAAGATTCCACAACAACCGGGGCAAACCACTTTTCAAAATTGGGGTGAACGTAGATTTCATATATCTCATTTTTGTAGATTGGAAGACTAAACAGAATATCACCGAGATCATTTTCACCGTAAACGGTGTTATTTTCGAGCTTGAAAGGGAGCGTCGACGTTCCATTTGAAACAGTTCCGCTGATACATACCGAGTTTGTCTGCAGTTCGGGAAACTGCGAAATGCCTTTTACCGTATCATTTGTGGTGATTGCATTTTTAGGAAGCGCAACCATGTGAATGTGGTCATAGTGTTTTGGATCAACGGTCAACTGTTGAATGAACGTGGTATCCAAAAGATTCACCGCGAAATAGCCGTAGATTTTAGGTGAAATTTTACCGGAAACATCATGGCGAGGAGCAATTGGATTGATTTCAGAAACGGCGCGCGAACTGTTTTCTCTATTCCAATGAATTCCGATCTCACCGGGGAGCATGGCGGCGCGGGTAATTGTCCAGGTCAGTCCGTTGGCGACAAAGGTCGTTTTGGACTCAGCCGAAGGAGCAAAGGCGAAGCGAATCGTGGCGTTTTCCGGTTCGATAGTATCGACATTTGCGCACCCCGTCATAAATATGATCGCGACATTCAGCAGAAACAGATTCCGGTTGTTCATTACATTCTCCTTAAAACTCATTACAGTTATACTTCTACGCTAATATACAGAACGTATCTGTCCCAAACAGATACGAAGAAGTTGTCTTTTTCCCATTTTACTTACAGACAGCATATTACGGCAATGATTCACATTAAACTGTTCGCCTAACATTAATGAGGAAGCCCCGTTTTTTATGTTCATTTCCCCAAAACCGGGAAAATATCAACGAAAAGAGAGCGTGAAAATGCAAAAAAGGCGCGACAGATTCTATCCGCCACGCCCATAGATACAATACTCGAAAAACTAGTTTGCCGGTTTCATCGCCGAAATGCCGAGAATATCGAACAGTTGGTTATCGGCGGCAACAGAACCGTTGGGAGTCGTGAGCAGTTTGTCACCGGAGAATATCGAGTTTGCTCCTGCCATAAAACAGAGCGCCTGTTCCACGTCTGACATCTCAGCACGCCCGGCAGATAAGCGCACTTTTGCCGTTGGAAAGACAATGCGCGCCGTGGCAATCATGCGAACCATATCCCACACGGAGACCCGCGGTGAATCTTCCAGCGGTGTTCCTTTCACCGGCACAATGGCGTTCACCGGAATCGATTCGGGCAATACCGACAACGATGCCAGCGTATGCAACATCGAAATGCGATCTTCATGACTTTCGCCAAGTCCGAGAATCCCACCGGAACAGATGGAAATTTTTGCATTCCCCACTCGTTCCAGCGTATCCAGTCGATCGTCATAGGTGCGTGTGGTGATCACGTTGGGATAGTGTTCCCGCGATGTGTCAAGATTGTGGTTGTACGCCGTAAGCCCTGCTTCTTTTAGGCGAAATGCCTGATCATCAGTGAGCATTCCCAACGTCGAACACACTTCGAGCCCCATGGCCGAAACGCCGCGAACCATCTCAAGAACGTGTTCAAAATCCTCTTCACTTTTCATATTTCGCCACGCAGCACCCATGCAAAACCGCGTGGATCCATTTGCCTTAGCAGCAGACGCCGATTCGAGCACCGTCGAAAGTTCCATCAATTTCTGCGACTCTACACCGGTCTTATACCGAGCAGATTGCGGACAATAACCACAATCTTCTGAACAGGATCCGGTTTTTATAGACAAGAGTGTACACACTTGTACCTCGCCAGAAATAAAACTATTGCGATGCACCTCGGCAGATCGCTGAATCAGGGATAAGAGCGGAGAATGATAGATCTCCCCTATCTCTTCACGAGTTATGTTGTTTTTCATGAATTGCCATCCTGCTTAATCTAAAAACATGCGCATAATATACTAAATTGGTGTACAAGTTGCTCTTTTATGACTATTTTCTATTGTGAAAGCAGTAGTCACAGCTTATCTTATGACTTGAAATGAAAGGAGTCCCGATGAACTGGGATAGTATTTATAAAGCTGAAACCGTTGAAGATATGTTGGAAATTTTTCACGATGAGGTGCAGAGAGATCCAAAGCAAGTTTTATCAAAACTAGCACTTGACCTTGAAACACTGTATGTTCGTTTTGATAATAATCAGGAACAGCGCGGGCTTGTGGGCGACTGCAATCTGCTTGGACAGATCACCGGTCTCGAAGCTGTACGCGCTGAATGTATCACGCTATTAAAAGAACGTGGTGAATGGCCGCCGAAACGCAATTAAAAAACAATTGCAAGATTCTTTCGTATGTGGTACAGTAACTCAAAGATATTTACTCTTTCAAAGGATTACCTATGCTTTCCGAAAAGATGTACGCCCAACTGAACCAGCAGATCAATCTGGAATTTTTCTCCTCAAATCTCTATCTTCAAATGAGCGCATGGTGTGCGCACAAATCAATGGATGGCGCTTCGGCATTTTTGCGCCAGCACGCCAACGAAGAGATGATGCACATGACTCGTCTCTTTAATTATATCACCGAAACCGGTAAACTCCCGATTCTCGGAGCTATCGAAGCACCGGAAGCGAACTATGAAAATATCCGCGATGTATTCCAGAAAACGTACGAACACGAATGCGTGATCACCAAGGCGATCAACGAACTGGCTGACACGGCGTTTCGCGAAAAAGATTATTCGACTTTCAATTTCCTTCAGTGGTATGTGGCAGAACAGCACGAAGAGGAAAAACTGTTTAAAAGCATCGTCGACAAAATTGACATGATCGGTATGGATCACAAAGGTCTGTTCTTTATCGACAAAGAGATTGCAGATATCGATGCGGCAAACCGCGCAGCTGCAGCGACAGAAGCTAAAGCGTAATAGTCGATGCCGTAAAAACAGAAGAACCGCTGATCTTTCGGATCGGCGGTTCTTTTTTTGCTCATGGTAAGAAAAAAATGGAGGGCCCAGAAATTCAAAAATCAGGGAGAACCAACCGATTCTCCCGTACATTTCAAAAATCAGGGAGCCTTTACTCCAGTATCTGGAGTACAATCATCCATTCGAATGATTTTTGTAACGGGAAATGAGCTCATTGAATCGGTTAATGTATCACTACCAATTTTGCATTTTGTTGTTTTCAGTTTGCCGGTAGTGAAATTATAATCATAACATTCAAATTCACCATGCCAGTTACTCGATTCAGTGTGGCCGATTTGATACCAGTCACCGTTCTGAAACCGGTATCGATCAGTAACTTCCCACTGACCGGTTCCTCCGATATAGTGCGAAATCACAATAGCTCCGCGTTCAATACCAATTGTTTGGAATGATCCTTCGGAACCATCCGAAATCATAATTGGCGAGTGAGAAACATGCCAAAGTTTCCATTTGCCTTGTATCTTTCTGAAAATGTGTAATTCACCACCACAAACGCCATCCGGTTCACCCTCTTCATGTTGATTTAATCGCCACACTTCCACCCGTTCGGGAATTCCGTCTTTGGTGAGATCACCTTCGACCGAGGCAATAAGAGTATTTGATTTCAAAGTAGCTTCCGGGATTTCTGCTTTGGTTTCTGGAATTTGAGTCTGAGAAAAACCGAAAGTAAAAAGGAAAAGAACGATCAGAAGCTGTTTCATTGGTGGTCCTTTTGATTATTCTGTATAAAAATCGACTGAGTCCATGAGAATCGGGCGGTATTTGGGATTCCTGCCGGAAGTGAATGTCTCTTTCTCAGCACACCCCTTTTCATCAAAAAGAGGTGAATTACTCAATTCCCATGCACCGGTGGAATAGTTGATATCTTCTTTCTGCCAGCTTCCGCAATTGTCATCGGTGCGAGTATCTGTATAAGATGAAGTGCTTCCAATAAGATACCAATCTCCATTCTGAAAACGGTAACGATCGGTTGTTTCTCCTTCACCAGTGCCGCTTTTCCCCTGCTGACGTATAACGATACTTCCCCGTTCAATTGTCATCTCTGCAAATGGATCATTGTACATTCCGCCGCACTCATGACATTTCAACGGGGATGAAGATTTTTTGATCAGCTTCCAAGCAGTTCCTGTTCGCTTGAAAATTCGAAGTTCACGACCAGTTGAACCATCATCATCTAAAGAATCAATGTCCCAAATCTCCACCCGTTCGGGAATTCCGTCTTTGGTGAGATCACCTTCGACCGAGGCAATACGCGAATTGGGTTTCGAAGAAGTGTCAGGGATTTCGGCATCTTCGCTATTTTGAGTTGTCTGTGAATTCCCAAATGCGAAAAGAGCCATAACAAGAAGAAGTGATTTCATATAGTTCCTTTGAACAAAAGGGCGAACCAACCGATTAGCCCATGAATGAGTCAACAAACAAAACTAAGAATTGTAGAGGATATTACATAAAGTAAAACGGCTGTTCCAATGGAAATGTATACCGATTTTGCTTGCTGAGACTTTGTAAGTTGGAAAATCTCAGTTCGCTGAGGATTAAAAAGTACAATGCAAAAAAAGATATCTATCATTAGGGGGATAAGAACAGGTAATAGATTGTAAGATGCATTACTTACAAAAATGGAAGCAATTAAGGAAGATGCATTTCGTAGGATACCGGAAATAAAGTAAAAACAACCCAAATACCAACCCCATTTTTGCTTTAATAATAGCCCCATTAAAGTAATGAAAGCCAGCACCCCTAAAAAGACATAATGAACAGTAAATAGAATAGCGGATATTTCACTATTCGCTATTCTATCAAAATGTAATGGAGTGCTTTTAAAGAAAAAAGAGAGTGTAAATATTGAATTAAGAATTGAAAACACGAGGAAGATGGATATTAAATGTAATCCTGTTAAAATGTTCTTTGGCATATTTCTCATTTCCCCAATTATGGATTGTCGATAATTAATTTAAAGGCGAACCAACCGATTCGCCCTAACACATTTAAACCTAAAATCCGCAGTTAGGTGACAAATTCCAGCCTAAATTGCCCGCGAAATGCCACCGCAACATTCGCGATCGAAGAACTGAAATC
>JAIFMU010000038.1 GCA_020048285.1 bacterium | reverse complement strand
TTGAGTAGTCAAAAAGTCCAAGTTGCATCTGGCACCTCCATGGTATGAAAATACCTTATGCACAAGGAATTGTATTTTTAGAGATGCCCTTTAGTTTCAACAAAACAGGTTATCCCTCGATGAGCGATAACTCTTCCCAACGGTTCATCGCTAGCTCCAATTCGGTGGAAGCGGCGTCATATTTTTCTTTGAGAGGTCGTAACTCTTCGGGAGAAGCAGTTCCGAAAAGAGATTCCAGTTCGCAAATAACCGTTTCGAGTTCTGCGATTTTTCGCTCCATCTCTTCTAATTCGCGCTTCTCTTTGAACGAAAGTTTTCGCGAACCGGTGGAAACGGGCTTTTCTGTCGCCGCGGCAATCGCCTGTTTCTCTTCGCGAATTTCGCGACGTTTCTCTTTCATCTGTTCATCTCGGAACAGAAGGTAGTCTGAATATTGACCTGGAAATCCTCCCAGATCGCCGTCTCCATCCATAATCAAGAGGAAATCGCATACGCGGTCGAGGAAAAATCGGTCGTGGGATACGATTAACAGGCTGCCTTCAAACTGAAGGAGAAACTCTTCGAGCACAGAAAGTGTGTGAATGTCCAAGTCGTTGGTCGGTTCGTCCAAAATGAGGAAATTGGGATTTTTGATAAGAATTGTAAGCAGTTGCAACCGCCGTTTTTCTCCACCAGAAAGCGCACCAATCTTTTTGAAATGAGTTTTGGGAGGAAACAAGAATCTTTCAAGCATCTGTCCGGCGGTGATTTTTTCGCCGTTGCCCGTTTCAATCACTTCGGCAAAGGTTTTCAGATAGGAGAGTATGGGCATTTCGGCGGGCATCTCCATAGCTGTCTGCGAAAACAGGCCAAAATCGGTATTGATTCCTCGGTCGATAATTCCGCTTTGTTCGGTGAGATTTCCCATGAGAAGATTAATGAGCGTTGTTTTTCCTGCACCATTGGGGCCGACGAGACCGATTTTTTCGTGTTTTTTGAAATTGTAGGTGGCATTTTTGAGAATCGGTTTGTTGGGATATTCGAAGGTGACATTTTTGAGATTCACCACTTTTTTCCCGAGACGACGACCGCTCGTTGACATTTCTGCCTGACTTTGTTCCTTGAGCCCGCCTATTTTCTGCATTTCCATAACGCGGTTGATTCGCGCCTGCTGTTTTGTTCCTCGAGCACAGGGCGTGCGATTCATCCATTCAAGTTCAGATTTGAGAAGTGTGGTGATTTTTTGCATTTTGCGCGCTTCGGCTTCTTCGCGTTCCTGTTTTTTTTCAAGGTAGTACGAAAAATTCCCCGCATAACTGAATAGCCGTTCGTCGGCGATTTCCCAGATTACATTGCACACCTGATCAAGGAAGTAGCGGTCGTGAGTCACCATGAGAAACGATTTGTTAAACTTGCCGAGATAATCTTGCAGCCACAGGATAGTGTCGATGTCGAGATGGTTTGTCGGTTCGTCGAGAATCAACAGGTCTGGTTCTGCTAGAACTGCTTGTGCTAAGGATAATTTGCGAATCATACCGCCGGAAAGTTCACCCATTTTTCGGGTCAGGGGTGGCACGGAAAACTGATTGAGCAGCGCTTTGAGTCGTCCTTCGAACTCCCAGGCGCCCAATCGATCCATTTCACCGGAAAGTTCATCGAGACGAGCTTGTAGTTGTTCGCTCCAGCCCTCTTCAAGCGCAACGGTAACCGATTCATACTCTTTGATTACTGCTGTGTGAGGAACGGTAAACGACGAAAAAACATAATCGAGTATTGTGTCGCCGGGATTGAAATCGGGCATCTGTTCGAGATAGTGTATCGAAATGGAACTATTGGTAGTAATGGTGCCCTGGTCGGCTTCCAGTTTTCCCGCGATCACTTTCATGAGAGAACTTTTTCCGCAGCCGTTCAGTCCAATCAGAGCGATTCGCTGTTTCTCTTCAACTGCAAAATTGATATCACTGAAAAGGTCTGTCCCTCCGCGTGAAAGGGTCAAACCGTCAGCTGTCAGATAGTTCATTCGGATCTCCTCGTCGTAATTGATCGACAAAATACATTCAGGATGCGAATTTTGCAGAACTGAGCAACACTGTGCGAGGAATGAACTACTTCGGTGTGAGTTCTAATGTTTTGTATGGGCCTTCAACAACCTGAAACCACTCGTTTCGCTTGATCGTTTTGAAATTGATTGGCACTGTTTGTGACGATGGCTCGAACGTTACAGTTAATCGCGGTGCCATGGTGGTTCGCCATAATTGTGCATGTTCACATGCCGCTTTGGAAAGAACGAGAATGTCAATTTCTTTCACAGGGTGTGCAATTGGTTTCGTACCGAATGCTATCGCGATATTTTTGTTTCCGTATAAAAATGTGTAGACTGAATCGCGCATCAATCCGTCGAGTTTTGGCGTATTGGCTATGTGTATACGGTCGTTGGTTTTCATGGTGCCATGTGACGATTGAACTGCCTGGGTATCGAGAACGATGTGAACACGATTGATCGTGTCTTTGTGGTTGGTGTCGTAAAGCTGAATTTGCGGTGAACTCGTTGTGAAATCAAAGGCGATATTGGGGTAGAATTTGAACGGATTTGTGTATTTCTGGTGAGCGTACCATGTGACAATCGGGGTTAGCACGAGATAGGCTATGACGCGACCGATATGCCTTCTATTGGCACGGCGATTTGGGCGGTAGGTGTTCCGCGGAACTCTCATTGAACGAGAGCGGCGGTTAAATGGTTTGTAGTTCATGGAATCTCCATCGCAAAATCCTATCGAATATAATAGATGTAACTGACTCATTTATACTACAAGTGGTAAGATGCTCAGCTCAGAACGCAGTTGGTGTTTCATTCGAATATGGGCAAATACTATTTTGCGCGGGTAAAAATTCGACGTAGGAGATTGAAAATGAATTGGTCTGTGCCGAAAGGGACACGCGATTTCTATCCAGAAGATATGATTCTTCGCGAACACGTGTTTGCTTCATGGGAAAAAAGTTGCCGTAAATATGGGTTTGAACAGTACGACGCTCCGGTGTTTGAACATCTCGAACTCTATACGGAAAAAAGTGGCAACGAAATCGAAGGCCAGCTCTATGTATTTGAAGATAAAGCCGGTAGACGTCTGTCACTTCGCCCTGAAATGACGCCTTCACTCGCTCGTATGGTCGCAGCCAAGGGACAAGCTCTTAAAAAACCGGTGAAGTGGTTTTCAATTCCCAAACTATTTCGCTATGAAAAAATGCAGAAAGGGCGTCTCCGCGAATTTTTCCAACTCAATATGGATATTCTCGGCGTTGAAGATGTTTCTGCCGATGCGGAACTGATTGCCGCGGCAATCGATACGATGCGCGATCTCGGTTTGACATCCAGCGATGTATCGGTTCATATTTCAAGCCGAAATCTTCTCGAAGAGCTTTTTCTTGCGGTGGAAATTCCCGCGGAAAAACTGCCCGCACTCTATGCACTTCTTGACAAAATGCAGAAGATGGAACGGGATGAGTTCAACCGTCTCATTCTTGAAACTTTGGGAAATGAAAATCAAGCCACGATGGTGCAGAAAATTCTCGGTGCTAAATCCTTGGCGGATATCGAAATTATCAATGCGGATCTCGTTTCGCTCGCTGAATTGAAAACGCTTTTTGGCTATCTCGAAGCCTTTGGACTTGCGGATTACGCTGTGTTTGATATTTCTATCGTTCGCGGACTTGCCTACTATACTGGAACTGTGTTCGAAGTGTTCGATACGGCGAGAACCATGCGCGCAATCGCAGGTGGCGGTCGCTACAATAAATTGGTATCGCTCTACGGCGGCCCAGAAACTCCGGCTGTCGGTTTTGCCGCTGGCGATGTAGTTCTTTCTGATCTGCTTATCGAAAAGGGTCTTGTTCCAACTGAACGAGTTAAGTCTGACCTGTTTATTGTCTCCTTTGGCAAAGAGCTTAAGCCGGTGATCGGCTGTGCTGCACAGATGCGCAATGCCGGTATTTCTACGGAATATCCGCTAAAATTGGTGAACGTGAACAAACAACTTAAACAGGCTTCTTCGGCAAACAGTCGAATCGTTCTTTTTGTTGGTGGCGACGAAGAGTTGAATGGTCAGTTTAAAATCAAAATTATGGCCACCGGCGAAGAAAAACTCATTGCCATGGCGTCGGCTGCTGAAGAGATCTCTGCTATTTTGGAGCAGAACTAAGATGCGCACCATCGTTGTAGCAATTCTCTGTCTGTTTTTGTTTTCGTGCAAAAAAACGAACCCTTGCTTTGAAAAAGCTGGGGTGAAAAACTGCACCGAACTCTTTGAGCAGATTCAAGTAAATCTTCACGATCCTCTTAAATCAAAAGAATTGCGGGATTGTTATGACCAACATTGCCAGTGAATCGCTTGTTTTCTACGGCGATCTTCCCTGTTACGAAGAACCATTGCGGACTCTCTTTGAACGAATTGCTGTTGGTGAAGAGTTAGATCCTGAACAAGAAATTTCGCTGATTTTTTGCAATGAAGCAATGATTCGTCAGCTCAATCGTGATTTTCGCGACAAAGATTCTGTCACCGATGTTCTTTCTTTTCCATTTAACGACGATGATTTCCTCGGTGAAATTTACATTTGTGTCGAACGAATGCGCGAACAAGCTGATGAATATAACTTTACTTATGAAGAAGAAACATGTCGTCTCATGACTCATGGGATTTTTCACCTTCTTGGGTACGATCATCTCACCGATGATGAACGAGAAGAGATGGAAAGTGCTGAACGGCTCTATTTTTCTGTAGATATTGATACACCGAAGGGGTAATTTTGGAACCTGCGACGATAGAAATCGTTTTGTCTGTTCTGTTTTTGATTAATATTGCATTTCTTTCCTGCATCAAAGTGGTTTTTACATTCGCTTTGAATTCTGAACATTCTCTAAAAATTCCTCGATCTAAAATTGTGGCGAAAAAAATTGGTCGGATTTTTGAAAATCGCTCATTTTTTACTGCTGTTATTTCTATTGGTAAGACTGTTTCCTCATCTATTGTGACTATTGCACTCTATCGGATCTGTGCGGAGCTGCTAGAGTCAGCATTTGTGCCTTTTGCGGTTGTGTTGGTGGGATCTATTCTGATTTCGTTTTTGGGCTATGCACTTCCCAAAGCAATTGCTACAATCAGCAGCGAAAAGTATTTGGTGACCTGCTACTTTTTCTATTCAATCAATCTGATTTTTGCACCTGTTGCTTATCTCATGGGACTTCTCTACCGTTCTGTCCTGAATCTGAAAAAGTTTGATGAAAAACTCGCCTTTTTGACAGAAGATGAGAAAGATCGTCTCAGTGGCGATACTGAACACGGTGAAATGCTCGATCAGGAAGAGCAGGCGATGATTCGCAATATTTTTGAATTTGGCGAAACCACCGTTCGAGAAATCATGGTTCCTAGAATTGATATGACCGCCTTGAAAATTGATGCCGATTTCACTGAAGTTCTTCGGACGATCTATGAACAGGGCCATTCGCGAATCCCAATCTACACAGACAGCATCGATACTGTTGTGGGTGTCCTTTACGCAAAAGATATTCTTCGCTGGATTTCGAGCATGAACGGTGAGGTGAAAACTGAGTTGTTCGATATGAATGCAATTATGAAAAAACCGTACTTCGTTCCGCTGAACAAAAAGCTCGATGATCTTATGACCGATATGAAAGCAAATCAGAGCCATCTTGTGGTTGTGGTAGACGAATACGGTGGCACTGCGGGAATATGTTCGCTCGAGGATATTCTCGAAGAGATTGTTGGTGAAATTCGCGATGAATATGACGAAATTGAAGGCGATGATATTAGCCAGCTCGATGAGTGTACATTCCTTGTGGATCCACATATGGAGTTAGATGCGCTGGCAGGTAGACTCAATGTGGAACTGAATTTCGGCGAAAGTGAATACAACACCGTGGGCGGACTTTTCTACCACGAATTTGGTGATGTTCCCGACGAAGGAACTAGTTTTGAGTTTCAGGGATTGGTCATGACCATCGCGAAAATGGATCATCAGCGAATAGAAGAGATTCGCATAAGTGTACCTAAAAGTTGTTCACCTCTGGTTGAACTGAAATAACAATAAGGTCTCGATGAAAATCGGGGCCTTTTTGTTGCGTGCCCTTGCAGATTTTTCTCAATTGTGTACAATGAGATAAACTTGGTAAGGATTTCAGATGACTACGTACGCTATCGCTTGTTCACATCTGCCTCATTCTATCAGCGGAGCAGATCTTCCAATCGGGAAGATGGCCACTATCATCCGTTCAATCGGCGAACTCGGTGGCGTCCTTTTCACTTCTGCGGGTGAGCTGCACTGGAACCTGCAACTCTGCGCAGCAATTATTCACGGTGTTCCAGTGAATCTGGTCTGTTCGCGGGAGTCGTCGTTTTGTTCGGAAGAATCGGTGCGTGACGCCTTTCCTCATCTGAAAATACTATCATTCGAACTGGTTAACTCAAATAACGATCGCGATTCTGTTGTGTTGAATCGTGCTGATCTTATCTATTCGCTTTGGTGTCGATCTGGCGGAAATATCGCTACATTGTTAGAAAAAAAAGGTTCCAAAGCAATCGATTACAGCAATGACTGTTCGTCGTTTCGATGGAAAGGTTTTCAAAAGCAATTATTCTCTGTGAACGAGAAATCGATCGAGGAGATTCCCGAAGCGTATCTCTGGCACTGGACTCGTTCACCTTTTGCTCGGTGGCCTGATGAACAGGAAGAATTCTATGGGATCGAACTGTT
>JAIFMU010000034.1 GCA_020048285.1 bacterium | reverse complement strand
AGATTCAGCCGGAGAACAGCGAAGTTCTGTATAATCTTGCGGTAGTCAACGGGAAACAGGAACAGTACAAAAAAGCTCTTCTGCGGTATGATGAACTGATCACGCTTCAGCCGGATAATCTGAAAGCTCGCAACAACCGAGCGGTTCTGTTGATGAAACTGAAACGATACGACGAAGCGGTTGATGCCTATGAACGAATCGTCAAACTTCAGCCCGATTACTCAAAGGGGTGGTACAATCTCGCTTTAGCCTATCGAAAATTGGATAAGAGTGATAATTCATTATATGCGTATACGCAGTTGTTGAAGTTGGATCCGAAACATCTCAATGGATTGATCAATGCTTCAATTATCCTGAAAGAACAGTCGCGGTTCTCCGAGTCAATCGCTCTTTTGAAACGAGCGGTTTCAGCGAAACCTACCTACTGGAACAGCCATTTTACGCTGGCTGAAACCTATCTTGCTTCGGGAAATGCAGTACTTGCTTCGCAGGAGATCAAACTGGCATCAAAATATCGTGCAAACTACGAACCGATCCAAAAATTGGCGGTTCAGATTGAGAAAGCGGGGATATAGAAATGAAACCTATACAAATAGTGAAAAGATCACTGGTAATAACGGCGATAACCATCGCATGTGGTTGTGCTCCGCAGGAGTTTCAAATGACCGACAGCAAAGCCTACATGGAACTCTCATCGACCTATGATTCGATCGGTTCGTTCAAAAGTGAAGAGCAGTTTGTCGATCTCGATCGCCGATTCACTGATTTTGAAAACCAGTATCAATGGAGTAGTTACCTCGATAATGGCTACTACTATCACGGTCGTCTGTTCCAAGAGTGGGGCGATGAGTATAAAAACTCTGCCGGCGATTCATTGAAGGCGGACAAACATCGCACCGCCATGTCGAACTTCGAAAAGATCGAAAATGGATTTGGCTATTACGATGAATCGCTCTATCGTATTGCTCAATCAATGGATACGCTTTTACGAATGGGAAATCAGGGATACGATACGGCTTCGGTGATCGAAGCGTACAAACGGGCCGAAGCGGTTGCACCCAATTCAACCTATGGGCTCAAAGCGACCAAAAGAATTGGAGAACTGCAATGAAAAAACTACTTCTTACCATTCTTACCGGAACGCTTCTACCGCTCGTCGGTGCGGAATTGAATTACGGTGTATCTGTTGGATATATCTACGACTCAAATATTGGCCAGAATATCAACGAGTTTGGCAAAGGCTATGTTGTTCCCGATGGATTTATCAAACTCAAAGGAACAAAGGTTCCGCTCTTTGGTAAAGTGGCAGTGGTATACGACAACTATCTCGAAGAACGGTCACCTCTGCTCAATTCCCCCTTTCTGTCGGTTTCCACGGGAACAGAAATTCGCAAAGAGAAATTCAGCTACGATGGAATCGTGAAAGGAGCTCTCTTTTATGGAAAGTCCGCCGATTCAGGCTTTGTACCGGTAAAAAATAGTGCCCGGTTGATCAATGATTTTTCGTGGAAAATCGCGAAACATCATCAAGTTGAACTGAACACCGAGATGCAGGCAAACGATTATGCTACAACCGCTTCAGATGCGTTTCGACTCACCGTTGATCCGGTCTATCTGTACAAGTTTTCGGTCAAAAAAAGTGAAAAAGTGAAATTCCGTTCCGTTTCACTCTGCCCGGAATACGAAGGAAATTTTGCGGTAAGTGAATCAGAAAGCTATACAACCGGAGGAGTGGCGATCGGTTCGGAACTCAAACTCTGGCGAACTTCGCTGGAAACTTCCGCGGGCTGGGCATCGAAAAAGTACAAAGGCACATCGGCTGTCACCAGCACCGGCGATGCAGAATCGGTACACTCAACCTATCTCACTATCGATGGAGGCTATACGGTTCCGATTGTGTCTGATCTGTCGTTCAAGGTCGATGGAAAACTGAGATTCAAGAACAGCAACTCCGCATCGAGCGACTACGATCGCCATACGATCGGGGCCAAACTGGCCTGGAACTCTTCGGTTGGGAGAAAGTAGTGTGTAAATGGGGCATTACCGAGTAAATTGAACATGCTAAAAGTTCAAACTACAACGGTGTCTCGAGAATCATTTAAACGATGTGCATAGTATTGGTTACTATCTACTTATTATTAATTTAGGAGTTGATAATAATCAGTTATTCTAGAATGTTTTGCGTATATTATTTATTATTCTGGTAGCACATGTGTGCTGCTGATTTCAATTTTCAGTATGGAGGTGTTTTGTGAAACGGATGTTGCCAATTTTGTTCTCTGTTGGAACTCTTTTAGCCGCTTCAACTAATAAGGTTGATGCAGTAAGTTCTGCTTCGAGTAAATACAAAGTGCTTGGTGGAACAGCTTATGCAGATAGTGTAACTATGACTTTCTTTGGCAAATACTCTTCTGCTACTTCCGGGAAGGAAGCAATTTACTTAAGCTATGGAACCGTTGCTGGTGCCTATGACAAGCAAGTTGCTTTGAAAATTAAATCGGGTAGTACAAACACAAATCCCAATACGATTCATTCGTTGAAACCAGAAACGAAGTATTTCTATAAGGTGTGGAGCAGTTATAGTGCAGATTGTGCGAATCTCTGCGTTGGGTCATTCACAACAGGAGCTCAGGAAACAGGCGTTCTTCAGTCCCAAAATGTCATCTCTTCGAATTTTATGATGTTTCCAAATCGAGAAGGAGTGTCATTGCAACTTACCCCTGTATGCCCATATTCTTTGGAACTTTTAACAATTCAAGGGAAAGTTGTTATCCACAAGGACGGTGTTTCAGATGCAAGTGGAGTTGCAAGTTTCACTTATCCACCTCTTGCACATGGTAATTATATACTTAAAGTGACGTCGCGCGGTGTGACGCTTGCTGATAATATCGCGATCAAGTAAAAGGGAGATTGCTATGCTTAAAATGAACAAAATGGTCGTGCTTTTTACAGTAATTGCTATTGGTGTTTTTGCCGCTGCCAAAGCACTCTATTCTGTAAGTCCTGCAAAATGTACCGCTTGTAGTATTTGCGTTGACAACTGTCCCGTGGAAGCGATCTCTTTTGCTAAAGTGAATGGTAAAAAAGTTGCCGTAATCGATCCCAAAACGTGTACCTCTTGTGGGTTGTGCGAAAAGCAGTGTCCATCAAAGGCAATATCACACGCAGTTCCCTGTGCAACTTCCACTGCGGTAGTTCCAAATGAAAAAGCTTCCGCTGAAAAAGTAGCTAAACCAGTAGAAACCGTTAAGCCTAGTAAGAGCTCAAAATGAAAAAGATTTTCGCAACAGTTGCTGTATCAACCTTGATGATTGCTAGTTGTGGAGATCTTATCTCCAAAGCTAGCTCTGTTTCCACTACTGCCATATCTTCTGACACAACCTTTGATGTCGTAAGTTCTGCTTCAAAAAAAATTAAGGTTGATGGGGGACGAATTTACGCTGATTCAATTCAGGTGAACGTGTGGTATCAATACGATAACGGCGTTACGTGGGCCCAGATTGTAGACGATAACGGCGCTGTTGTGAGTATCGATACTTTGAATCGCGCACCATATAGCTTTCAGGCATTGACTGTAAATACTTATTCCGTTACAGGATTGAAACCTTCGACCCATTACACGCTTACTATCGATGGATTATACAATGGGGCCGATCGTTGGACGATTCCGGAAATATCCTTTACCACTCGAGCACGAATGAATCTTGTAGATTCTGTGACAAAAAATAGTGTTGCTATTAAGCAGATTGAAACATTTGCCGATTCTGCAAAAATTGTGTTTAATTACAAGTACAATAAAGGGATAACAATCGCGAAAGTTATTGCTCCATCCGGGGTAGTGGTTCTCGCTGATACGTTGAGTAAACTCTTGTATAACTATCCGGTGAACACCGACAATTCGCATATTCTCAAGAAACTTCTCCCTGAGACAACGTATGGACTGGTTATTGAAGGTCTGTATGACAATGGAGTGAAACTTCTTCCTTGGGCGAATGACACCATGTTTTTTACAACAACGAAAAGTTCCGCGGAACCATCATACAAAATTGACGCCATTAGTTCTGCATCAAAAAAGATCAAAGTTAATAGCGGCGATATATTCGCTGATTCTTTGAAAATCAATCTTTGGTACATGTACAACAATGGATTTACATGGGCAAAAGTGATCAACGAGCAGGGAAATCAAGTTCTGTTCAAGACTCTTTCACTCGATGAATCAGGTCCTGCTGCCGGCTCTAACTTTAATCTTGTTTTGAAACCGCTTTCTCCGGGAACGAAATATCGACTGGTGATAGACGGCAATTTTGATGGTGGAACTGAAGGAAATCCCGATGTGCATACCAATGTAAACAATGATATAAACTGGTCACTCGATACCATACCATTTACTACGAGGAAATGACTGTGAAAAAAATTATTTCGTTCCTAGTTCTGTTTCTGCTTATTGGATTTGCTGTTGGCGAAGGAAACTATAAGCCTACCGTAACCAATAAAAAATGTACCGGGTGCAACGAATGCGTTGGCGCTTGTCCTGTTAAGGCTATAACTAAAATTAACGATAAAGCGGTGATTGATCCCGAAAAGTGTATTGGTTGCATGATCTGCGTTCAGACCTGTTCTTGGGGAGCTGTGGAGTGAAAGTTCTTGTATGTTTTCTCTTGATTCTTGTAAGTTCGTGTAAAAGTCCATTAGAAAAGTCAGAACTGACCGTGATAAATGACCGGTGTACTTCGTGTAAAACATGTGTTTATTCCTGTCAGAGTGATGCAATTACCATTATCAATGGCGTGGCGGTAATCGACCCTGCGAAGTGTACACAGTGTGGAAAATGCGTGGAGGTCTGTCCTACAAATGCGATATATTAAACAACTTATACTTATTGGTGCAATCGGAAGCGCTCTCTTTGCTGAACACCAAATTTCCGTTCGCGGCGGCGCAACAAAAGAACTTGATGCAATTTCTTCGGCAACGGGAAAAATTGAAGCACCTATTCCTTACGGTGACTTGAACTATCATGGAATCATTCCAGTAGGAGAGTCGATTCACCTAAAAGGGAACTTTGTCGCTCAAATTCAGCCTGGCGCCGAAAAAGACCAAAGTTCTTACTATTATCATCGAACCTATCCTTTCCTGTTCGATGGGAATTTTTCCACGCTTTTCAATAATAATATTCATTCAACAGAACTTCTGCTTGAAGGTGAAATGACCCCGAAAGCAAATGCAATTATCTTTCCTATTGTGGGTGAAAGTTCACTGCAAGGTTCAACGCTCACTCGTGAAAACGCACTAGGCGTTGCAACTCGCTATACGTTGAAAGCAGATCATTTTGTTGGTGGTGCCGATGCCACGTATCGAATCAACAATTTTAACCGAATGAGCGCTGATTCAACTCTCTACTATCGGGAATCGGATCTCTACTATCACGGAACTGTTCACGCTTCATTTCTCGATCACCAACTGTTTGCGGGTGTTTCAATCAACGGCAAAAATGATATGAACGAGTACAGCGGATATGATCAACTTTCCACTGCTCTTGAAGCGGGAACTGCGTTGATTTTAAACAAGCGTAAAACTCAAATCTACTCGCGAATCGCCTTGACCGATCTCAAAGGAGAAATGATTAAGGCAAATCCTGCGAACGGCTATGTAACCGGTATTGGTGAAGAAGCCTATCTTCGTCTTTCGCAAAAACTAAAAAAGAATTTCTGGCTGAAAGCTGATTTCGATCTTTCCAGTCGCGCCGGTGATGTAACCAAAAGTCGCATTGGCGGATCCGTCAAAAAGGCGTGGGGACCAAGCATTCTCGAAGGCGGCTATTGGAGTACACCGGGATCACTATTTCCTCGACAGTGCGGATGGGCGAGTGGTTCGTTTCGGATGATCGAAAATCATCTCGAACTAGAACCATCTGTGACAAACTATTGGATTGAAGAGAAAGAGTCATATCGTTATTACCGAACCGATATGGGGATGGCAGTAAACGTTCGCCCCATGGAAAATCTTCGGAAAATAACGGTCAGTGGCGGCGGACTTTGGCGTAACTACAAAGATTCACCACGATTTGTATCGGGTATCGAATTTTTTGCAGGAATTGAGACGCTCTTATGATGACTAAAATATTGCTTGAAGGTTTCCTTCTGGGATTGGCGACGGGCCATCTCTGTATCGCCACTTGTGGGCCGATTTACGCTCCATTTTTAATGCAGAAAGAGCAGGGAGGCGTTAAGGGATCGTTGATGATTATCCTTAAAATCTCTTTGGGGAGATTTGCCGCATATGGATTATTCGGACTTGCCGCCGGTGCAATTGGAAGTGAAATAAGTAGTATCAACCGCACGTGGTTTACCATTATCTCTTATATCCTTCTTTCTGTGATGCTTATTAACACCGTGGTGATAACAAAAAAGGTAAACCATTCTGGATGTGCTGTTTCAAAATGGGGGAAACTGGGAACTAATCCGGTTATTCTCGGAGTTCTAACGGGAATCAATTTCTGTCCGAGTTTCCTGATTGCGATTACCAATGCTGTGAATCTTACTGGCCCACTTTCTGGATTTATTCTGTTTGCGGCATTTTTTGTAGGAACTAATATTTTCCTGATTCCGTTTACCCTTTTCGGGGTCATGGGAAGTCGCAAGGTGTTCCAGAAAATCGCGCTTTACTCTTCGATTATATTAAGCCGGACTGCAAATATGATCCCGCATGATGTATATTTCATACATGGAAAAAATTGATTTAAAAACAGCGACAGTTGAGG
>JAIFMU010000019.1 GCA_020048285.1 bacterium | reverse complement strand
TCTGCTGAACATCATCGGGAATCTGCTGAACATCATCTTGATTCTGCTGAACATCATCTTGATTCTGCTGAACATCATCGGGAATCTGCTGAACATCATCGGGATTCTGCTGAACATCATCTTGAATCTGCTGAACATCAACGGGAATCGGAGAAATAGCGGGAAAGTATCGCAAAGCAAAACAGGAACGCTCTTTCGAACATTCCTGTTTTTTTGAATCAAAGAGTCTCTACACCAATGCGTCTTTTAGGATCGCAATCGCTTGATCGATCTCCTGTTCGGTAACGGTAAGCGGCGGAATAAACCGCACAGTGTTCCGCCCCGCTTTTACGATAAGCAGACCTTTATCAAATGCCTTTTCAATAATCTTCTTGGGATCATCCTTAAACCGCACGCCCGTGAGCAGTCCCATTCCCAGAACCGACTCGATCAAATCTGATTGAGAAGCAACTTTTTTCAGTTCAGACTGAAGATAGTTCCCTTTGGAAATAATCTGTGCGAGCATCTCTTTTTGTGAAACCCGATCGAGCACCACTTTGCCCAGTGCACACGCCAGAGGGTTTCCTCCGAACGTTGTTCCGTGATCGCCCGGAGCGAGGCAGAGTGCAATCTCCTCTTTTACCAATACCGCGCCCAGTGGAAGTCCGCCGCCGAGCGGCTTTGCCGAAGTGAGAATATCTGGAGTCACACCCATCTGCTCGTATGCCCAAATGGTTCCGGTCCGACCCAGCCCACACTGAATTTCATCAAAGATCAGAGCGATTTCGTGTTCCGCCGTGTATTCCCGAAGGAATTTCATAAATTCAGGAGTCGCCACGTTCACGCCGCCTTCACCCTGAATCGGTTCAACAATAACCGCGGCGAAATCAGCCATGTCAAGCATCGCCTTGGTTCCCGCGATATCGTTAAACGGCGCGTAGTAGTAGCCCTGAGGAAGGGGATGAAATCCATCGTGAAACTTTTTCTGAGCGGTGGCGGTCATGGCGCCGTAGGTCCGCCCGTGGAATCCGTCAAAGAATGAAAGTACCGCTGTTTTCGACGGTTTTTTCTTGCTCGCCCATTTCCGCGCAAATTTCAGTGCCGCTTCGTTGGCTTCAGTTCCGCTGTTGCAAAAAAAGATCCGATCGGCGAATGATGTTTCAATCAGCTTTGCCGCCAGCGCCATCTGCGTGTCAGAGAGCCACAGATTGGATCCGTGAAGCAATCTTTTCCCCTGAACATCTAGCGCCTGTTCAAGAGCGGCATCACCATATCCGAGGGCATTCACTGCAATGCCGCTGACAAAATCAAGATACTCTTTTCCATTTCCATCGACGAGGTAGCAGCCGTGTCCACTGACCATGGGCGCGCCGCCCCGGCCATAGGTGGGCACAAAAAGATCGTTATTTAATTCCATTTTATTCTCCAAATTTTTTAACTTTCTAGTAGAATGAACGTCTATCTGTCGTTCACCCTTTTCTATTTCTGAATTGTCGTTCCCTGACTGGTGCCATGAGATAACTCTTCTACCAGTGTTTCCGCTCCACGCCATCCACAGATGTGGACCCGTTTCACGCCCCGTTCGATTGCATCAGCGGCAGATCGCATCTTTGGGATCATTCCGCCGGTGATGTGCCCTTCCGCGATCAGCGCCTCGATCTCGCCGATCGCGATTGATCGTCGCACTTCGCCGTTGATAAGCACACCGGGAACATCTGAGATATAAATCAGATCATCGACTTTTTCGGCGATTGCGGTTTCACTAGCGGCGAGATCGGCGTTTACGTTGTAGATATTTCCTTCGCTATCCCGCGACACTGGCGACACAACGGGAACATACCCCGCGGCGTAGAGAACGCCAAGAAGATCTGAATCAACCTGTTCGACTTCGCCAACCCAGCCGATATCTTCGCCGTCAACTAGCAGTTTTTTCGCCGTTAACAACGCGCCATCCACGCCGGAAAGCCCCACCGCTTTTACTCCCTCGAGAAGGAACGCATTGACGATCCGCTTGTTCACTTCACCGGAAAGAACACGCTGAACCGCTTCCATCGTTTCAGCATCGGTGACCCGCATTCCCTGCACAAAGGTGAACTCTTTCTGGAGTCGCGCCATTTCGAGAGCGATATCTTTGCCCCCGCCGTGGATCACGAGAACCGCCGCATCGGTATCGCGAAGTCGTCGAATCCCCACACCCAGCTGGTCAAGAAGTCCATCACTGTTGACGGTTGATCCCCCGATTTTAATCGCAATCTTCTGCATCAAGTCCTCCAATACCTTCGTTCACAAAATAGATAAGCGTTTCTAATTCCAATTCAACACAGTACGTGGTGACGATACAGGTTTCAGTTGGTTTCAAAGGAATCGGGGCAAAATTGAGTACGCCTTTAATACCCGCATTGACCAGTTTTGCATAGACGTCTTCCGCAACCCGTTCCGGAACAGTAAGAATTGCCAGTTCGATCCCTTCAGACTTGATAAAATCATCCATTTCCGAAAGCGGTCGCACCGGAACTGATCGCGAAGCACTCGTTTTCGACGGATCAATATCAAATGCTGCGACAATTTCAATTTTTTCGCGACTAAATCCGCGATAGTGCGAAAAAGCAGAACCGAGTCTCCCCGCGCCGACAATAATCACTTTCTGAATGCGATCCTTGAGGAACAGTTGCTCCAATTTTTCCAACAACAACGAAATCTGATAGCCCGCTCGCTTGTTGCCGGTCATATCGAACAACGAAAAATCCTTGCGCACCTGTGAAGAGGTCACACCCACTTCTTCCGCGAGATAATCAGAATAAATGCGTTCGAATCCCAACTCTCGAAAGCGATACAGGGCATTTTTGTATCGGGAGAGACGCGAGATCACTCGGCGATTTTTTAGTTTAATCATTGAAAACTTCCCTTTAGCAGAACCTCATTGTCCTTGACATCACAATGATTTAATGAAACCATTGATCGACAAAAACAGCTCTGAACTGCGTTGTATTATGTCAATGTTTAAAAATAGCTATTTTTTTGTGAAAAAAGAGTTTTAAAAAAAGTAGAATTGAATTGAGCGCAGAGAACTATTTTCTGCGCGTCGGAATAATGACTCTGTGCCCTCCTCGGGGTGAAAAGGAAACACCATGTCACCGATAACAACTATTCCGGCTCTGACCGGACTCCTCTGTGGACTCTCTTTCTTCCCGATGCTGACACTTTGGTCGCGTGCCAAACAGCGAAAAGCGGCGTTGAAACAGGAACAGCAGCGGCTCAAAAACACGACTTTCATCCTTTCCGGTACAATCCCGGACAATTTACTGATCAATCACATGAGATCTCTCTGTCATCTCGAACGACAGGGGGTTCTTCACATTACCACCGGAAGACGAAAAGGATATGTCCTATTCCGCAACGGTGAAATTATTGATGGGTTCTATCGGAACAGTTCCGGCCTTGCGGGATTTCGCACGATTCTTAAAATCACAGAAGGTGATTATTATTTTGAATCGCGGCAGGTGTTACAACCGAATCTTATTCGTAAAAAAACAGTCGAGCTATTAGAGGATAATTCATAATGAACAACCAAGTTGAGAGGGGAAACACCATGAACGGTGACCTTAAGATCTTTTCAGGAACAGCAAACCGCCCACTCGCAGAAGCAATTGCGAAACACGCTGGCGTTGAACTGGGTGAAGTGGACATCATGAAATTCAGCAATGAAAATATCAAAGTTGCGTACAAAGAGACTGTTCGCGGCAAAGATGTTTACATTATTCAACCTTCATGTGCTCCTGTTAACGAAGGACTTATGGAACTTCTTATCATGATTGATGCGGCAAAACAGGCCAGTGCAGCGCGTATCACCGCGGTAACACCCTACTATCCATATGTCCGTTCTGACAAAAAAGATGAACCGCGTATTTCAATCAGCGCGAAATTGGTGGCAAACCTTCTCAAAACTGCCGGTGCAGACCGTGTTATGGCAATGAATCTTCACTCACCGCAGATCCAGGGTTTCTTCGACCAGCCATGTGATCACCTTCTCGCAGGTAAAGTACTCTGTGACGCCGCAGAAGCCATGGGCACTGAAAACGGTGTTGTTGTAGCTCCTGACGCGGGTTCGGCAAAACACGCTGGTCACTATGCAAAACGCCTCGGCCTTCCCCTTGCGATTTTGGACAAGCGCCGATCTGACGATTCAGAAAAACCTTCGATGGAAAACATTATTGGCGAAGTAAAAGGCAAAAAAGCATTTATCTTTGACGATGAAGTTGCATCTGGCGGTTCACTCATTGAAGCGGCTGAAGTTCTCGTGAAAAATGGAGCGAGCGACATTATCGCGTTCTGTGTTCACGGTGTTCTCTCTGGAAATTCAAAAGAACGCATCGTTAATTCGGCGATCCAAAAACTAGTTATTACCGACACGGTTTATGTTCCAGAAGAGAAAAAGCACGACAAACTTCAGATAGTTTCAATAGCGGAACTCTTTGCGAATGCGATCATGTTTACCAATTCTGGACGTTCAATCAGTGGACTCTATTCGCGATTCTAATCTGATTGCTTTGAAGTATTTCAAAAGGCGACTCTTTCGGGTCGCCTCTTTGCATAAAAATCGCTCCCACCACAGAGCAGTGAAAGCGAATTATATAGAAAACCAGAGATGCTATTTCAATTTTGGCAAATCATGAAGAAACTGAACCGCTTCATCCCATCCCTCGTTGCTCTTACCCGGAACTTTCAAGAATGGCATTCCCATTGTTCGGGCGCCATCGCCATCAGTCTCTTCGCGATCGCCCACCATGAGAACAGATTCAGGCGGAAGGTTTAAAGCAACCAAAGTTTTCAGGAAAGGAAGTGTGTTCGGTTTAAAGCCGCCAAGATCTTCCGACGAGTACAGTAACTCAAATGGTTCACTACTGATTTTCAACGATTGCAACCGCTCAGGAACTTTGCCAAAGTCTGAAAGCACAGCCAATCGATACCCTTTTGCTCGCAATTGTCGAAGAAGTTCGTTGATCCCCGGACGTCTTCGCGTCGAAGCGAGCGTGCGATAGAATGCCGGATAGAACTGACGTTCCTGCCAAAGTTCTCCCGAATCAACACCAAATGACGATTCTATTTCGCGATTTATCTCCGCCATTATTGTTTTTCCACTGTCCCGTGCTTCACCGCGAAAACGATCTCGCAATTTCATATAACCGGGAAGTCTCAAAGGGTGGGGCACAGAAAAAAGGGCGAAAAGCGGTCGAAATCGACGGGTCATCGGATAGAGCGTACCGTCGAGATCAAAGATGATTGCTTGTATTGGTTCCATCTTATTTCTCCATGTTGAATGGTGAAAATAGATTCAGCCTACAGAATAACCAATCAGATTTGCTCCACAATGTAGGTTTCTACATTTCCTTTTCCTTTGAGCGGAATATGCCCGCGGGAATTAAAACGAAATTGAACCGTCGAAGCTGTCTTGATCGTATTTGACGTGTGAATTTTGCCGGGAATCCCCGTTGATTCAAGTCGTGATGCGATATTAACCGTGTCGCCCCACAGGTCGTAGCTAAATTTTTTCCGGCCGATCACTCCTGCGATAAGCGGCCCCGCATTGCACCCAATTCTGATCTGAAGATTCATGTTTTCAGCCCGGTTGAACTCTTCGGTCGCCTCGAGAATGGCAAACCCAAATTTCAAAATACGATCAGCGTGGTCTTCGCAAGGCTCGGGAACGCCAGCGGCAACCATAAACGCATCGCCAATGGTCTTAATTTTTTCACATCCAAACGTGTCAGTAAGAGCATCAAATCGAGCGTAAAGTCCATCGAGCATTTCTACAAGCTGAGCGGGCATCATGGTCGACGCAAGCTCTGTAAAATTAGTAAGATCTGCAAAGAGCACAGATGCCTCTGTAAAACCGTCAGCGATTGGTTCTTCTTTTAAATTGAGCCGTTTGGCGATTGATTCAGGAAGAATATTGAGCAAAAGTGAGTAGGCGTAGCGTTGTTTTTCTTTCAATTTCTCTTCATAGCGAATAACTGTCGTATTGAATATTGCTGCTATTCCCACGAGAAGAATTACTGCGCCTGCCTGATTAAAGAGAGAAAATCCCAGTTCGATGCCGTGAGATAACTGGTGTAACGGTTCACGTCCATGCATATAGAGGTGTAGTGCAAAAAGAATAATGATCGAAAAACCTATCGAAATTTGCTTCCATCGAGAATATCCTCTTGAAGTAAGTAGCGGAAGCATTATGCAAAAAAGGATATAGAGGTAGAAACTCGTTTCTAAACCTAGTATTATTGTTGCAATAACTTGATGAGTAATCACTTCAGCGATAGCAAAAGTGATTGCCATTTTGGAATGACCAAATTCATTGAGAATAAGTGTTCCGATGAACAGCAGTATGCTAAAAATATTAAAGATGGCCAGAACAGTAATATTTAACACTGTAAAGGTTATAAAAAAGGCCACGTGAAGCAGAAGTGCCAAAATAAAAACAGCTCGACATATGAGATAATATCGTTTATCCGATTCCGCTAACAACCGTGTTTTCATGAGATTTCCTTGGTCAGTTCGTATTCCCTCCCGAAATTGTACCACTCTTTACACAGTATTAAAACAGAAAGTTGGTATATTCCAATCATATTGACTATTTTTCCCCCTAAGACTCAATCATCCAAGGAGCATTTTCATGGCGCGAAAGCAACTCTCTGTGACAACAACGAGTTGGGGACTCTATGCGAAATGGAGCAATCGCTGTCGTGAACTGCCGCGGTTCTTGAAATTCACCACAATAATCCCCGCGCGCATCGAAGCCGAGTTCGGCTATATTCTCAAAATTTCCGGGGCAAAGGGAAAGCAAGTTGAGTATACGGTTATCCATCCGCCTTTCCTTGATGAAAAGGGGAAAACGACACCACCTTTCACCGGATCTATTCCTATTCGGTCAAATCCTTTTGAAATTTACCTTGGCGACACACTTTGGGAGCCCATTGGGGATAAAATTGGTCTTTGGCGATTCATTGCGAAAATCGATGGAGAAACAGTTGAAGACAAATCATTCACCATTGTGGAAAATACCGAACTCTTTGCAGATCTCATAGATCAGTTCAAACATGAACACATCTGAAAACAGAAGGATGTTAGTTCGCTGAAAGATAGGCGATAAGTAGCTGATACTCTTGACAGTGATCAACCAAATCCGGTGATTTTGCGACTGTCATGGCGCAAAATATTTCAAAATCAAACCATTTCACTTCACTTACCTCTTCGACCTGAACGGTAAACGCAGACTCCGGAAGATCGCGACAGACAATAAAACTGTCAACCCATTCGCGATCGATAAATCCTGGCGTCACGTTGATGAACTCCTGATAGAGCGTTCCCAAAGGAACCAAATCACTCGAAGTAACGGCAAGTCCAATCTCTTCGAAACATTCGCGAATAGCCGATTCGACAACCGTTTGTCCGAAAGTGATATGCCCTGCCGACGAGACATCCCAACACCCAGGATGAGACTCTTTACAGAGGGCGCGTTTTTGAAGGAGTATCTCTTTACGGGAATTTACCACCCAGACGTGAGCAGTTTTGTGAGGAATCCCTTGTGTGTGCGCGGTATTGCGTAAGATCGGTTCACCCGTAGCAGTGCCATCGATGGTGAACCGTTCAATCAATTCCATTAGTTGTAATTCTTAGCCGAAGCGGAACTTGTGGCATCTACAGCACTGTCTTGCGGAGAACCAACTGATTCTGCCACCGTTTGCAGTTTCTGCGAAACCACCGCCATTGGTTTTCCGGTGACCCACGACTCTTGCTGTTCACGCGTCACATTCTGTGGAATCACAAAAAGGATCTCTTTGTTGGGGATATCGTAGATTTCAATAGCGGCAGAGGATATTGCATTTCCGTTCGCCGCTTTCAACGCCGGATAAGCCTTGAACACCGCAAAGATAATCGACAACTGACCGCGATAGGGAAAATGTACAACTTTAGCCTTGAGTGCAGGAAGTTCTATAGAGCGATAGGCTTTGAATTTTGCCACTTTCATCAGATCTTTTTTTGAAATCTCTTGACCGACGAGGGCGCGCAGTTTTTCCGGAGCCACAGTTTCAGGCGAATCAAAATAGATTCCCACACCGCGAGATCCAGTGACTCCAGCGCCTTTCACATCGTCATAGAGTTTCCCCATTACCGGCCCAACATTCTGATAGGGGCCCGTATGCGAAATGGCAAGAATGGTCATGGCAGGAATCGTTTCCTCCACAACTACAACCTTGTGGAACCATCCGTAGCGAATCATCGAGAATAGAACCAGCGCAGAAAAAAGCGCCATGAGAATCCCGACTAATTTGAGAGGTTTCATTCTGTTCCTTTACTGATTAGTCGTCGCAATTGCAGTCACAACCGCAATCACTTCCGGCGAACTTTTTTACAACCACAAGAATAGCTGCTACGACAGCCACAACTACAGTAACAACAGCGGTAATTTTAAGAGCTTTCATACGGTTCTCCTTTAAATCGGTTAATACAGTTATTTGGTAATTTCCAGCAGTTCGGTACCGAACACATTCAGATTATCCTCTGAAAGTTCCATCATTGCAATCGCTTTTTGAAAATCTTCGGGAAGCGGGCCAACAACAGTAATTTTTTCATCGGTAAACGGGTGATCGAACGACAGATACCGCGCGTGCAGTGCTTGGCGATGACACGCGGTATAAACGCGATAGGCAAATGCCCGTTCAAGTGGTTCCAACCGTTTCACCATCTCCTTTTCACCGCCATAGTAGCTGTCCGCGAGAATCGGGAAGCCGCAATAGGAGGAGTGCACGCGAATTTGGTGAGTTCTCCCTGTATGAAGGCGATACGCGTTCAGGGAAATGCCGCTCTGATAGTAGAGACGGGCGTAATCAGTGCGAGATTCGCGACCGTCTGGGCGAATAGTCCTTTTGACCGGATCGATTTTCGAACGACCAATAGGCGCTTCGATAACTCCCAGAGAATCGGGATAACGACCGATGCAGATGCCCAAATATCCCTTGTAGACTTCGCGATTCTGAAATTTTTTGCTCATCATGTCGTGAGCGTGATCATTTTTCGCACACATGATAACACCAGATGTGTCTTTGTCTAGGCGATGCACCAATCGCGGCGTTCCCTGATTGTTGCGAAGATGATAAAACAGTCCGTTGAGAAGCGTTCCGTCAGGATTTCCATTGCCCGGATGAACAACAAGCCCAGAAGGTTTGTTCACAATGACATAGTTTTCATCTTCAAAGAGGATCTCTAAATCCATCTCTTGGGGAATGATCGTCACCGCTTCCCCACTCGTAGATATCTCATCGAGGCCAATAATTGTAATTTCTTCGCCCCGTCTCAAGACGTGAGATTTCTTAGCCGGTTCGCCATTGATTTTGATATCTCCATCTTTTACAGCCTGCTGAAGGCGGCTTCGGGAGATTTCCGAATAGTGATGGGTCAGGTAAATATCAAGTCGCATGAATTCGCTGAGTTCGTCGATGATTCTCGTTTCCATGATCACCCTTTCTTTAAGAGGGTAAAATAGTTTCCGCCCACGCGGTTACGCCTCACCGATCCCGTTTCTATCAGTAATACTTGGGATCACTTCATGTGACAGTTCAACCGCCTCTGCAAGAGGTTCACCACCAGTATCTTTTGTGTAAACCATGAGATATTCAACATGCTTGCCGCTAACTATTTCACCGGAGGTTTTGAATCCAAAAAAAGTAAACGCAGAAGCTATACGACGTGATCCCGATGCGTAGAGTTTCGTAATCAACTGTTCTTTAAGAGATTTAAATGCAAATTGATTCATGAGATAGTCAAATCGAAGGAGAGCATTTCCACGCGGATGATTGAACACCAAGATCACTTCGGCGCAAGTTGAATCCCACGGCACATCAAAACCGATAAGTTCTAGTTGTCGCGGACGAAAGCCACCGGTGTGAATCGCAACCGCCGCGGTAATCTGCGAATGTTCTTTTACCAGATAGACAATTTGGTGTTCATAGGGGATTTTCGAACGAATCCGCTTGAGCTTGTGGTCAAAATCCCACGTTAGCGCTAGTGTCGGATCGTCATTCTGCACAAATGCTTTATAGGTAGCCTCTTCATAAGCAATAATTTCTGATTCGTTTGTAATGTCGAGCATCTTACCGGTATATTGATCCATTATCGCTCACTCCTACGTCAGCAGTAAAGCCAAATATAGTTTTTTCACAGTGTAGAAGGCCGATTGTAGACAAAATCAGTGCACATTAAGATCAAGTTCAGCAATGGTCGAATCGGCAAGATGAAACAGCCCATAAGAAATCGGTACTTGGTCGGGAACCACGATGAGTTGCACCAACGAAAAATCAGCGTGCTTGCAATCTTCCTGCGACGGATACGCCGTGCCGCTCGGGTGTGAATGAACCACGCCGATCAACTCTAGTCCCTTGGCGCGGATCGTTCTGACCGCTTCAAACTGTTCCACCAATTCGAAAGAGAAAGCAGTCGAGGAATTGAGTCGGTTTGCAACCGGAAAAAATGCAGTAATTTCAAATCCTGAACCGGCGAGATAACCACACGATTCCACGGGGATAGCACTTTTCAGATATTCAGTGATTGTAGCAAATAGCTGTTTATCAATGGTAAACATAAGAACTCATTTCGCGATCGTTTCAGAGAAAATAGATCAGTGAAAAAAGATACGGATTATGGATATGGCATTCTCTATTTTTCAACAATCCGAAAAAAGGGGTAATCATGTTTGTTTTCCTGCTAGTCATCGCACTTTTAGTACTGATCGCTTTGATTGTCTTCATGATGATCGAACTCAATGCGGTTGAAGATGATAGCGCGGCATTTATCACGCGGATGAAACGCCGTTATGGCGAAGAATAATCGATAACTTGGGAGCATTTTTATGATACGCAAATCCGATGTACAACGAAAAACTAAAGAAACCGACGTTTTTATATCCCTGAACGTGGACGGAACAGGCAAATCAATCAGTGGAAGCGGCAATGGTTTTCTAGACCACATGCTTACGCTGTTCGCCAAACACGGACTCTTTGATCTCGAAGTAAAATGCCTTGGCGATATAGAAATTGATTTCCATCACTCTGTCGAGGACACGGGAATTACGATCGGTCAGGCGTTCAAAGAAGCACTGGGCGAGAAACGGGGTATTCGCCGTTACGCTCACTCCTATATTCCTATGGATGAAACACTTGTCCGTGTATGTGTCGATCTTTCAGGCCGAACAGCGCTCGTTTACGAAGAGAACCTTCGCGATCGCATTATCAACAATTTCGAAGTCGATCTCGTATATGACTTTATGAAAGGTTTCTGCGATGCCGTAGGCGCGAATCTTCACATTGATATTCTTCGGGCGAGAAATTCTCACCACGCTATCGAAGCAATTTTCAAGGGATTTGGCCGTGCACTGCGGGAAGCGTGCGAAATTGATCCTCGTGCCTCCGACTCTATACCATCGACCAAAGGCGTAATTTAGTTCCGTATCTTTATAATAGTGGTTGAACCAATGCGGTTGCCATTATATACTTCTGAAAAATTATTTGACTATCTGTGGAGGAATCATGACCTTATTTCGAACGATGACATTTGTAACTCTCACTTCACTGACTCTTGTCAGCTGTGGCAAGAAAGCAGAACCAGCTCCAGCAGAAAAGCCGGCAAATCCGGTTGCGAAAGTTGCACCGACCTCCTCTGAAGCGGATAAACTATTTGACGAATTCTTTGACAGTTCAAATGTAGACGATGCGGCGCTCAGCGAAGGGTCAGCAGCGGCAAAAGAGGCACTAGCTACGGATTCTGCGACAACGAATCCCAAAGCCACAGGCGATAAACTGGTTCAAGCCTCGGCGAAAAAATCAGTATCCAAAGTGAAATTCAATCAGGATGGCAATTACGTTCTGCAGGTTTCCTGTGTCGCTTCGGAAGAGCTTGCGGAAAAAGTAGCGAAAAAACTCGAGAAGACCGGTTTCCCTGTCTATGTGGCTGAAGTACAGAACCCGACCCCGCAGCTTATCGGAACCTACTACCGCATTCGCATCGGTGGATTTTCTGATCGCGACGCCGCAAAAACATTCGGCGAAGCACAGCTGACCCCTATCGGATTCAGCTACTGGGTGGACACTCGTTCCAACGACAATCAAGGAACTTCAGCTTCAGAATCTGCTCCGAAAACTGCCGCACAAGAACCGGTAGCCGCCACGGGTTCAGGTTCCAAAGAAGAAGCGTGGTAAATCTTTCACATTTATCATTTTATAAGGCTCTCTTCCGAGGGCCTTTTTTATTTTCTCACCATTCTAAAAAGGAGTTTCTATGGAGAATCAAATCAAATTGAAAGCGATACTGCCGCTCTTCTTTATCTCAGGTATCGCCGGATTGATGTACGAACTGAGCTGGATCCGTGAAAGTTCGCTCGTTTTCGGCGCTACACTTCCCGCACTGACCACGGTGACAGCCCTCTTTTTTGGCGGCATGGCTCTGGGGAACTGGAAACTTTCACGCCCAACCGTGCGCTACTCGGGACGCCTGCTCGGAAAAATTGAACTGGCCATCGCTATCAGTTCACTCCTGTCGATTCTCCTTTTCAGCCTCTTTCGGCATATAACGCCTTCGGTCTACCCCGCGCTTCAGCACTCCGAAACACTCTTGAACCTTTACCGTATTCTCGCCGTGGCAATCACTATCGGCATTCCCACATTTTGCATAGGCGCGACTTTCCCCGTTATGATGGCTATCGCTCCTGCAGATCAAGGGCGTGAAGGTTCAGTGGCGGGATTGATTAACGGGATCAACGCTCTCGGGGCGGTCACCGGAACTATTCTGGCCGGATTTGCGCTGATCCCACTGATTGGCATGACCGGAACTGTTGTAGTCGCGGCGATCTGCAATCTCATCGTGGCGGTGGCCTTTCTGCGCAGTTCTCTCGGTGCCGGTGAGCCAACGGTGGAAACCAGTTCTATGGCGACCAAATTGTTCCCCGCACTTCCCCTCTTTTTTGCCTTGGGATTCTGCGGCATGGCGGCTCAAGTTCTCTGGAGCCGATTCCTTTCACTGATCATTCACAACACTGTCTACACCTATACGCTCACGATCGCCGTGGTCATCCTCGGAATCGCTGCCGGATCGATCATCGCGGGAAAACTCACCGCTAAAGAGCGCGATTTCAACAAACTCTTTGGATTTATTGTCCTGATCAACGTGACCACACTCATGTTTGCCCTCTTTCTTCCGGCCCAACTCTGGCTGTCAATTGGAACGCTCAAGTTCGTACCGATCCGTCTACTTCTCATCGCGATTCTCATGTTTATCCCGGCCCTCTTTTCCGGAGCAGCCTTTCCGGTGGCTCTCAAAATGGTGGGCGGCGGAACTGAACTGCGCGGTCGAGTGGCGGGCATGCTCAATGCGACAAATACCATTGGCGGGATTCTCGGATCGCTCATTGCCGGATTTGTACTTCTTCCCTATCTCGGAATTGGCGGAACAGCCCTTCTTGCAATTGCTATTCTCTACGCCGCGGCACTTACCGCGATCCTTCAGAGCAAACTGCAGCGATCTACAATCTGGTTCCTCATTGTGCCGGTAATTCTCTTTGCATTTCTATTCCGCACACCACAAAAATTCATCCGCGATTTCCTCGTCAAACAGGGAGACAAAGTGGTTTCAATCAAAGAAGGAACCCACTCGGCGGTGGTGGTCAAATCGAACGAACAGTTCAAGACCATGGAAATCGACCGACTCTGGCAGGGAGAATCGCGCAAAACCCGTCAGATCATGGCGGCGCATATCCCCATGCTTCTCGCCGACAGTGTTGAAAAAGCTCTCGTCATCGGCGTAGGGCCCGGCGTAACAGCCGAACGGTTCACCTTCTACGGCGTTGATTCGATCGACCTCGTTGACATCGAACCGGAAGTGTTCCGCGCCGCAGAAAATCATTTCCGTGGCGGGTGGATGAATCGTCCGTGGATTCGACGGATCGCCACGGATGGTCGCAGTTTTGTCATGAACGGCAACCGCACCTACGATCTCATATCAGTGGAAATCGGACAAGTATTCCGTCCTCACGCGGCGGGTTTCTACAGCGAAGATTTCTATCGCTGCGCTTCGGCCCGTCTTTCCGAAAAAGGGATTATCGGGCAGTTTGTACCCGTGGCATCCTTTGACAGCGAAACGTTCCGCCGCGTCATTGCCTCCTTTATCAAAGTGTTCCCCAACGCGCAACTCTGGTATAATCGCAGTGAATTCATCCTTGTGGGATTCAAAGGGAAACCGACCAATCTCATTCGCCCGTCGGTGATTAAAATGCTCGCCGAAACAAACCCCGTTTCCGAAGATCTCGCGTACAACTACTGGGGCGGCGACCTGTTCAACCTGAACCGCATTGAAAATCTCGCTGGAAGTTTCCTTCTCGGCCCCGATCAGCTTCAGAAACTCGCCGGAACGGCAAAACCCTACCGCGATGCGATCCCCGAACTTGAATACGCGTCGGCTGCTTCCGAAGAGAATCCGCCCTTCGTGAATGAACTGATCCCGTTCCTTTCGCCAATGGAACAGATGATTCCCGGCGCGCCCATGCGAGAACTGCGGAGTGCCGACCAGATCCGCCGGGCCAATCTCGACAATATTTTTGCCGATGAACTGATGCTCGCCTACCAGCGCACCGGCGTGGTAGAACTCCTTCTCAAGGCCTTGGAATACAACAGCAAAAACATCTCAGTTCACCGCATGCTCGGAGAATTTTACTGGAAAACAGAGCAATTCGACCAGGCCGAAAAACATCTCATGCGCGCTTATGGTCAAGATCCGAGCTCTTTCGATGCGGGGTATCAGATTGCTATGATTCGCATTAAAAAGAATGAAATGCAAAAGGCCATCGACCTCTTGGTGGAAATGCTCAACATAGCGCCCAACGATGCCAAAGTGCATGCGCTCATGGCAGGAGTCATGACGCAAGTTGGTAATTTTGAACCAGCTCGTCGCCATGTCCTTCGCGCCTTGGAGATCGACTCCACCAATGTGGAAGCCAAGCGCAATCTGGAATATCTCAATGCCCAGCAGTCGCTTCCGGTACTCCCGCAATCGGCAACTCCTGCACTTCCGGAGGCACAGTAATGGTTCAGTTTAAAGCGGGAAGTTACAAAATGGACAGCGGTTTTGTCCGATCAATCGAGCGCAAAAGCGGCCTTGAAAACCAATGGAAAGAAATCATGGTTTTGGTGAATATTCGCGGTAACTACGAACAGGCGGAAAAAGCGGCTCTTCTCGCCAAAATGGATATCGACACTGCACACGGTCGCGCGAAAAATTCTGAGGGAACATCGACTATTGATCACGAACTGGTGAAACTGGGCTACGACCGGGTAGATCCGACGGAATAGCAGTTCCACTGATCACCCTACAACAATAAAGGCACCGGTTACCCGATGCCTTTTCAGTTTTAAAATGTTCAATTTCAGATTCTTCCGAGACTCTTTTCCCGCACAAATCCGGAAACACCATTAGGAAGAGCCACTTGACTCCACGTCCCTTGGGATGAAAGCACAGTCAGCTTAGTTCCTTCGTGAGCTGTAAAGATCAACTCTCCCGCGCCGGTCGGTTCACTGTAGGCTTCGATCTGATCATCGAGAATGATCGCCATCGGCACCGACTCGATCCCCTTGATCTTAATTCCCGCCGAGGTTCCCAGAACCGCAACGGCCAAAAGAACCGTGCCCGCGCCGTAGATCGCCCAGATCCGTACCGTTCCCCGGCGAAACACAATAAACCAAGTGAACAGCGGTACGAGGAGCGAAAGCAGAAAAATGGCAACCAACTGCTGCTTTAACGTCAGAAGATTGTGCAGTGCCACAATCCCATCGGCGATCGGATTGGACTCTTTTTTGGGCAGTTCATCGGTGATCTGTGTGCGTAGAAATTCGAGATTGGCGCGAATATCTTTGTCATTGGGCGCAAGACGAGCCGCCCGTTCGGTGTAGAGAATCGCTTCGCCGATCTGCCCCAAACGAAACGAACAGTTCCCCAGATTGAATAGAATCGCCGACGATTCGCCGTGATTCCGCAGCGATTCGCTGTAGAGCGTCGCCGCTGAATCGTACTGTTCTTTTTCGTAGAGTGCGTTCGCCGCGACAAAAAGCGAATCAGCCGGTGAAGCAAAAAGTGTTACTGTGAGTATCAAGAACAGGAGTATCGATTTCATTTCTGTACCTCTTTGGTTATTAACCGAAGAACTTCTTTTGCTTCTTTGGCAAGGGTTACACCGCTAGACGTTCCGCTGTAGCGACTCATTTCCACGCTGTTGAGAAACGCAACAAGTGATTCGATCGCCGGTTCTGATGCTCCTTTTTGAGCGAGAGAGTCGCGCAGTTCATCGCGGCGCATGGAAGGCGCAGAAATGGCATACTTTTTCAAGAGATATTGTTCCACCACACCCGCCGGTGATCCCTTGCTCTTGCCCGATTCGATCTTGTCGAGTTGGCGGAATGCCTTGCCGAGCGCACCACGACGAATGATCCGTTCATCGCCGGCTGGCATCAGTTTCACCGAAAGCTTATAGAGCACAATGAGTAGCGCCACAATCCACGGGAATGGCATGAGGAACAACAGCGGCGATCGGTACGGTTTCAACGATTCTCCCGAAACCAGTTTGGTTTTTATAAAGCGAATATCCGTTCCCACAGTGGCTATCTGTTCTTTCGTGAGATACCGCTTTGCCGCCACAGCCTTGCCATCGCCCTTGAGCACATTGATTTTGAACGGCCCAGCAGTTTCCGTATGATATTTACCGGAATTGGGGTCGAACCAGATTACCGAAATGGCCGGTATGCTATAGGAACCTTTTTTCTGAGGAATGATCATGGACGAAAACTCTTTTTTCGTGGAAATCCTTCCGCCCGAAGAGTCAGCCACTGTCCGTTTTTCCGGTGTGAACTGTTCAAAATCGCGAAGTTTCGGATACTCAACTTCACCGAGTTCAGTTCCTTTCATCCGTCCCGTAAGCACGTATTTGAGTGTGATCCCTTCGCCAGCTTTCACCGTGGAACTACTGACTGTACCGCGTAGATTCACCTGACCAACAATGCCAGTGTACCCCGCGGGAGGATTAGGAGGAGTTTTGACAGAGAGCACCAATTTCGGAGTATAGCCAGTGGCTTCCACCGTTTGCATCTGGCTAACCATTTGGCCGAAGAAATCATCGTACGCAGCGACCTGCTTTCCCATGAGATACGTAAACGCGATCGGTTTGATGATCACTGTTCCCGTATCGATAGCCGAGAGCGAAATATCGAGATCAACCACGTACAACTGTTCACCGTTGATTGTCATCGGTTTCACTTCTGGTTGCTTGGTAGTTACCGTGAGTGCAAACTTTTTCTCCATCGCCTTCGAGGCTTCAGATATGACCTTTGAGAAACCTTCGTTGGTGAGTTGGACCGGCTGTTTCACTTTCCAAGTGAACCGCAGTTTCATCGGTAGTTGTTCTCCCTTGTACACCGCTTTTTTCGCGCTGACAAAGTTCATCGTAACAAGGGCTTTCTCTTCCGAAGCCGCTTCTGCCGCCGCTGATCCACCAATGGTTATCGTCACCGGTTTTGTAGAAACGCTTTGGCCATCGACATTCACCGTCAAAGCGGGAAGTGTTACTTTTCCCGCTTTGGGAAATTCAATGCGATAAAAGAAGGCTGTAATCACTTCCTGTTTCACCGATCTCTGACCATTGATGATCGACATGGAGGTAGAACTGCTGGTCTGTGACGTTTTTTCGACGACGCGATAGTTCGAACTCGCGGGAAATTCCGGTTGTTGCACCTTCGCCGAACCATTTGTCACCAACGTAGCTCGCACAATCTGAGACCCGTTTTCAGGAAGGCGAGTCCGCTCTACTTCAAGAACAAACTGTTCCACAGAAACGGCAAAAAGGAGAAATGGAATGAACAGAAAAAGTGCTACCTGTTTCATCATTACCAATCCTTCCCGCCAGAACGTTTCCCTTTTTTCACCGGCGGTTTGCTCAGATCTTTGGCATCATCGCCGTATTTGTCCAAAAGAGCTGCGGCATTTTGCTGATTCGGATCCTCTTTTGGTTCATTCGGCTTTGGTTGATCTTTCTTCTCTTTATTTTGATCATTTTTAGGATCGTTCTTATCCTGTTTCTGATCATCTTTTTTCTGGTCCTTATTTTGATCCTTATTTTGATTCTGCTGATCTTTGTTTTGCTTATCTTTTTTGTCATCGTTTTTATCTTGCGGAAGCGACGCGAGTTTTCTTCCCGCTATCTCAGCATTTTTTAGCGATCCTTTGTGAAGAGGATTAGCTTTAAGCGCTTTCACATTTTGGCGAAGCGCTTCGGTGTAGGCGGTGCGTGCGGTGCCAAAATCCTTTTTCTGAACCGCCAAATCCCCTTCGATCTCATTTACTCGCGCAGTTGTATATGCCAATTCCGCCGCTTTTGCCGGATTGTCAAATTTCAGCCCCGACAGAATTTGCTTTGCTTCGCCCACTTTTCCGGTACGCGCCATGTTCAGTGCGCGGTTGAACTGCGCTTCCTGCGACGCTGGCGTTGCAGCAGAAGCCAGATCAAACTGCTGTTGCGCTTTATCATATTTGCCCTTTTTGTAGAGCTTCGTTCCTTTTTTAGTGTTCCACCAGAGATCGGCAGAACAGGCAAATGCCACGGCGGTTAGAAGTATCAGTAGTGACTTATGCAAAACGTCCCCTCCACACTTTTTTGGTTTGAATATAGTCGGGAAGAAGGAATTCTCCGAGGAACATCAGGAGCGCGATCAACAGAAAGAGCTGATACTGTTCCTTGTAGCGAATCTGTTTTCCTTCGCCAAAACTGGTCTTTTCCATTTTGGCAATCTCTTTGTAAATGTCGCTCAGATTGAGATCAACGCCGGCGGCGAAATAGCTTCCGCCGCCAAAGTGAGCGATCTCTTCGAGTATTTTGGGATTGAGCTTAGTCATAACGATCTGACCACTGGCATCCTTTTTATACTCCACGCTGTTCGTACTTTTACTCACGGGGATCGGCACGCCCTTTTCAGAACCGACACCGATTGTGTAGATCGCAATTCCTTCCTTGGCCGCCGCCTGAGCGGCAGCTTTGCCGTCGCCGGTCTGTTCTTCACCGTCGGAAATAATAATAAGCACTTTTCCCGCTCCGGTTTTTGAAGGATAGGATTTGCGCGCCATTTCGATTGCTCCGGCCAGATTTGTTCCCTGCGACGAGATCCAGTCGGTGCTCACCGCATCGAGGAACAGTTTTGCCGCACCGTAATCGAGGGTCATAGGAGTCTGAACAAAACTTTCTCCGGCGAACACCACAAGGCCGATTCGGTCGCCGGAAAGAAGATCGATCATCCGTTCGATTTCAAACTTTGCGCGGCGAATGCGGTTGGGAATAACATCTTCGGCGAGCATAGAATTGGAAATATCCAGTGCCACGATAACGTCAACACCTTTTCGTTCCATCTGTTCCGCATGAACACCAAACTGAGGCCGCGCGAGGGAAACCACCAAAAAGGCGTAGGCGATCATAAAGAGAATCGCTTTCAGCGGGCGAAATGAAAAGGACTCTTCCGGCAAAAGACGACGCATCAATTTTGTTTCGGCAAAACGATCCAATGCTCTTTGACGCAACACGGCCAAGCGAACGTAGAGAAAAAAGATCAACGGAAGGGCGAGAAATGCCCAGAACCAGAGCGGTGCACCAAATTTCATGGAATCCTCCGGAAACGGGTTTGGCGAAGAATAAATTCGAGGAGAAGGAGCGCAAAACCGGCAATGAGCCACGGATAGAACAGTTCGCGCCACCGCGTATACTGCTTGGTTTTCACTTCGCTCTTTTCCATTTTATCGATAATTGCGTAGATATTTTTCAACTCTTCACTGTTCTGCGCGCGAAACGATTCACCGCCAGTGAGAGCGGCGATCTTTTCGAGCGTTTTCATATCGATGTCCGATGGGACATTTTGAATCTGCGTATGTGTTTGTCCCGTAAATGGATCGACCATGGTTACCGGGTAAGGAACATCCCCCTCGCGCCCGATACCGATTGTGTAGATTTTTATCCCCACCGCACCGGCGGCTTTGGCGGCGATTTCCGGCGTAATGTCACCACTGTTATTCGATCCATCCGTGGCGAGAATCATCACCTTGCTTTTCGACTTTGCTTCGCGAAGACGATTCGCACCGGTGGCGATGGCTGTTCCGATCGCCGTGGCGTTCTCTTCGGTCATTTGGCCAAAGTCTACGCCATCGATAAAGCGATACAAAAGATCATAATCCAACGTAAGTGGACATTTCGTAAATGCTCGTCCCGCAAAGAGAACCAATCCGATGCGATCCTGTTCGCGACCGGCAACGAACTCCTTGAGTCGCGTTTTTTCTACTTCGAGACGGTTTTTCGGTTGAAAATCAAGTGCCTGCATGGAAGTCGATACGTCCATGACCAACATGATGTCCACGCCTTCGCTGGTAACTTCTTCGTAAGTCGATCCGTGTTGAGGTCGCGCCAATGCAATTGTCAGAAGAATCACGGCGATACAGCGAAGCAAAAACATGAGATGACGCAATCTCACCGTGAGCGGAATGGGAAGATCTTTTAGCGAGGAAGTATCGGAAAACCGCACAGCCCCGGAACCTTTTTTTTCTCGTAGAAAATAGAAAATCGTCAACGGGATAAGAATCAGCAAGAGCCAAAAGGCGTGAGGATCAGCGAATCTCATTTCTCCTCCTTGGAAATTTCTACCGGTTTCGTATCGATAACAAATGATTTCACATCGTTGAGCAGTGACCCAACGGCGGAGAGGCTCGGCATGATATTGGCAAATTTCATAGGATCAGTTTCGGCGATAAACCGTTCGAGCACGTTTTTCTGTTCGCGTTCCAGTGGCGCACGTGAAATCCATTTCCGGAATTCCGACGAGGTCGATTCTTGAACTTCACACTCATACCTACGGCCAATATATCGTTTTAGAATTTCAGAAAGAAGAAACACGACTTTTCGGAGTTCACCTGTTTCAATAAGTTTTTTCTCTTCAATCAATGCCAAGGCTTCCATCGCTTCATCGTAGGGTGGAATCTGTTGCATTCCCCAATACAACTTGTTTTTTCTATGTTGGGTTAACTTTAGAATTAACACAATTATTCCGACAAGCACTGCCGCTGCGAGTAAAACCATCCCCAAGAATCCAAGAACTTTTTTGATCGGAAATTTTCCTGCTTCCATGGGATCGCCAAACTCAGCGGAACTGACTTTCCCCGTGTCCGTGATTGCACTGGCAACGACGACTATTTTCTGAGCAGTTTTCAGCGTGTCCGATTTTCCGCCAGAAATCGCCGGAACCACGTAGATATTCATGGCGGGAATCGTACAGCGCATTGATCAGCAATGTTTTCTGCCACCCCGCCGTATCAGCAGGAATGATCTTTTCGTTGGGAGCGGTTTTAATGATAACTTCCAGCGCGAACGGTGCGTGAACCACCGTGGAATCGGGAATTTTCTGGCTGATAATTTCAGCTGCACAGAGTGGAAATGTCGCGATAATCAACAGAAAAAGTACACATCTATTCATAAACGATCTCGTCTCCTTTTCGTTGTAAAAGCCTTAAGCAGAATGGGAACCGATTCGTCCCCTCATTTCAAGTCACTGGTGTTCAAACAAATTATCGAGCGATTGCAAAAATTGCCAACTGCACTAGCCCCACAAGAAACCCGAGCACGCCGCCAAGATTTTCAATTGTTTTCAGCTCTTTGCCGGCGATTTCGTAGACGATTTTTTCAAGGCGATCCATATCGAACTCGTTCACCTTGCGTTCAACAAGCTCTTTGAAATCGATGTACTGCTCCATTTTTTCAAACATCTGCTCCATAAACTGTGGAACCTCTTTTTCCACTTCGTCCGCGAGCATCTGTTTGATTGAATTCATAAGATCACCGGATAAAAACATGGCGAGCATAGGATTTGAACCAAGTTTTGTCACGATTACCGTTTCAATCGCGCCTATTACGGATGAACTGAGCTGTTTATGAAATTCGGGATTGTCTACAGCCTTGCGAATATCATCGTGAGAAATCAGTTCAGACTCCACAGTTTGACCAATCTGAACTGCCAGATCTGCTTTTCTTCGCGGAAGAATCCCGTGAAAGGTAAAACCAAGAATTTTGATTGGCGAATGGGGCCGGAAAAGCATTTTGATCGCCACAAAATTGGTGAGCCAGCCGATAAACGCAGAGATCAGAGGAATCGAAATAATAGAAAAAATTGACATAGGAACCTCACAAGCTATTGAACAATTGACGTAGATTTCACGCGCGAAAATAGGTTTTGCCCGCTGAAATTTCAAGGTTCGGTCATCTGAACAAAAAAGGCACCCCCGATTCGAGGATGCCTTTCTCTTTTTGCTGTAAGCTTGTTGTTTGAGGCTGATGCCTTACGCTGCGCCAAGAATATCTTTTAGATCACAGAGGTCACTCCAGTGATCGAAAAATCTCAGGATCTCTCTTTTGATGTTTCACACCGACAATGCGAATATGATCGTCGGCGATGATTCGATAGTAAATGAGATAGGGAAATTTTGTAAGAAGGCCTGTCGAAGATTTGAATCGACAATCGGCCACTGTTCTGGCATGAACTTAATGTTGTCGATTACGGCTTTATACTCGTTGAAAAAACGGCGAGCAAGAACTTCTGAAATGCATTGATATTGCGTGAGAATAAGTCGCAGATCATGATCAAGCTGATTATGAGAGTTTAAAATCATGTTGAATCCGTTTCATCATGTCATCGTACTCAATAACACAGGAAGGATCTTCATCCATCTGGCCATCTCTCCGAATCATCTCATCGAGTTCCGCTCTTTTATGTTCCCTGTCAAGACGGTTTTTCTGAGCAAGATAGCCGGTAAAATCTAATAGTTCGATCTGAAGCTCTTCGGGAAGTTGTTCATAGGTTTCAACCAATTTTTGTAGAGCGGTCATAGCACCTCCTTCTTTCGATTCAAATATACACCGTTTTTGCAAAAAAGGCACCCCCAATCGAGGATGCCATTGATAATCAAGATTCAAGTCGCAAGCCGCAAGAAAATCGAATTTCACTTGAGGCTTTGCACTTGCTGCTTGAGGCTGATGCCTTACGCTACGCCAAGAATCTCTTCAAGATCTCCACGCCCTGAGTTACCGGTTGGTTTGATATCGAAGTTCTCAACCAAGAAGTTGAGAATGTTCGGAGTGATAAACGCTGGAAGAGTTGGTCCAACACGGATCCCTTTGATTCCAAGGTGAAGAAGTGAGAGCAAAACTACAACCGCTTTCTGTTCGTACCAAGAAAGAATAATTGACAATGGAAGATCGTTTACGCCGCATTCAAACGCTTCGGCCAGAGCCATGGCGATTTTAACTGCCGAGAACGCATCGTTACACTGACCAACATCGAGAAGTCTTGGGATTCCGCCGATATTTCCGAGCTCTTCCTGAAGATGGTTGAAACGGAACTTACCACAGGCAAGTGTCAGAATCATAGAATCTTTCGGAGCTGCTTCAACGAGGTCGGTATAGTAGTTACGACCAGGTTTTGCGCCATCACATCCGCCAACAAGGAAGAAATGTTTGATCGCCCCAGATTTCACTGCGCCAACAACGGTTTCAGCGTGAGACAGAACTGCATCGTGACCAAATCCGGTCATGAGCGGTTTGCCCTCTTTCGCCGTAAATCCGCCAAGTTCTTTTGCTTTTGCAATAACCGTAGAGAAATCGTAGCCATCAACATGCTGACATCCCGGCCAACCAACGACCGATGTGGTAAATACCTGTTTTGCATAGGAAGCTTTTGGTTCCTGAATACAGTTTGTATTAAAGATAAACGCCGCAGGCTGTCCATCAAACTCTTTCTGCTGATTCATTTCGCCGTGAGTATACACGTTTACGCCAGCCGCATCAGCCTGATCCAAAAGACGATCGAACATATAGAGATCGTGTCCTGAAACAACGATCGCCGGACCCGCAACAGTTCCCGTCGGTACTGAAGTTGGTTCTGGAGTTCCGTAGTGAGAAATATGAGCCGCGTTAAGAATCGCCATACAGGTGATATTTACTTCACCACATTTCATGTTGAGACCAACAAGCTGTTCGAGCGTTGTTGCTGGATTGATCAGAGCCGCGAACGCTTCAGGGATGAATGCAAAGATTGATTCATCGGTTGCCCCCAGAACCGCCGCGTGTTCTGCATAGGCCGCAAGACCTTTGAGTCCGTAGGTCAGAAGCTGCATAAGTGACTGAATATCTTCATTCGCATGGAACGTTGTGATTGGATGGATCTGAGCTTCAACGATATATTGCGCTTCAGTTTTTCCTTTTGCCGACCATTTAACCGCCGCCGGAACATCACCGTTGCGGTCGATTCCTGCAAGAGCCGCCGCTTTGTCCATGATCGCTTCCGCTTTACCGATCCATGTCGCAACAACATCTTCATCGAAATTCACGTTGGTTACGGTGAGGAAAAGTGCTTCGATAATGAAACGGTCGATTTCAGGATCTTTTTTGTCTGCTTTACGCGCTTCGTTTACGAGGTACGAAATTCCTTTGGTCTGCCAGAGAAGAAGGTCGAACAGATCTGAAACTACTGCTGGTTTTCCACAAACCGCTACTGTTGAACATCCGGTTCCGTTCGCTGCCTGTTCACACTGATTACAAAACATACAAAGCCCCTTGATTATTGGTGAGCGGGAATTTCCCGCAATGGTTGTTATCCATCTATTACCGGGAAATAGCTCTCTATTTCGGCGGTACTCCAATAATATACCCGAGCAGTAGAAATTAAACCTTGATGTGGATCAAGAAAACGGTGGAAAGGGAAAATCAGGGGATTTTATGTGAAATGAATCTAATGCCCACCTCTCCCCTACTTCTGTCCCAACATCCACACGATTCCCGTATTTCCTGTCGTGGCGGCGGCGAGTCTTACCACTTTCATGTAGCGAGCGACCCACTTTTTCAGTGAATCAAAGGCACTGTTCTTTGCCAGTGTGGCTTTTTCAGATTCCGCTTGGCGTTGAAGGTGAACACGTTTTAACTCTTTCACTTGAAAGAGTTTCGCTTTCATCTTTTCCACAATTTGAACCGTGATTTGCATCGGCACAAGCGAATCGACCAAGGATTTTTCGGCACTGAGTCGTTCATAAAAAAGTTCCGCCGAAGCCATAAAGGGAAGGTAGCTCTGAGAAAGTTTTCCCGTAAGCCCAAGACTCATCACTATTTCTGGTTGAAATTCAAAAACGAGTTTCGCTGCTTTGCGATGCCGGCGGTGAAGCTCTGTCAACTCAGCCAAAGCGACCTTGAACGCCTCTCCACTGCCAACCTGCTCCCCTTTTCGACGTTGACTCTCCGATTGAAGTGATTCTACCAACGCGATTTGAGTTTGCGCTTCGTGAAATTGTGCAAGATCGTACCCAAAGCCTTCCATGGTGGTGCGAATCAACTCTTCATTGATACTATTCTCAACAATTGCCATACTTTCTGCTAGTATCTCTGACTCACTCTGTTTTTTCTTCATCTTATTATATCCAATGGCATAATTGATTTATGATATTCTTCATTCTTATTATAATTTCTTATAGTATACTCATAAAATCTCACACTGTGGTACTATTTTGATTCAATTCTACAGTAATATCTCGAGATACTACTATAAAATATAGAGATATTACTATAGAATCAAGAGATAGTATAATTCAATTGAAAGATATTATAACATAATCAAGAGATATCATAATAGAATTTAGGGATAGTACGATAAAATCATGAGATACTATTACAAAATCAAAAGAAATAATAATAGAGCACCGTTTGTATTGCGATCTGAAATCGATTGCACTCATTGCAAGCGGTGGAAATCTCATTTTGTGTGGATGAGCCTGTGAAGAGCGCGGATCACGGCGAAAAAACTGGTGAGTTCGACCGGTTCATGTCACTGGATCGATCAGTTTCTATGTAGTTTTTTGAATCAAACTGAAACAGCGGAGAAAACGGATGAATATTCAACGAATCAAAGGGCTCGAACAGGAGTTTTTAGCGCGTTATCCCAAAGGATTTCAGGATCCGGAGATTGTGATGATCGCGGCGAAACACAAAATGGATCAGATTTCGAAATTCACTCAGGAGTCGTTTGCGATTGAACAGTTTGTTCATAATAAAGAGATTGTGGAAAACTTCGCCAAACTGATCGGCAAGTCTTCCATGGTTTCGATTTTCGAAAAAGCGAAGTTCCGCGACTTTATCAAGTCGATCGGCGGCGATGAACGGGAAGGAATCGTCTGGGGTCTAAAGGAGTTACTTCACGGGGATTCGGCGCGCGGATTTGAAACGCTCAACGATATTTTCGCCATGGAAAAACTGAACAAATGGCCCATACTCACGGCGGTGTTGATCTATTTCCGCCCTCAAACTGAAGTGTTTATCAAGCCCACCACGGTGAAAGCGATTATCGAATGGTGTCAGCTCGACATGAAATACACTTCCAAACCGACCTGGGCGTTTTACGAATCGTACCGCGCCGCATTCAACGCCATGAAAGCGGAACTGTCGCCGTTGGTTTCAGAAAACAACGCCGCCTTTTCGGGATTTTTCATGATGACGCTTCCGAATATGAAAGAGTTTAACCCCTAAGATTCAAGACAATCAACAGAGAAGAATTTCCAAACAGAACGGGCAGGACAAAGCAAGAGGAACTGTATATTTCTCGCAATTCAGGTTATCATATGGTGATCACCGGTAGCGAAATGGATCAAGAATTTCCGAGCTTGCTCGACTGCGGCGTGCAATTGATGTTGTTTATTATAGATGAGATGTGAATTACATGTACACATTCGGTTCCTGAACTTGTCGAAGGATCCGTGGATACAGGCGGTTCGACGAGCTCACCTACCATATTGCAAGAGACATCGATTTCTCACCGAAGCAATACAGAGGAGTTGACCGAATCGAGGGTGGGGGAAGCCGAAAAAAGGGAACTTCGGCATGGCAAATTCACCACGCCGGAGAACTAATACATGCCTAAAATTTGAATGAAGGTCCAGCGGACAACATCATGCCATCCATGGTGATTGCAATGGTGTCAAGATCAGAGAAACTCGCTTGGTAGCCGATATTCGCCAAAAGTGACCATTTCTCTGAGAGGCGATGTTCAAGACCAAAATCGAGTTGTACATCCCAACCAATCCGATCATCGTAGAAGGTTGGTTCCTGAACAAGTGTGTCCTTTGCTCCCGGCCAAATTGAAACACCAAGACCGATCTGTGAACGAAATGCGAGTTTCTCGTTTATGGGGAAAATGAGTTTGCCCAGTCCGTTACAATTCATGATAAAGCGCGCTTCGTTGTCCGTATTTGGCTGCACCCACAATGCCATGTACTCCACACCTACCGCAACAATTCGATTTATACGGTATTCAATAGCCGGTGCAATTCCCAAAGTAATAATATCCGCATCGAAATACCGTTCATCAACATTGATCAGCCCAAACACACCCCCCTTAACCATACACGACCCGCTCCATCGGCGACTGAGATCGAAAGGTTTCGGAGTTGTATTCGCTTTGGAAAACACTACCTTCCGTCCATCGCTGTATTTCACCATAAAGAGTGATGAAATATTCACCGTGATCACAGTTGAATCGATCGCACTGTCGGGAATATAGCGTACCATTTGATCTGTCTGCTCCACAATGGTACCGGAAAGTTCATCACCATTAGTTGTGAAAATCTGGTCGGCAAAGATGAAATGAGTAAAAAGTGTCAATGAAAGAGCTGTTTTAGAAAGTTTCATCGATTCTCCTAAAAGTGAATTGTACATTGCTCATTCGAGAAATTGCTCATAAAGATAGATGGTGGCAAGGCCGGACATAACGGTGTATTTCCTTGCACGCTGAGCCCGTAGAATAGGAATCTTTCGACAATTCACCTCCAAAAGTTGGTACGAGCTTTTATACACATCACATCTTGAGTTTTCATTTTCTCCTTACAATTAACACAAAATTGTTCCTATTCATATTTATCATTTCCCGAATCACACCGGGAAAAAATATCAATCTATCCCAATTTACCCCTTGAATTTTCAACATGTTAAACGTATCATTGGACATAATTTACAAAAAGAGGGAAAGATGACACTCTGTTCGAAAACCTTATTTTGCCTATTCTTCTTATATATATCACTGTTTTCCAAACCAATTTCAGTGCTCTTTCTCAACCCTGGCGCACCCGATGACCCATTTTTTTCTCGCATGACCGATGTGATGAAAGCGGCTTCGGCGGATCTCAACATTCATTTAGAAATTATCCACAGTGGCCGTGATTATGTTCTGGGCCTTGAAAAACTGTCTCACTTTTTCGAATCCCGCCCACTTCCCGACTATCTCCTTTTGATCAACGAGGATGGTGTCGCATCGGTCCTTCTTGAAACGGCGAACAGATACAAAGTAAAGACCATATTGTTTAACGAAGGACTTTCACTCGAAGATTCCAAACGGTTGGGAACGCCATCGGACAAACTCCCCTATTGGATAGCTCAAATTCTCCCCGATGATGAATACGCGGGGTATCTTCTCGCAAAAGCGCTGTTCGATCAGCAGATAAAGCAACACCCTAACAAACCTTTTACCGTCTTTGCTCTCGAAGGTTCCCCGCGAACGAACTCTTCACTCTTGCGCAAAAAAGGGTTTGAACGAGCGCTAAAAGAGTATCCGCAAGCCCACCTTCTTCAGTCAGTTCCCGCTCATTGGTCAAAAGAAAAAGCCGAGCGAATTATGGTTCACGCAATCAACCGTTATCCTTCGATCGATGTAGTACTCTCGGCAAGCGATCTCATGGCGGAAGGGGCGTACATTTCTCTTTGTAAAGCAAAGAAAAAAACAATTATTGGCGGCATAGATTGGGCGACCTTTGCGTTCGATCGGATCAAGAACCGTCAGTTTGGCGCCACTGTGGGAGGACATTTTTTCGATGGAGCATGGGCTCTTTTGCTGGCGCACGACCATTTCAACCTCGGTACCCTAGACAAAAAAACCTACTATTCGCAATCATTTATGACAATTTATCCATCGAATCTCAATCAAAACTATTCAAAATTAACAACGCGGAACTGGCAGAGCATTGATTTTATGGCGTTCTCCAAGAAAGCCAACGCAACTCGCCCGTACTCTTTCAATCTCAAAGAGGTGTTTTGATGAATTTTCTATACGTATCTCGAAAAAAAGCGATCATCGGTTTTTTTATATTTGTGGCGATATTTCTTATCTATCGTACTGTTCACGAACAGAGTAGCGAACAGTCTATGCGTCATGAACTGCATAAACACGCTTCGATTCTAGCCAATTATCTCTGGCAATTTGATGAAGAGGGCACGCGAAGTTATCTCGATTACGCTTCGAAATTGGAACGGTACAGTTCTGCCAAAATATTGGACTTTACCGGCAACGAATTTGCTCGCGCCACCCCTCTCCTCCTTTCCAAAGGAGAAAAGACATTTCACTCCATTGGCCTGCTTTCCGAATCACCCTTGGAAATTGATATTATTCAAGAAGATCGAACAATCGGAAAACTGTCAGTAGTGCAACTTCAGCGCGAATCATTTCTCTACAGCTACATCATTTTGGTTATGATTCTCCTTTTTCTCGTATTTTTGTTCATCGACAGCCTGTACAACACCAACCGATCTCTGGAAAAAATTGTTCTTCAAAAAACAGCGGCTCACCGCGAAAGCGAAACCCGTTTGCGCGCCTTGCTCAACTCGATCACCGATGGGATTGTGGCAATCAAGCACGATGGAGTTGTTGTTCTGGCCAACCCTGTAGCAGAAGCACTTCTTCTCCCCGACCAACCGCTGATCAATGCAAATATTTTCGAAGAACTGGTATTCACATCCCTTGACAATATGCCGATAGAACTTTCAGAATTCCTTCAAAAGTCACAGCGGCGCACGGTAAAACGAATAAATCCAGTCACGAAAAATGAACAGATTCTTACAATCTCTTCAGCGCCGATCGCCACCGATGCACAAAGTCACGATGGCTATGTATTTATTTTCAGAGATGTCACCGCTCATATCAAAATGGAAGAGCAACTTCGCCACACGGAAAAGATGGAATCAGTGGGGAAACTCGCCGGAGGAATCGCTCACGATTTCAATAATATGCTCAGCGGAATACTCGGAGCAGCAGAGTTAATAGAGTGGGATTTAGATCCCGAATCCCAAAGCGAACTCAAAGAGAATGTGGCACTGATCAAAACATCAGCTACGATGGCGGCAGATCTGACCAAAAAACTGCTCCGCTTTTCACGGAAAGAGCAACCCAAAAAAGAGTTACTCACGGTGCGAGCAATCATTTCAGAAACCTTGATGTTGTTGACACGCAGCGTAGATAAACGCATTACGATTATTGAAAACCAAGAGTGCAACGATTCAATCCTCTGCAGTCGTTCGCAGATTGAAAATGCACTCCTCAATTTGGCGATTAACGCCCGCGATGCCATTAAAGAGAGTGGAACCATAACACTCTCCACCGATAGTGTGGTAATCACGCACGAGCAAAGAGGATTCGGATTCCCGGCAAAACCGGGTGCCTATGCAAGAATCCGCGTTATCGATTCGGGTTTTGGGATGACCGAAGATACTATGAACAAAATATTTGAACCATTTTTCACTACAAAAGAGATGGGTAAAGGAACAGGATTGGGATTGGCCGCAGTCTATGGAACGATCATGGAGCATCAGGGCGGGATAACTGTGGAAAGCACAATCGGAATGGGCACAACATTTACAATAATGATCCCTCTAGCAGAACAAATGGAAGCTCCAACGATCGAAAAGCTTCCCACTGCAACCTCTGCTATGCCACAGCAACGAACGATACTCGTTGTTGACGATGAAGAATCGATGAGAATTGTCGTGGGAAAAACACTTAAAAAGCAGAACTACCGAATTATCACCGCTCTGAATGGTCAAGAAGCAGTTGATCTGATCAAAAAAGGAGAATCACCGGCACTCATTCTCATGGATTATATCATGCCGGTGATGAATGGTCATGAAGCGTATCGGGCAATTCGGGCAATCAATCCAGTGGTTCCAGTGATCATAATGTCCGGCTATCTTCCAGAATCGAAAGAGAAACTGCTTGCCGATGGGGTCACCGCCGTGATCGACAAACCATTTTCAGCAGAACTGCTCCGCCAAGTGTTATCCTCGCACATTCTCGCCTGCTGAACGATCACTCCCCCAATACGGGGCACCACCGAGTGCTCTGTATTGGGATGGAGATCAACGCAACGGTTCACAAGCCGAGCGCTTCCTTTACCAATGCAAACTGAGAATCGGTAAAGGGAATAGTCAACGCCCTCTCGTGAGCTTTGTCAGACATTTTTGCCCACGTTTTCCGCACGATTCCCAACAATTTTTCATGTTCGTGTTTTTCCATAAACTCTTCGAAATACCAACGAAGAAACACTAAACACGCCACATCTTCCACAATCTGAGTCTCGGGAGAGTTGCGTTTGGCCTTTTCGCGAATATAGGTAGAAACATTTGTGGCAAATCCTTCGGGAAGACCAAATTTTCTCAATTGAATACTCGCCAGTTCCGCGTGAATCGAATAGAGTTCTGTGCGCCATTTCATGTAGCCAACTTTGTCCATTGGATAATTTGACCGCGGTGACGTCCATCGACCAATGTGTTGAGCGCGAACAGCCACTTTCAGCTCGTCCGAAGCTTCGGGCATGAACGATTCGATCTCTTCGGTCATACGTATACCGTAGATCAGTTCCACCGGCCACTCTTTGCCATTCACAGTTATTTTATTGGGATCTTCAGCATTGATCTCATCAATGCTATCATACGCTCTTTCGATATTCATAGGAATGCCACCTTTCATTCTGTACAGATCTGTACACTCATTATCTATTATTAAAAGCAATAAAGCAAACAAAATGCCGTTATAAAAATGCGCTGCCTAGAATGTAAAAACAATCCATATTGTTTACCGATATTCATCCTACCGGTTTTATTTTATAGCAGTTAAACAATATCTGTACTCTTGGGGGTTCCTGTGAATGTTCTTTTTGCTGCATCCGAAGTTGTTCCTTTTGCGAAAACCGGCGGCCTCGCCGATGTAGTATCATCGTTAGGAGCGTATCTCACTGAAAAAGGGCACGAAGTCCGTATTGTAATCCCCTATTATGGATCAATTAAGGCGAAAAATCACACAACAAAAGTCATTCTCGATTCCATGTGTGTAAACATGGGCCCCGGTCACGAAGAGTGGTGTTCGGTTCACGAAGTTATCGGAACTGGCGGCGCTAAAGTATGGCTTATTGAACACGACCACTATTTCAATCGCGATGGTTTGTATCACGACGCGGCGTTTAACGATTTCACGGACAATCCTCGTCGCTACGCATTTTTGGCTCGTGCAGCACTTCAGGCTTGTATCGATACGAACTTCCCCTTGGATATTATCCACGTCCACGACTGGCAGAGCGCTCTTGCGGCGGCTTACCAAAAAGTGTGGTTCTGGGACAATCCCGTCATAGGAAAAGCGGCTAGTGTACTCACGATTCACAATGCTCAGTATCAGGGAACCTACCCCGGTTCGCATTACCACTATTTCGGTTTCTCCGGCGAACATTTCACATCGGACAAGTTTGAAAACTTCGGCAATGTCAATATGCTCAAAGCGGGCGTTCATTTTGCCGACGTGGTAAACACCGTTTCACCTACCCATGCAAAAGAGATCGCCGATCCGTTCTCACCGTTTGGCATCGCGCCATACCTCACCAAGAAACGAGGAAATTTCACGGGAATTCTCAACGGATGTGACTACAACGAATGGTCTCCAGAACACGACAACCTCATTCCTTCGAAATTTAGTTCTGAAAATCTCGCGGGAAAAGGACTCTGCAAAAGTGAACTGCAGAAAAAGTTCGGGCTCACTGTTCGCGCTGATGTACCCGTAATTGGCATCGTCGGTCGATTGGTTGACCAAAAGGGGTATCATCTTCTCATGCCAGTGATCGATAGAATCATGGAAGAGATGGATGTTCAGTTTGCATTTATCGGATCGGGCGACAAAGGACTCGAAGGCCATCTCATGTGGCTTCCTAGTCGTTACCCTGGAAAATTCGGCAGTTGGATTGGCTATTCCAACGAATTGGCTCACCTTGTCGAAGCGGGATCTGACCTGTTCCTCATGCCGTCGATTTTCGAACCGTGCGGTCTCAACCAAATCTACTCACTGAAATACGGTACACTTCCTATCGTCCGTTCAGTGGGCGGGCTCGCGGACACGGTTGAAAACTATGATCCTGAAACGGGCAAAGGCACGGGATTCAAATTCGATTTAGCAACGCCGGAAGCACTGTTTGAAACAATTAAATGGGCGGTAAGCACATGGTTTAAACAGCCAAAACATTTCGCAGGACTGCGTCACCAGGCTATGCAAAAAGATTTTTCATGGGATATTTACGGCGAACAGTACCTCTATTTTTACCACCAGGCAATCGGAGCTCGCGAAGCTTATAACTCGCTTCACTAAGTTGCTATTTCCCGGAGTTTTACAAGGTGAATCAATCGGTTCACCTTTTTTATTTATGGAGAAACGATGGATTTACTTGCAATATTCCACCGATTATTAGCTGAATTTGGCCCACAAGGGTGGTGGCCACTGACTGCTCATAGCGGTTCAAATCCCACAAAAAGGGGATCTCACTCAGGCTATCACCCCGGCGACTATTCATTCCCGAAAACTCAGGAAGAGCAGTTTGAAATCGCCGTCGGAGCAGTTCTCACGCAAAACACAGCCTGGACCAACGTCGAAATGGCCCTGAGAAATCTCGCCGACGCCAAGGCACTCCACAATCCGAAAAGCCTGCTCAATCTACCAAAGGATCAATTGCAAAAAGCCATTCGCCCCGCCGGCTATTTTAATCAAAAATCAGAATACCTTCACGCCTTGGCGACTTTTTTCACTACGTGTAATGAACCCCCAACCCGTCAGAAGTTGCTCGATGTGCGCGGTATCGGCGAAGAGACCGCTGATGCAATCTTACTCTATGCATTTTCGGTTCCTACATTCGTCATCGATGCATACACGAAACGGTTTCTCTTACATCGCGGAATACTTTCCGGCAACGAGCCGTACAAAATCGTACAGCAACTCTTTCACGACTCACTTCCTCATAATACTGTACTTTTTCAGGAGTTCCATGCACTTCTTGTTGAATTGGGCAAACGATACTATTCTAAAAAGCCTTACGGCGATCACATTGATTGGGATAAAAAAGATGGTGAAAACTATCGATTTGGATAGTATACTTATCCAATCTAACAATCAGGAGTTGCCAATTGCAGTCAAATCAACAATCAGACCGTATATCTGATCGGATGGAGAAACTCCTACTCTTTTTCTCAAATGGAATCACGCCGGAAAGTTCACTCGATGAATTTCGGAGAACTCCTTTGTTCAATATCCTCATTCTCCTTGGATTTACATTTTTCTTGATATTCGGTGTCGTAACTATTTCTTCGGGAAATACCCTTTTCGGAATAGGAGAAATCGGTGTGGCAACCACACTTTTCGCCACATTCATTTTAACACGGAACAAACCGGTACCTCGCTGGGCAAGTTCAACAGTTCTTCTCGTTTTTTATTTTGCCTTTCTCTTTCTCGGTGTGACCGGCGGCCCAGACGGAAATGGCTATCTCTGGATGTACACATTCCCAGCGGCGGCGATGTTTCTCACAGGCCCCAAAATCGGAACAATCTGGTCGTTATCGCTAGTGGCATTTTTGTTTGGGATTACCTCGGCACTTCAGGGTGCAACACATGTTATATCCTACGACAATTCCCATTTTCTGAGAATTGCGGGGTCATATACACTGGTTGTTCTTTTCACCGCAGCCACAGATGTTGTTCTCATTTATAGCTTTGTAAAAATTAGAGAGATTCAAGTTCGCCTTGAAACCACAATCGCAGAGCTAAATGAAAGTCGCGAAGAGTTGCAACAGCAAGCAATTCACGATGGACTTACCGGAGTGTTTAACAGAAGATTTTTCAATCAAACGATTACTACTTGGACGATACAGGCACAGCGCCATCACAGTCACACGGCCCTGCTCATGATCGATGTGGATAATTTCAAAAAGTATAACGACCGCTTTGGACATCTCAAAGGTGACATGGTTCTGAAAACAGTGGCAGAGACAATCCAAGGTGTTCTTCGCCGTGAATCGGACATGGTCTTTCGATTTGGTGGCGAAGAGTTTACCGTTTTGCTCACCAAAACAACCGATGAAACGACGCGGAAAATCACCGAATCAATTCTTCACTCTATACGTCGCTGCAATATTCCTCACCCCGATTCAGCGACGGGTACCGTGAGTGTCAGTATTGGTGTGGCAGAATGGGATCCAACGGTGGAAAGTATTTTCACGGAAGATTTCATAGAGATTGCCGATTCGGCGATGTACGATGCTAAAATGGCAGGTCGAGCGAGAATTATCTATCGTTCTTGCGATCTCACTGGCGATGATCACCGCAAAACAACGGCCATTGTGTCAATAGATTAAGTGAATCGAAAAAAATTTTCCCGCCGGTGAAAATCCGGTCTTCCTTCCCAATGATCAATCCCCCAAAACATGCGAAAACCTTCTCGATCAGCAGTGATTACCGCCACGGCGATCTCGCGATTTTCTATTGACACACTCGGTAGTTCTGCCGAAAAGAGCACCGACCTTTCCTCACGAACCAACGAAATACTGCTCACCTTTTGCTCCGACCGAACAATCGTCCGATAGGATGTTAGTTCACTGCTCGTCGTGCGGCCATCAGGAGCGATATTCCACTCAGAGTAGCATTCACCTTCACCGCGAACAAAGAGTTCCACGCAGGTTCCTCGCCACAACTCATCGGTGAAACTTCCCGCCAAGTCAACACAATCCACCGCACCCGACAGCCGCACGGAAATCGTTACCCCCGACGATTCAGAGATAATTGTGTATTCCACCGCGAGATGATTGGTAAACGGAAACGGTTTGAGACAGATATTCATGCTATTTCCGTTCATTTCACTTGTAAAAGTTTCAAAAATTATGGTACAGTTTACCTGAATTTACATTTTCAATCTATCCATAAGGGGACAAAATGAGACTGAAATCTATTCCACTGGCACTCGTTGCCATTGCAGTCTATGCCGATGAGATTCCAGAAGCTAAACCGATTATCGACCCGATCTTTGCGATCTCAACCAAAGTAGAAAAAGACGCCTACGACAATGGCGGAAGCAACAATGTCGATGATTTCTGGGGGCGGGCGCAGTTTGGAACCGCAGCACGACTGGGAAATTTCGCCGGGGAAGTGGTCATTCTCGCCTATCCATCGGGATTCGGCTACGAACTTATGCGCGGGATTCAATCGCCTGAAGATGCCGAGATACTCAACGATGGAACTGAAAAAGTCGCGCGGTTCGATGTTCATTCGGCCTATATTACCCACACGGGTAAAAACGTGACCTTCGGCATCGGAAGAAATATTCTCTATAACTCCAACGGAGCTTTCTTTGGGAACTACGTCGATGAAGGCCCCGGTGGGTATTTCACCGGAAAAGGGGTCTACGGAAACTTTGTAAAATTTGATTTCAACTACAATGCCGGTTCAACCAGTTTTGCAATCGGCGCGGGCGATGCCAAGATCAACACCGGCTATCTACGACTTTTCCAGAATTTCCCCATTACTGAAAACGGGAATTTTGGGCTCGGTGTACGCACTAACGTTCTGAACAAAGTACATACACCTGACTCCGCCGCCGAGTGGAATGCCACCGCGCTGATCGACTATGCGATCAAAGGAACGGTAAAACTCTATGCCGAAGTGGGTGCCACCGGCATGAAAGAGGATACGGAAGCGAAAGTTCCCGTTCTCGTGGGAGTCTCATTCCCCGCCGGAAAGGTTCTCGACGCGGTCTCATTCGAAGTTGAATATCTCAAAGAGGATCAACGTCTCGAAATCGGATCTGAATCCGATATGAAAAAAGAGAGCCCAGTGATGCTCGGACTTGATCTAAAAAAAGCGATCAACCAGCATTTCAAATTTAACGCGGGACTCTACACACTTCGCGAAATCGGAGAAATGCGCGCCGGCTTGGCGCTCAATATGAGCCTGTAATCGGAACAACGGTTATCTGTGCAAAAGGCGATCTCAGAAATGAGGTCGCCTTTGTTGTTGTAAATAGATTTTCGAAGGGGCACCGGTTGCGAAAGAATTATTTCAACCACGGAACACCTGACCGCACAGAAACGGATTTGGATAAAGGTCTACTGCGACTACAGTTTATTAATCTAGCCAAACAAGAGTTACTTATAAACCCGCAAACTGGAGTGCTTCATTATTGGGACGATATTTTGACATCACCGTTTCCCCACCTGAATACTCTTTTGCATAATGTAGAACATAATCATTTTTTAGCAGAAACTGAAGTGCCGAATTAATACGATGACGTGACCATGTAGGGTTAGTATGTTCAAGTTCTTCAAACAGAACACGCTTATCTGGTGAATTGAACGCAATCTTAATGACTTCTTTAGCATCGTCCTCAGGATCCCAATCTCGAAACAACACATCAGTTTTGAAAGAGAAATATTCTGATACTTTAATACTCGTCAAGCACTCAATATGCAGGTCTGACATTGGTGGCATTAAAAGAATAAGTCCTTCTCGGGACAATTCAGAAAGCGCAAGTTGTGTATTTGACTCTACATTATCCACACCTTTCTGAGCCACAAGTTCAAGTATTTCACTTTTGGCAATCTCTCGGTTCCAGCCTGTAGCAATCTCTGATAGATTTCTTTGTAGATATTCGATAATACAAATGCAGAGGTATTGTTTTCTAAATCGGAGGTGATATTCAAACAGCTCCGAAAAATCAATCAATAGATTTCCGCAATGATAGCCATTTTGATTTTCTAATGCTGTTAATCGCCCTTCTGTCACCATTCGTTGCTGTTCTTCTTGCAGTGTATTTAACAATTCGATACCAAAACCAATAAATGGAATTTTTTCTGATAGTTTGGAAACTACAACTCTAAACATTTGAAGATTCTTGTTATTGTCGAGATTTAATTCCATTCACTCCCCTTCTTCTTCCTTGAAGCTTTCGGCTTGACACTTTTCGCTTCCCCCTTCACCAACCCCCGATACCGTTCAAACAGAAACGCCACCCGTTCACTTTCGCTGACAAATTTCTGTTTTCCTAGGCCAAATTCACCGCCTTGCTCAAAACTATGCCGCCACTGAAAGCACTTTTTGAATGCCGCTGATGAGCTGTTGGAAACTTGTAGAGCAATTGGCAGAGATATCGACAATGCCTCCAAGTTTACGAGAACTATTGACCTTTTGATACTTGCCGCCGGTAATCTTCTTTAATTCATCGGATGCGTTTGTCAATAAATCTGGATTTCTATATTTAGCCTTGTTTTGTAATTTAGCCAAACCATCTATGCCCAATGCTGTTTCAACAGCTGAAAGATTCCCCAAATGCCAACTTTCAAGCTCTTTACAGGCTATACGAACTAACGAAATGTTTCCCTTCCCGGACTCTTCGCACAATGCTTTCAGTTTTGCTTTTATTGACAAACAATCGCCGCTGTCCTGATCACGAATAATAACAAATCTGCTGTCAGGAAGCCGCCAACCACGAAGTTTTGCTGGGATATTTTTTTCAAGATCAGACTTCCCTTCAAATGCGAAAATTCGAAAGTGAACACTCTCTGGTAATACTCGGGGAAGCAACTGTTCGAGATATGCTTTCATTGATTCTTCTTCAAGCAGAAAAACAAGTGTGCTCATCGTGGACTAACTCCTTCAAAAAAACCTTGTTTCCACAGGTAGCCCAGTTTATCACCATCCTCAATGTATGCAGCGACCTGCTCGTCGTCCCGTGCCCGTTTCACCTTTGTATATCCATTCTCTTTGACAAGCCAAAAGAGTTCGTTGATTTCAACGGCATTGAGAAAATCTGGGGAATGGGTAGAAATAAAAACCTGCCCCCCTTGATGTGCATACGCTCGAAACTCCTCTGCCAGTTCATAGAGCAGGCTTTGGTATAGTTGGTTTTCTGGTTCTTCAATGCACAGAAGAGGACGCGGTTTTGGATCATGAAGAAGAACGAGATATGCAAGCATCTTAATTGTTCCATCCGATACAAAGCGGGCAAGAAACGGATCTTCAAATGCACCATCCTGAAATTTCAGCAGCAGCCGTCCCTCTTCGGTTGGCTTGGTTTCCACACTGGTAATGCCGGGTACCCTCTCTTTCAGTTTTTCGAAGATTGTTTCCAGTATTTGCGGATGATTGTTTTTTAGAAACTCAAGAACCAGTGATAAGTTTTCGCCCTCCGTAGAAAGCTGTTCAGCATAGCCGGCTTCCTGTTCTGGGCGGGCTTTCCCAATATGAAAATCAGAGACATGCCACTCTTCAATGAGATTTCCTAATGCCATCACGGCAGGGAATTTTTCAAAATTCGCCAAACCCTTAATTGCTAAAATATCCGGTGATTTTAGCTGCTGTTCTTCTCTCTGAAGGTCTGATTCTGCGCTAATACTATCAAGTTCATTGATTACTGCGCTCCCTTTTCCCAATGTAAAATCGAGAAAATGCCATGGCTGACCTTTACTGCCGCGGCGATACTTAAGAAGCTCCCGAGTAATAACGGCTTTCCCGTTTGGATCATCGATCTGTACCAGATAGGTGACCAAGGGTGAATTCAGATTTTCCTTAAATTTAAGTTCGATCTCAATTGGACCGCTGCTGTTACGACTTCGAACTTCCTGAATACCTCTATTACCGCCAAGTTTTGCCAATGCAACGGTGATATTTGATTTGAGTGCTTCATGAAGAAAAGAGAAAACCGAAAAGAGTGTTGATTTACCACTTCCATTTGCGCCGACAAGTACGCAAAAGTTGGGAATGTCTTTCAGTTCCGTATCTTTAAACGCTCGAAAATTCTTAAGGCGTATAGACTCAATTTTCATACCGTAATCCTGTTAATCGTTTATACTGCTAAAATAAGCTATGTTGAGACCCTATTTTTACTTCTTCCTCGTCTTCTTCTCCGGTTCACCCATCCCAAGCGGATTCACCAACTCCCGATTCTGTTCAAACAGAAACGCCACCCGTTCGCTTTCAGAATCAAACTTCGTTTTGCCGTAGGCCGAATCTACCGCATTTATAAGGGCATCGATTAACTCCTGATTTGATTTTTAACCCGTTGAAAATAGATCAGCCCCGAACCGATTCAAAACCGAAATGGCGGTAAAATTTCCTGTAGTAATGCCCCTTGTGGGTATCCGGCATTGAGGGCCGAAGGTCCGGTTTATCCCAGCGTAGGGTGAAACCCTACGATTGGGCGACGGAGGAACCCATTCCAACCAAGGAGGAACCCATTCCAACCTCAGAGGAACCCATTCCAACCTCAGAGGAACCCATTCCAACCACGGAGGAACCCATTCCAACCACGGAGGAACCCATTCCAACCACGGAGGAACCCATTCCAACCACGGAGGAATCCAT